>DATMNH010000324.1:0-3014 GCA_035568975.1 Casimicrobiaceae bacterium
GGGTCGATAGCGCTAGTCCGGCCGACGACGGCGGATGGCTGCTCTCCGTCTGAAGCGGTCGCCCAGTCTGCGTCGGCCAACGACAACTGATGGCCGATGCAAGAAGGTTCGACCGTCCGCTGTTCAGGCTTAGGGCAAAGGGTGCTGCAATCTCTTGGCTGTTGCAATCGGCGTCGAGAACTCGCAACCCTTTTACGCGTTCGGTTGCGAGTAGACCCACCCGCTGGTGCGCCTTCGGCCAGCTCCGGCGATGCAAGCCTTAGGAGACTCACGCCCGGAACCACCGTGACTCCAAGCGGTCAACCACCGCCTCGGGTCGCACGCGCAGCAAGAGAAGCGACAAGCCAGACCGTCAACGGATCAGCGAAGCAGCGAACAGGATGCGTAACGCCAATGCCGGCCGGCGAGCGAACCGAATGGGTGCCACCGACGCTGGGCTATCGTCGGCGCGCCATCGATCGACGGTGCGTTCGATGATAAAATGGCGTAGGTTCTTTCTGCGCCGACCACCGGCGCTGGCTCGCCGCAGCGCTGTGCTCGCCGCCCGGTTTGGGTCAGAGCGGCCGCCATCCCTCGAGCGGTGGTGTGATCGCCGTTCGATTCTAATTGCGCGCTCGCACGTACCCACTACGCGGTTTCAATCTTCGTGAGCGATACCGTCACCGTCCTTATCGCCCGTCGCCTCGGCAAGGTCGAGGCTGTCCGCCGGCTCAAAGAGGGCTTTGCGCGCACCAACGGTCACCTCGGAGCGATGATCGCCATGGAGCAGGAGACTTGGGAAGGAGATACATTGCGCTTTCGCATGCGCTCGCTCGGCCAAACAGCGGCCGCGAGTATTGACGTGCTGGAGGACGCGCTGCGCATCGAAGTGTCGTTGCCTTGGTTCCTGGCGAAGGCAGCGAAACGGCTGCTTCCCATATTGCGTGAGGAGCGACGCTGCTCCTGGAGAAGAAATAGAGGGCGCACAGGATGGCGGGCGCGCGGTTCCCCCTGAGGTCGTTTTGTGCTTTGGCGACGACGGTTCCTGCTGGCGCTGGACACTTGTCCTGCGCGAAATTTCGCTGAAACAGAAAATTCATGCGCATCGAAGTCATCTGCACCGGCGACGAAGTCCTCACCGGCAAGATCGTCAATACCAATTTCAGCTACATCAGTCAGAAGCTCGAGGATTTCGGCCTCGCCGTCACCTGGGAAACCACGGTCGGCGACGACCGCGCAGACCTGCTGATGGCCTTTCGGCTTGCCGGCGAACGCGCCGATGCGGTCATCGTCAACGGCGGCCTCGGCCCCACGGTCGACGACCTCTCGCAGGAAATCGCGGCGCGGGCCGCTGGGGTCGAACTCGAATTGAACGAACGCTGGCTGGCGACGATGGAGGACTATTTCAAACGGCGCAGCCGCGTGATGCCACCCAACAACAGTAAACAGGCGATGCTGCCCGCCGGCGCCGAGGTGCTCGACAATCCCATCGGCACCGCATGCGGCTTCGCGCTGACCATCGGCCGGGCGCGGTTCCTGTTCACCCCGGGGGTGCCGCGCGAAATGCGACGCATGCTCGAAGAACAGATCATCCCCCGGTTGCTTGCCAAGGCCGGCAAGCAGACCGCCATTTATCTGAAGCGCTTTCATACGTACGGCATTGGCGAATCGCATGCCGATTCCCTGCTGTGCGGTGTCGAGGCCCTGGCGCCCGGGGGCGGCGTGAAGCTCGGTTTCCGCGCGCACTACCCGCAGCTGGAGACCAAGCTCGCTGTGCGCGGCGCCAACATGGATGAGGTCAGGTGCACGCTCGCGCCGGTCGAAGCGGCGGTGCGGAAGCGCTTCGGCAACTTCATCATCGCGGAAGATGACGCCACGCTCGAGGGCGTCGTGCTCAACGCGTTGCGGGCGCGTGATGCGACGCTGGCGATCGTCGAAACATTCAGCAGTGGCCAGATCGCCGGGCGCATCGCCCATCTGCCAGAGGCGGAAGCAGTCCTGCGCCGTGGCGTCGTCGCGCGTCGGCGCGAAGACATTTGTGCCGTGGTCGGCCTCGATCCGGGTCTGCTCAAGGACGGAATGTCGAAGGAGGCCGCGGGCATGGTCGCGCGCGCGGCGCTTGCACAGACCGGCGCGACGCACGCGCTGGCGGTGCTGGTCGATATCGATGACGGCGCCGATCGCATCGAGTTTGGCGGCACCATCTGCCTTGCGGTCGCCACTACGAACGACAGCGTTCTGCGCCGCTCCCGCGTTGTCGGCGGGCGCGACTGGGTGCGCCTCAGTGCGGTGGAAATGGGGCTCGATTGCCTGCGCCGGTATCTGCAGGGCCTGCCGGTCGACGAGCGCATCGATTTCGAAAAAGTCGAATAGCCACCGCGGAAAAGGTCGGAGCCTGCGACCATCGCCTGTTGACCGATCGGTACCGGTGGCGGCGTCGCTATCGGCCAACCCGTGTCAGGTGCGCTGATCGGTACCGGCGTAGGCATTGCAGTTGACACGGCGCCGCAAAAACGAGCGCATCCGAAGGCGACGTTCTTGACCGGTACACCGACGTAAATAGGGTGCCTCGGCTCGATTCGCCGGAGGTGCCACTGACCTCAGCCTGCAAACGACCGTTCCTCGCCGACATGCGACGTTCTCAACCGTCTGCTTTTGTTCGGTTGAAAGCAGCATTGCTGCCCGCGCATAATTTTCTGCAATCCTCTCGAGAATTAGCAACACTTTAAGCGTTCGGTTGCGAGTGGCGTTTTCGGTGGAACCTATGGCCGCGTGCGGTCAATTTCAGCCGGCCCGCCTCTGCTCCAATTTCACGATCATTCTGACGAATCACAGCCGTCCGACCGGGACGCTCGTAGCAATCGATCCCGTAAGCGGGAACATCGTCGGCACGACCGAGCTCGAGGACGTATCGCCGGAGGGTGCGGCGCCAAATGGAAAGGGATGGATCTACGTCAACAACGAAGAGAGGAACACGATCCAGGTTATCGACGTTAGCACCTGGAAGGCGGTCAAATCGTGGCCGCTCGCACCGT
>DATMNH010000325.1:0-2334 GCA_035568975.1 Casimicrobiaceae bacterium
TGAAGCGAGATCGGCACAACCTGGCCGAAGCTGTATTCGCGTGATGGGAACTGGCTGAGCTGCTTGTCCGCCGGCGGACAGCTCGAACAGCCTTCCGACGTGTAGAGCTCGACCAGCGCAGCGGCTTTCGGACCGCTCTTCGCGTCGCACGCCGCGAAGCTGACCGTCGGCATCAGAAGGGCGATTGCCAGAATTGCATTGACTCGTCGGTTCATTTTTTACCTCAGGTATCACGTGTGCGCATTGGTCCTTCCAACGTGTCTTTTTCTTACATCCAACCGCCGTGTAGTCAGGCCGCCAGCCTCCGCCCTTGCCCGAACAGGATGGCCTTCGCCGCCTCGGTGACTGTCGGCGCCGTGTTGATCTCCGCTGCTTTCGCGTAGGCGCGCTGCACCGCGGGCCGTGCACCCATCGCGTTGAACCAGCGTCTGAGATGCGGAAATTCTTCGAGCTTCATCTCCTGTCGCGCGCGCGGAACGATCCACGGATAGCTGGCAATATCGGCGATCGAGTACACCTCGGCGACGAATTCGCGATCCTGCAAGCGGCGGTCCAGTACCGCATAAAGGCGTTCGGTTTCCTTCATGTAACGATTGATGGCATACGGCAACGTCTCGGGAGCGTAATGCGCGAAGTGATGGTTCTGCCCCAGCATCGGACCTAGGCCGCTCGTTTGCCAGAACAGCTATTGCATGACCTCGCTCTGGCGACGAAGATCGGCGGGCAGCAGCTTTCTGGTCTTGCGTCCAAGGTATTGGAGAATTGCACCAGATTCGAACACCGCGAGTGGACCGCCGCCGTCGACTGGCGCGTGGTCCACGATGGCCGGGATCCGGTTATTGGGCGAAATCGCCAGGAACTCGGCAGCAAATTGCTCGCCCTCGGAAATGTTCACCGGTTTGATGGTGTACGGCAACGCCACTTCCTCGAGGAAGATGGCGATCTTGTGGCCGTTGGGTGTGGTCCAGTAATAGAGATCGATCATAGGTCGCCCGCAATAGGTACCTTCGTGAAAGCATCGACACTACGTGGTCTCCGCCACCTTGATCTTGTGCAAAGCCTCGATCGTTGCCGCGGGCTCCAGCCGCCTGCGATAGTCAGGATCCACGAAGGCGAGCACGATGCGGCCGTCGCGGTCGAGGACATAGGTCGCGGGCACGGGCAGCGACCAGCCGGCATCGCCGTTATGCGACGGCAGATCGCGGCCGAAGCGTTTGTATAACGCGACAATGGGGTCGCTGAGATCGAAGCGGATGCCAAGCGCGTCTTCGAGCACGCCATTGACGTCGCTTAGGATTTCGAACGTCAGGTCGTTCTTTTCAGCGGTCGAAAGCGTGTGGTTTGGCGCTTCTGGAGAGATCGCAATAAGCTCGGCGCCGAGCGCGCGAATGTCACCGAGCGCGCTTTGATACGCCCGCAGCTCCAAGTTGCAGTACGGACACCAGCCGCCCCGGTAAAACGTGACGACGAGCGGACCACGAGCAAGGACATCGTAAATACGAGTTTGCCCACCACGCGCATTGGGAAGCCTCAGATCCGGGAACTTCGCACCTGCTTGCAAAGCGCGCGCGACAAGCCCCGAGCGCAGCAAAGCCTCGTTGTCGGCGGCGATGGTTGTCGCGACGTCGTCGCCTGCGCGCTGCCTCCAGGCTGCCTGAACGGCGTTGAGTTCGGTCTGCAATGACACGATGATCTCCGGTTTCACAACTTCGATGGCACCGCCTCGGGCCTTCGGCCGGTCGACAGCCCGGAATATCGACCTCGCGGGGACTTCGCGGAAGACCATAGCCGGGTATAGTGGGTATTCTGAAATGGAATGGAAGGAACTTGATGGATCGTTTGGCCGCTATGACCGCGTTCATCCGCTGCGTCGAGAGGGGCAGCTTTTCCGCGGTGGCGCGGGAAATGAATACGACGCAGCCGACGGTGAGCAAGCTCATCGCGTCACTCGAAAGGCGCCTCGCTGGCAAGCTCTTCGCGCGCTCAACCCGGCAATTGACATTGACGGCCGAGGGCCAGCATTTTTACGAACAGTGCCGAACGATTGTCGATGCCGTCGAAAGTGCCGAAGCGTCGTTCAAGACCGGTCGCGAACAGATCGCCGGGATACTCCACGTAGCGACGTCGGTGGGCTTCGGGCGAACACAGGTGATGAGCCGCATGCGCGCGTTCATGCGGCGCTACCCGTTACTCCGCGTCGACCTGCAATTGAATGATCGTTTTATCGATCTCGTGGAAGAAGGCATCGACGTCGCCTTCCGCATTGGTGAGCTGAAAGAGAGCGGTCTCATCGCCCGCCGCATCGGCACGACGTTCCGGGTGACGGCCGGCGCT
>DATMNH010000326.1:0-2143 GCA_035568975.1 Casimicrobiaceae bacterium
GTGGCTCATCAGTCAGTCGTTTCTGGGCGGCAAAGAATCGGGATAGCGTCCGGCCGTCGCAACCTGGCGTTGGCACGAGGTGCCATCGAATCGAATGCTGCCGGCGCGCTGGATTCCCGAATGTTATACGAACGGCAAGACTCTAGATTGTTCCCGCCGGCACCTCGGCTGGCCCGACACTTTGAAGCTGGCCGTGCAATTCTGCGTTGACCGTCGCTCGCGTGATCGACACCGAGCGCCGCGGTCAATTGACCGCGAGCACACGGCGACTCCGTGCTAGTCCGGTACCACTGCCGTTCGCATCACCGGATACAGGTTGAAGCGCTCGTCCAAGGACGCATGCCGCATGGCGAAAAACTCCAGTCGCGCGGCCGGGTTCCTGGCGAATTCCGGGCGACCCCCACGCTGCGCGCGCATTTTTGGATCCCATCAGGGAACAGGCGACCGATTCAGGCGATACGGCAAATTGGACCGCCACACTACGTGGATCGCGCGATTATTTGCCTGCTTTATTATCTCGTACCTTCCTGCACGGTTGTCCGGAGGCGCTCATGAAAAGCGCGGGGCCGCGCTTTGTCAGCAGCGGCCCCGCGTTTTCTTCATCGATCGCGATGCGACCGACGCTCGACTGGCTTTCTCGCTACAGCGAGCCGTACACCTCGTCTACGCGCCGCGCCGAGGCGATCCTGCGGTCGACGTCCCGAGGCAGCGACGCATACTGGCCCGCACCAAGTGTGTAGCAACTACCACGGAAGCCTGCGTCGGTGCAGAACATCCAGGTTCCGCTTTCGATCACCATCGATGCAGCGCGGTCGTTGAAACCGACCCGCTGCAGGTTGGGTATCGCCGAGCGGTTGATCACCACCGAATCGCCACCGAAGTTAGGCTGCTCGTACAGCACCACCCGTCCGGTGACCACGGGAGGTGGCGCAATACCGACCGGCGCCGTAGCCGTGACCGCAACCAGCTCGGCCGAGCTCACCCGACCGGTGAGCGAACCGAGGTTCTCATAGCGCCCCGGAGTGAAATCGGCGCACTCGCCGCGGAAGTATTGCCTGCTGCATAAGCGCCACACGCCACCATAAACGACGGCTGCATCGGCGCCGGCATAGAGATCGGACCTACCCAACCCGCCAAACGTCTTGGTCAGCTCGAGCGAACGGCCGTTGAAGCCCGAATGCTCGAAGAGCGCGATACGTGGTTCGCTGCTTGCGACAATCACCGGCGCCGGAACGGTAGGCGAGGCTGCAACGATCACCGGCGCGGGAACGGCGGAGGCGATCGATATCTCGCGCACCGATGCGATGTCATCGTTCAGCAATGCATTGACGTCCCTGTATTCGCCCGGCTGGAGCTGGACGCACGTGCCCTGGAAGTTGGCATTCGTGCACGCCTGCCACACGCCGGAGCGAACGACCGCCGACGATGCGGTAGTGAAACCGTTTCTTTCCATATTCAGCATCGGGCTCTGCAGCGTCGTGGCGTTGCCGCGAAAGTCCCTGTTCTGGAACAGCGTGATCTCGCCTGCCAGCGCGCTTGCGCTCAATACCGCCAGCGCTCCGGCAAGCAGACGCAATGATCTCTTGTGTTTATTAGCCATGGATAACTCCTGACAAATAGCACCGGCAAGACCACCGGTAGCAGGTTTGACGAGAGCTGGCGGGAGAGGTTTAAAGTTTTTGCGTCGCAATTCAGCGACAGATGTCGGACGGTCTCCGACAGTGGCGTTGTGACTGCGCAAACGTGGAAATCCAAAATACACTCAGCCACAGTGCTTAGTGCCCTTTATCAAGCAGTCTCAGACGCGTAGCGATGTAGACCGAGCAGCGAGGAAAGCCGCGAATTTCGCCGCCCAGCTCGATTGGGCGCCCCGCGCACAGAAGCGGGAGGTTATCGCCTAACACCGACGCCGGCACGATCACACGATCGATTGTGTCGCCGACTTCGATCAGGAGAAGCGTCGACGGATGCAGCAGTTGGTCCGAAGTCGTCTCGTCTATGTCGGCGACCTTCCCGCGAAAGGTGAAACTCAACATGGCTTAGACTCGTGAACCGTTCTTAGAGGTTGGCTTTCACTCATCTTGCGTCGCCGAATTTGTACGGCAATATGGGATAGCGTTTCGAATGGCCCAAAAGCCGCGTC
>DATMNH010000327.1:0-8379 GCA_035568975.1 Casimicrobiaceae bacterium
GCGCGCCGCGTCGAGCGCGGCGAAAACGCTGTCGCACGCGCTCGCGCTGATCGCCTGGCTGATACCCGAGACATGCAGCACTTTTGCATCGCGGATTAGGTCCAGCGGCAGATCGGCGGGACGCATGCGGCTCGCAGCCGAACCGGCGCGAAGGTAACTGAACTCGTGCCCGCGATCCCCGTGGGTCACGAAATAAATGCCGGTGAGCGCGTCGGGATCGGTCTGCACGCCGCCGATGTCGACGTTCTCACGCGTCCAGAGCGCAAGGAATTTTCGCCCGAAGGCATCGTCGCCCAGACGCGTGATGTAGGCGGTGGATGCGCCCAGCCGCGAGGCGGCGATAATACAGTTCGAGGTGTCGCCGCCGAAACCTTGCAGGTATAGCTCTTCTCCCGCGCGAGTCTGATTGAATTCCAGCAGCGGTTCGCCGAGCGCGACGAGATCGAACCGAGCGTCGCGCAGCAGCGGGCGCATCAACGAGCGTTCAATGAGGCAAACCCGGCCGCGTATCGCGCCGCGGCCTCGCTCACGGCATCGGCCGTCGCCCCCGGGGCGTACAGGTTCGAGCCGGTGCCGAAGCCGTTGGCGCCGACTTCCCAGTACGCCGTCATATTGTCGGGGCGGATACCACCGACCGGGAATACCAGCGCGTCCTTCGGCAACACGGCGCGCCAGGCTTTAAGAACGGCCGGCGACAGTTGCTCCGCCGGAAACATTTTCAGGCCGTCGGCGCCGGCGTCAAGCGCCGCAAAGGCTTCGGTGGGCGTCGCGACGCCGGGCACGCAGAGCATGCCGAGACGCTTGGCTTCGCGCACGATCGCTACGTCGCCGTGCGGCATGACGATGAGCTTACCGCCGGCAGCGGCGACCCGCGCCACGTCGGCCACCTTGATCACCGTGCCGGCGCCTGTCAGACAGCGCGCGCCAAAGCGATGCTCGAGGCGTGCAATGCTGTCGAACGGTTCGGGCGAATTGAGCGGAACTTCGAGAATGCGAAAACCGTTGTCGATGAGCGCTGCGCCCACGGCGTCGATCTCCACCGGCGTAATGCCACGCAGCACCGCGATAAGCGGCAGCGGATGAAGATAGGATTGCAGCGTCATTTTATTTATCGGTCAGCATGCCAGCGTGGACGGCGATCCGCCACAGACCCCGCGCGGCGGCGTCGGACGGCCCGAGCACGGCATCGATGTCGGCCAGCGCGAGCGCGCGACGATAGCGCAGCAACAGCGCGGCGTCACCGAGCAGCATCACGGTTGCGCGTTCCAACCTCTTCCCTGCGAGCCAGGCGCGCGCCGCGGCAATTTCCGACCCGAGCAGCAAACCCGAAAGGTAATCGTCGACGCCCGTCGGCGCAAGCGCTTCGGTCAGCGCCAGCGTCCGTGCGGAAAAGAGGTCATGCGTCAACGCCGCATCGCGACGCAGGCTGTGCCGCACCCCCCGCTCGAGCGCGGCATCGTCGACGCCGGTGAGGGCAAGCCGGCCGAGAATGCTGTGTTCGCGCAACACCGCGTACACCTCGCCGGTCATGAAAGTCGCAAAGGTCTCGACGCCCTCGGGCCCGGCGATGACCCATTTGCTGTGCGTCCCCGGCAAAATGACGACTTGCCGCGCGACTATCCCTTCCGACAAGGCGCCGAAGACCTGCGTCTCCTCACCTCGGACGACGTCGGGTACCTCATCGCTGTCTTGACACATCAATCCCGGAACAATGGAAAGCCGCGTTCCAGGCACGCCTATCAATGACGCCGCGATGGCGTCGAATCCCGCCGGACACTTGCAATAGGGCGCCTCGACCCAGCCTTGACGGCTGCCGATCATTCCCGATGCGATCAGCGGCACATCGTCGGGCACGTCGCCGCCGCAAAGGACGTTCAGCGCGTCGGCAAATCCGCCGAGCGCCACTCGCTGTACCCCCAGGGGGGCGCTGCGCTTGCTTACGATCTTGCCATGACCGCCGAGCGCGTACGCGCGCGCAGAGCTCGTGCCCCAATCGATGGCGATCAAGCGGACATCATCCACGGCGGATGAAAAGGTGAATGCGACGGGAGGTGGGTCGGTATCGGCGCGCCGTCCCGCGGGCTACGCGCGAGGCGCCGCTACCAGCGTGCGGCGGCGTCTTGGTCGCTGGCGCGCGCCTCGATCCATCGCTCGCCTTCGGGCGTCTCTTCTTTTTTCCAGAATGGCGCGCGGGTCTTGAGGTAATCCATGATGAACTGGCACGCGGCGAACGACTCTCCGCGGTGTGCGCTGCTGACGGCGACAAGCACGATCTGATCGCCGGGCTTGAGCGGCCCGACGCGGTGAATGACGAGGGCGTCGTAGATGTCCCAGCGCTGCTTCGCGTCATCGACAATTTGCGCCAGCGCTTTCTCGGTCATCCCCGGGTAGTGCTCCAGCGTAAGCGTGCTTACCTGCGACGCGTCGTTGAGGTCGCGCACCACGCCGATAAACGTCGCGACTGCGCCTACGCGCTTGTTCCCGGCCCGCAAGGCGGCGAGCTCGGACGACACGTCGAAATCAGGTTCCTGAATCCGGACGGACATCGAGCGTCAGCCTCCGGTTACCGGCGGAAACAAGGCCACCTCGTCGCCGTTCCCGATCGGCGTCGTAGCCTGCGCGACGTCGTGGTTCACCGCGACCCGGACGGCGCGCCCGGACGCGAGCTCGTGGGCCCAGACGCCGCCGCGTGTCCGCAGCCACGTCAGCAGAGCGGCCACGGTCCCGATGTCGCTGGGCAAATCGACCTGTTCCGCCGACTTGCCGAACGCATCTCGAAGGCGAGCGAGGTAAATGATGCGGACCATGAGCGAGTAAAGGCGAGAGAAGTTGCGTCGATTCTATCGCATCGACGAAAAACGCCAGCGGGATCAGGACAACTGCGCGCCGGTGTCGAATCCCGGAACGGCGGATCAGGAAGCGATCAGAACTTGAACTGAACGCCCAAGGTGACGTGATCGGAGTCGGGCAGCAATCCGGCGCCGACGGCGTCTGCACCGAAGCGATTAAAGCGTGCGTATTCTACGCGCAGGCCCAACGCCTGGGTCAGATCGTAGCGCAGACCCACGCCATAGCTGACACCGTCGCGCTGCCGCCGGGTGTCTCCGGCGACCAGTGTCACCGGTGCGAATAACGCACGGGTTTCGGTTTGCGCATAACCCAGGCGCCCATATAGCGAAAGGCTGTGTACGAATTCCCAGCTCGTATACACGTCTGCGTTCCAGGTTCGACTCGGATCCGACAGGCCCAGCCCGACGCTGCTGACCCCGATCAATCCGGGACGCAAGGCGTACTTGTCGCTCGCGTTAAACGCCGCCTCGACCGAAATGTCGCTCGACCAGCGATAACCGCCAAACACCAGCGCACGCTGGGTGGCGTCCTCCGCCGCGGGTACGGCAAAGCGATTCCAGGCGAGGGGCAGCTTGCCGAACGTAAGTCCCATCGCGTCGGCGCCGGCATCGCGAACGGCCACGCCGCCATAAAAGCCGTCCTGGGCGGAAGCACCGCCGCCAGCCGCCATAACCAGCGCCAGCAGAATCGTCCGAAGTGTCTGTTTTTTCATTGTTTCAGCAAAAGCCCGGTGGGTAATTACCCACCGGTCATACCCGATCGATGCACAGCAATCTCCACAATTTCACCTTACGCCCGGGTATTTCCGAAGTCAATTCGCCGACGATCTGATCCGACGACCGGCGCGCCGGGGTGTTGCAAGGACGCCCGCGGCCCAGGTTGGACCGGTATCGAGCCCAGATTGGAGGCGATCCAGACTGTATGAGTTCCTGCCGTTGCGGCGAAGCAAGCCTGCGGCGACTAGTGTTTACGGAAAGCCACGCGAATCGGCGTGGGCGAGGATGAACGCGGCGATCGACGCGATATCGCCCAGATCGAACACGGGTAGCGTCGTAGTAAGCGGCCCGTCAGTGGCCACGGCGACGATATTCTTGTCGCGGGGATGCAGCATCGATTTGCCGACACTGGCGCGGTAGACCTCGAGCTTCGGGATCGCGGCACTTTTGAAGCCTTCGACCAGCACCAGATCGCACGGCGAGAGCTGCGCCAGCGCGGCATGGAGCGTAAGCTCAGGGGCGCCGCGCAGCTCGTGCATCAGCGCCCAGCGCACGGCAGATGTGACCAATACCTCCTGGCAGCCTGCTTCGCGGTGACGATGCGAATCCTTGCCCGCCTGGTCGATATCGAATTCATGGTGCGCGTGTTTTACCAGCGAGACCACCAGGCCTTTGGCGCGCAACTGAGGTATGAGGCGCTCGACGAGCGTCGTCTTGCCGCTGCCCGACCAACCCGCGAATCCGAAAACCTGCATCACACCCACCGTCTGCGCCGCAGCGCCGTGTCGTGCACTGGCGTCTTCGTTCCTCGCCCCGGATCGCTACGGCGCGCTGCTGCCGATGACCGCGTTGATGAACTCGCCCTTGGCGTGGGTGTAGCCAGTAGGATCGCTGGTTCCGGATTCGAGAATTGCGCGCTTTTTCGCCTGATACGCATCGCGCAATTTTCCATCAATGCGCAGAACATCGCGGAACCGATAAAGCGCTTTTGCCTCCGCCGAGTCCGCGGCGACGATATGCACATGCAGCCGGTAAATTCGTCCCTCGTACTCGATCGCGCCGACGCGCATCGGGCGATCTTCCGGGAACTCGTGTCCCGCGCGCTGATGCTGAAAGCCGAGGCCATCGACCGCCCGGCGCGTATCCTCCAACCTTCCGCGAGGATACAGCGTCACGAGGTCTACGATCCCCTTGCCAGCGCAGCCGGGTATCGCGGTACTGCCAATATGTTCTGCCTTCGCCCACGGTGCCGCGGCCTCGATCAACTCGACAACGCGCTGGGCCACCGCCGGTGTCGCAGGATCGTATTCCACATAAGCCGGCGACAGAATCGCATACGACAGTATCTGCAACATCGCGCTTTCCCGAGCTGTTCCGCCAAGGATTGTACAATGCCATGGTTACGCCGCGAATCGCGGATTGACCAAACGTCCTCAACTCGCGCCAGATCCAAGGTCGCGCCATGACGGCATCATCGATCAGCGTTCAATCTGTTACCGAAACAATTGCCGAGGCGATCGAAAACGTCGTCTCCAGCGTGCCGGCAAGCCGCGAGCGCGCCGTGCAGGATCCCGCCTCCGCGGCGCGCAAACTGGCGCGCAAGGCTGCGCGCCACGCCGCGGCATTGTCGGGCACGCTCGCGTTGCCGCCCGGCGTCCTGGGCATGTTGACCGTGATTCCGGACCTGATCGCGATCTGGCGCATCCAGGCGCAGATGGTGGCCGATATCGCAGGCATGTACGGACGAGAGATGCAGCTCACGCGCACTCACATGGTGTATTGCCTTTTTCGCCATGCGGCCACGCAACTGGCGCGCGACGTGGTCGTGCGCACCGGAGAGCGGCTGGTGATTCGTCAGCTTTCAGGCGGTGCCATGCGCAGCGTCCTGGCCACCGTCGGCGTCAATGTCACGCAGCGTGTCGCCGGCACGGCGGCCAGTCGCTGGGTGCCCCTTGTCGGCGCAGCCGCGGTTGCAGGCTATGCTTATTTCGATACCATGCAAGTAGCGAAAACGGCGATGAACCTGCTCGAGACGCCGATGCTTGCCGCTCCGGCGTAAGTCGCGCTCATTCGCCGTGCCATCAAGCTATCCATCAGTTTGCGGGCCGGCATGGATTGAATGGATTCGGTCAAATGACAACAGCATCGCACTCGGCGGCGGCGGGGTGGCGTACCGGTAGCGCTTGAGGGGAGGCTAGCGGCCCAGAATCCGCCCCAAGGCTTTTCCGATCGACTCGGGCGGCCTCGAGGGGGAAGACGGGCTTGGCTGCGCCGACGGATTGGGTATGGCGCCGCCCTGCCCCAACGCTGTCCGACAAGGACCCGGTCCCGCGCGGGTTGTGGCGGAGAGCAACGATTCCGCGACGATGGACAAGCCTCCCGAATAGATCGCCGCACCAACTTTGGCAGCCGCGGCGGCGGATTCCACCGCATCGACGTGGACAGAAGGCGATCGTAACGGTCCCTGAAAACGAACCAGGCTGGAGACTTGCGGTACGTCGATCGGAATGCCTTGGCGAATCTGGGGTTTGATCGCGAGGTCCAGCGTTTCGTCCCGAAAATTCACCGTGCCGCTGGCCGACGCCCCGAATTTTTTGGTCTCCAGCGCGATACTGCGATCGATCTGTGCGATGCCGTCTTTCAGCGGCAACCGGCCGACCGCGCATTCCAGCTCGGTCGATGGGTCGACCCTGTGATACGGGTTTACCGCATCGGCCAGGCGGTTGAGCGGCGATTCAAGATCCAACCTGGTGTGGACGAGCGTCGCCGGGCCGACAACTACCGTCGCGTTGCCGTTCATAGCATAGACCCACTGGCGCGGCGACTCGCCATGCGCGGCAATGTCGAGTGTCACCTCGGTCTTGCCGCCACGGACTTCGCGCTTGACGCCGAATATCGCGAGCATCGCCCCAGCATCGAGGGCCTTGGCTTCGAGATGGAGCGTTAGTGCCGGATCGTGCACCTTCGCGGCGTCGATCGAGAGCCGTCCCCGCGCGCTGCCGCCGAACCCCGACGCTTGCAGCACCGGTGCGTCGAGCTTCCCGTTGCGCAAGGCAAATTGGACGCGAACATTTTCGAGCCGCCAGCCGGCCGGCAGCAACAGCGTGTCGATGCTCACGTCGCCGTCGGCGTCTGACGCTTGCAGCGCTCCGAAGTCAAGCGCCTCATCGTTGAACACGAACTTTTCATGTGCCACCGCGCCTTTGGCACCTGCGAGCTTCCGCGCGAGCGGCAAGTCGGTCCATGCAAATGTCGTGGCCGCAAGCTTGAACGTCAGCTTCGAACGCGGCTTACCCGGCGTCAGCGCGAGCTTGCCTTTGATCGTGTCATGGTCGGCGCCGATCTGGAGCTCGTCGAAATTAACCGTGCGCTCCTCGACCCGCACATTGGTTGTGACCGATGCCGACTGGCCGTTGACCTGGCCTTTGAGGCTGACCGGGTAGGGCCAGTGTCGCTGGGCCAACGCCTGCAGCGGCCCCAGGTCGCCTTCCATCGCGACCGCGATGTCGCCGATCGTGCCGCGAAAGCGCGCGCTGACCGGAGATTCCGCATCGCGCGCATGAAGCGAAAGCGCATCGATGGCAATATTGGTGGTCTTGCCCGATTCGCCGTCGTGAAAGCTCAGCGCGCCATGGTCGACAGCGAGATCGCCAATGGTGAATGCGTTAAAGCTCCCGGCAGACGAGGGGGCCGCGCCCCCGCTCCCGGCGCTGGAGAATTCCCAGTTGCCCTTCCCTCCGGCATCCGTTTCCAGAGCGATAACCGGATCGATGAGCTTGAATCGGACGATCTCGAAGCGGCGCTGAAGAAGCGGCAGCAGCTTGACTTGGGCCTCGACCCGCTTGGCAGTCAGCATCTGCGCTGACTTGCCCCATTCAGCGTTGCTTAAGCTCACATCATCGATGAGCAGCTCAGGTTCCAGGGAAAGCTTGAAGTCGATGCCGCCGCGTATGACCAGATCCCGTCCGGTGGCATCCTTGACGCTCTTTTGAATTGGCGCGATGAAATCGTTGACGTCGATGGTCCGGACCGCGATCGCGACCGCGATGATCAGCACAACGAGCACGCCGCCGATGGCGGCGAGGATTCGCCAGAACAGGCGCATCGTTTAATTGTAGCCGCGCGGGCGCACGGTTGCGACCGTCGCCGGATCCCGACAGTTTCGCGTCAGCGCAAAGAAGCGTTGAATTTCTCCAGTGCTGCGGCGCCTGGAATCAGTTCCTTCTCACGCAGTTCGTTCAACGGTGTGTCGACGGTGTTCAGCGACGCGTGCATGTCGCCGGCGTCACTGTTCAGATACAAGAGGCCGGTGACGACCTCGCCCGCAGCATGGCGCTGCTGGAGGTAGTTCATCGCTGCGATCCGGTCGCTCGCGTCGAAGTCATCGTGCAGCTTGCGCAAGCGCAACACCGAGCCGTCGTGCTGCACGATTTCGCGCACGCTGCCGGGAGCGTATTCGGCGGTGATTTCAGTCCGCTGCGGCATGAAGTCAAGCCGGTTCACCGCCTCATTGTGTTCGCGCACGAAATCGTAGCTCTTGGTCGAGCCGGGGTGGTTGTTGAACGCAACGCAAGGGCTCACGACGTCGATGAACGCCGCGCCGCGATGACTCACCGCGGCCTTGATTAGCGGCACCAGCTGCGTCTTGTCGCCGGAGAAGCTTCTGGCCACCAGCGTCGCGCCGAGCTGCAGGGCGAGCATCACCATGTCGATTGGGGCATCGTTATTGATAGCCCCGCGTTTGGCCTTGGATCCTTTGTCGGCCGTCGCCGAGAATTGGCCTTTGGTCAGTCCGTAAACGCCGTTGTTCTCG
>DATMNH010000328.1:0-7176 GCA_035568975.1 Casimicrobiaceae bacterium
AGTGACGCCCTCGGAGATCATTTCGATCGGTTCGCGCAATTCGAGCTTCGGGCCCTCCAGACGATACCCCATGCGATCGGAATTCGGCGTGATGCGAAACGCCGCGCTAAGGAACTGCGCCCGAGCGCTGTCCGTCAACGCGTCCCATTGTTGGCCGCCGACGACACGGATCGCACGTGACGTTTTGGCGGCGATCGCGAATGGTGGAACGAGCGCGCAAGCGTGCGCATAGAATGAATCGCCGCTCTCGCGCAGCATTCGCCCGACTCCCGGATAGTAGTCTTCGGCGTCATCGGCACCGATCGGGATCTCGTCGCCATGGCGCAGCGCTCGACCGTGGAATCCCCCGAAGCCGCCGCGCAGGTAAGTGCTCTTGCTCTCCATCACCGGCGCGACATGAAAGCCACCGCGCACGGCCAAATACGCGCGGCAACCGGACTGACGCCGGCCGAAGTCGAGCTGGCTGCCAGCCCGTAGCAGCACCGGCCGGCCCAGCGGTAACGGGCGCTCGCCGACCCGAGGCGACAGATCGGCGCCGCAAAGCGCGATCAGCGCCGTTTCGGCGAACGTGAGACTGGGTCCTATCAGCGTGATCTCCAGTGTCGCCTCGGATTCGCAATTGCCGACCAGTAAATTGGCCGCGCGGTGCGACCACGCATCCATTGCGCCGCCGACGACAACACCAAAGCGCTGGTACCCGAAACGCCCCAGATCCTGCAACGTCGACAGCGCGCCCGGCTTCGCGACGCGCACGCTCACGCTTGCTGCGCCTCGAGGGTCCTGAAGAGTTCGAGCGGAATCGGCACAAAACGCACCCTGTCGCCCAACTGGAGCAGACAAGGAGGAGTCGCCTGTGGCGCAAACAGCTTGAGCGGTGTACGCCCGATCAGATTCCACCCGCCCGGCGTTTCGATTGAATAGATGGCAGTCTGCTCGCGCGCGATGGCCACGGTGCCCGCCGGAATCTTCGTGCGCGGCGTCGCGCGCCTTGGCATCGCGAGCCGCGGGTCGAGCCCGCCAAGATACGGAAAACCCGGGGCGAAGCCGAGCATGTATACAACGTGGGGCGACGCGCCGTGCAATTCGATCACCTGTTCCGGCGCGAGACCGCACGAAGCCGCGACTCCGGTGAGGTCCGGTCCAAAGTCACCGCCGTAACACACTGGCACCTCCACGAGTCGGGCGACGTCGATCGGGTGCGTGATGCCTTGCGCGAGAATCGCCTCGATCCGTCGCCGCAATTGCCGGTGCGGCGGATCGTGCGCAGGCGAATCCGAAAACGCCTCCGGGCGGTAATGGACAGTCACGGAAGTGAAGGCGGGAACGATATCGACTACCCCCTCGATCGGATGCGCCAGCATGTAGTGGGCGACCGAGCGGGCGGTTCGATTGATCTCCGCGTCGACGCGCTGTCCGAATTCGACAATCAGACAGCCATCACCCATCGGTTCGATACGCCACCCGGCGGCTGTGATCGAGTTCACGATGGACTTGTCTAGGATCGCCGGGTCGCCTTGCGCAGACCCGCCTGGATCGAGGTGCGGCGTGACTTGCGCGGCGTGCTCGTCGCGAGCCCGTAGCTGGGGTTCGACTTCCATCTGTCGAGTTGGAGAGTGGCCTCGCGATCGCGACCATCGATCACCCGCGCTGGCAGGCAAATTATCGACAGTTTCTTGACACTGTATGTTAGTTTTCTAGCATTTGCAACGCGCTACGGCGCAGCCCTCATGTTCCCCAGGTACGCCGTGAAGTAATCGCGTAACGACATCGTGTGGCGCTGCCATGGCACCGCTTGCTTTTCTTTCCTGTTCGACCCTGACGCAAGGAGACCCGCGAAGATGCACAATCGTTTGCGCATCGATGCAAGCTGGAACCTCGGCCGGCTCCAGAGGAACAAGTTCGTGGGGTGATGCGGGAGATCAGTGATTCAGCGCGGCGCGGCCTTCGCGAACCGCTCGCGGAACCATTCGTCCAGCAACCTCTTTTCGTAGATCAGGGGATCGTGCTCGGAGTATCGCGACGAGTCCATGGGTCGCAGATAGTTGGGATCGCAGACCCGCTCGCGTCGCGATTGCGCGACCTTGCTGTCGACCTCGAGCGTGTAGTTGAGCTCGATGCACGGCATGTCGACCTTTCCATTGACAATGCGAAGTTCGGTTGGCAGATTCATGATAGGGCGGCCCGCACGGTCGAGGTCGAGCACCTCGATCTTCAAATTGCTCTGGGGAGGCAGGTAACGATCGCCGAGCTCCTTGAGATGTCGCTCGAGCGTGAGCATGACCTTGCGAGGATCGCTGTTGATATCTCCGGCGTCGGTGAAACGATCCGGATCCCCGTAGGAAACGGTGACCGCCGCTTGAAGCGGCAGCGCCATGAGCATGATGGCCGCTGCCGACACGAAACCCCGATGGTTCCACATAGTTCAATCTCCACTGTGCACCTGGGGTTGGACCCCGGCGGGGCGGCGTGGTTCTCCAACTATTCGATCTCCCGGAGCTCCGGCGTCGTTTCTGCGCGGAACACACTGAGCGATCGTCAGGTTCTCGTCAGTCCAGCTTCTTCAACTGCTCGCGAACGGCTTCCGCCGTCAAGGGAAGGTATTTCCCGTCACGCATCACTTGTTCCTGGCCCTCGCGGCTCAGGATGTATCGAAGAAACTCCTTCACCTTGGGATCGATCGGCTTTTTCGGGTCGCGATTGACGTAGAAAAACACATCCGCGTACATGGGATAGGTCCGGTTCCGGACGTTCTCCAGGTTGAGCTCGTAATAGGGTCCGCCGTCCGAGGCGGCCAGGGCGACGGGCTTCGTTGTCGGAGTCAGATAGACGGTTCCGGCGGAGACGTAGGCGATTCCGTAGGGATCCTTGCTCAGATCCTCCATCATCTGCAAACCGGCGACCCGAACGCTGCCGTCGGCGTTGAGCTTGTTGGCGTACTCGCGAAGGTTCTCGTTCCACTTGCCGGATACCCCGCCAAACGCCCGCGATTCGATTTCCTGGGGGAAATGGAACTGGAGGTTGTAGCCGTAGACGTGGATAGGCTTGTCCGCCCATTCGCCGGTGAGTCCGAGCTGGCCCCACTTGCGTATGTTTTTCTCCGGGCCGCGAGCCAGCGATTCATCCCACACGAGGTCTTTCCACGCGCCCGAGCGCTCGGCGCCGAAGACGCCGTCCACTTGGCTAAGCGTGAGCTTGGAGATCGGGTTGTCCTTGTGAACGAAAATGCCGATGGCCGCGTTCCAGCCCGACACGTCGTAGCTCCCGGTGACCGCCACGATTCCCAGGGGCAGATAGCTGAATTCCCGTTGGAAGCCCATGAGCTCGTCCCACATGATCTGGCGGCCCATGGGTCCGATGTCGGACACGCCGAAGTTGAGTCCGGAGATCGCGTGCTCGCTGGTCTTCAGGTGGAAAGCGAACTTGATGTTGGGCTGATATTTCTGGAAATCCTTCTCCCAATATCCTGCCAGCGGACTGTCCGAAAAATAATTGGAGCCCCACATTCGAACCGTGCCGGATACCTTCTCCCTGGGCTGGTAGTGCGGCAAATCGTCCAGGTTGAACTTGTGCGTATAGAAGACTGTGGACGCCCTGCTCTCTACCCGCTTCGCCCTCGCCTTCTGGGCCTCCACAGACTCGTTCTCCTCAGCGCGCGACAGCTTCGTCCCTCCAGCCAGGAGGACCAGCGCGACCAGAGTCCACATCGAGAGATTCACGGCGAGACTGATCCCCATCCCGTGCTTAGAGGGCCCGATGAGTTGCATGTTTTTTTCGCTCACGATCAATTAAGCTTCGCGCGCTCGGCGATGGCGACATCCGCGGTCAGCGGCAGGTATTTTTCCGGACCCTCGGTGAATGTCTCTTGACCTTCGCGGCTCAGGATGAAGCGGAGAAATTCGCGCACCGCGGGGCGCAGCGGTTTTCCTACGGCCTGGTTGACGCCAAGGTAGATCGTGCGGGTCAACGGATAGGTGCGGTTTGCGACCTCGTCATGGGTGCCCCTGTACCAGGGACCGTTGTCGGTTTCGGCGACTTCGAGCGTCTTGGCGCCAGGCGCTCCGAACGCGAATCCGCTGAAGCCGATGGCGTCTCGATCGCGAGCCACTTCCCGGACGATCCTGTTGAGCATGTGCTGGTCGAGCGCGGGACCGTTGCTGTCCACCTGGTAGATGCTTCTTCTCCATCCGCTCTTGCCGCCGAACACGCGCTGCTGCAGGTAGTTGATGATGCCCAGCGGATTTCCGTTCGGATCGGAGATGGGCACGCTGAAAACATGGATGGGTCGATCCGCCCATTCGCCGGTGAGCCCAAGGTCGCCCCATTTCGTAATCTTGCCGCCCGGCGCGTAGATCTCGCGTATTTGCGGTATGGAAATGCGCACCAGCGGATTCGCGGAATTGACATAGAACGCGAGCGCGTGGGTACCGCTCTTGGTCGCGTAGCTCCCCGTGGCAACGGCGACTACCAGAGGCGGGCCCCCGAGTTTCCGCGTGAGCCGCTCGGTTTCCGAAGGAACGAGCTCGCGAGCCGACGGAATCAGATCGATATCGCCGGCAGCGATCGCCACGTCGAAAGCATCCGTCGTCAGGCGCGTGTCGTCGCGCAGACGCAAGGTCACGCCTGGATGATACTTCGCGAATTTACGCGCCCACGCCGTCATCGCTTCGTCGGTGGCGTGGTTGCCCGCGCACACGATTTCACCGCTGACCGGAGCGGCGGGCTCATAGCCCGGCAGCCTCGCATCCACCGTTAGACCGGCCGCGAGCAACCGGCCTGCGAAAAGGACGCTCGCGGCCGCGACGAACGAGCACCGCAATGGCCTACTCCAGCTTCTTCAACTGCTCGCGAACCACGTCGGCGGTCAGGGGAAGGTATTTGCCGTCGCGCATCACGTCGGCCTGCCCTTCCTGGCTGAGAACGTAGCGCAGGAATTCCTTGACCTTCGGGTCCATCGCCGTGCCGGGTTTGACGCTGGTATAGAAATACTGCTCGTTGTAGAGCGGATAGGTACGCTTCTGGATATTGTCGATGGTGTGCTCGACGCAGTCCTTGCTTCCCCCTGCAGCGACGGCCAGGCGCTTGACTTTGGGGCGATCGCCCCGGTACCGGTTATAGGCGATGCCGTAGCGGTCCTTGCCCAGGTTGTCGGCGATCTGGTCGGCCTCGATGTAGCGCGAACCGTCGGGGTTCACGATGTTGCCGTAGGCGTGGATGTTCTCGTTCCATTTGTCGCTCGATTTGAGCACCTTGTCGGAGAAGTCGGTTGCCGTGTTGTAGCGGATGCTGAATCCGTACACGTCGATCGGCTTGTTCGCCCATTCTCCCGTGAGCCCGAGCTGGCCCCAGGTACGGATGTTCTTGTCGGGCCCGCGCGCCCAATCGGTACGCCAGTTGGTTCCCGCCCAACCGCCGTCGCGCGCCGCGCCGAACACGGCATCGAGCTGCTCCATGCTGATGCACTTGAGCGGATTGTCTTCGTTGACCAGAATCGTGAGGGAGTTTTCCCAGCCGCCGACGTCATAGGATCCGGTAACCGCGGTGATTTCGAGCGGATCGAAACTCATGACCCTCTCGTAGGCGAGCAGGTCGTAGAAGCCCGGCCTGTGTCCCATGACGAGGTCGGCTTGCTGGTAGTAAAGCGCGGCAAACGCGAGCGCCGAAGTCGGCAGGAAATACGAGATCCTGATGCCGGGCTGGAATTTGGCAAACCCCTGCTGCCACAGTTCGCCGAGCATCCCGTCGCTCAAGTAGTTGTTGCCGTGGAGGCGGATCCAGCCCGTGAGCTGTTGCTTGGGCACGTAGTGCGGCATGCCGCTCAAGTCGAACTTCTGCGTGTAGTGCGCTGCTTTCCCGCGCTGGTAGATGACCCCGGCCCGGTCCGCCTGTGCACGGAGAGCCTTTTCGGTATCCTCCGATTGGCGCGTCTGGGCCACTGAAGGACCCGTGGCCAGCACAGCGGCCAATGCGACGATCGCCGCAGCGATGCTGCGAGTTGCCTTGTTCACATCACCTCCTGAAAAATGCCCGACCTAGTCCCTTTCGGTGGAAAAAAGGGGCCCCGGTAAAATGGGGCCCAATCCCACTAAGGACCCACTCACTGCTCTATTCCAGCTTGCGCAACTCCTCTTTCACGACCTCGGGCTGCAGAGGGATGAACACGCGCTCGTCGGCGACCACCTGCTGACCCTCCTTGCTGAGCACGAGCTTGAGGAACTCCTTCACCTTGGGCGGCAGCGGCTTACCCGGCGCCTTGTTGACGTAGATGTAGACGTAGCGGCTGAACGGATACTTATGCGAGTAGACGTTTTCGACGTTCGGCTCGTAGCAGGTCCCACCTTCTTTCGCAGAGAGCTTGAGCACTTTCACGTTGGGCGTGACGTTGGCCATCAGCGCATAGGTGAGCCCTCCGGGATGAGTGGCCATGTCCTCGGCCGCCACCGTGAATGCATGCGTGAAGCCCTTGCCCTTCACGAACTGGATGTTGTCCTTGTACTCGCCGCCGTCCATCGCCACCACCTTGAAGTACTGCTCGATGCCGTTGACGGGCTTGAGCCCATAGAGGTGGATCGGACGGCTGGCCCAATCGCCCTTGGCACCCAAGTCGCCCCAGGTCTTGACCTCCTTGTAGCCGAGCTTGCGCGTTTTCGAGTAGATCGCGTCGAGCTGCGGCAGGCTTAAGCAGTCAATCGGGTTGTCCTTATCGACTAAGATCACGCTCGACGCCGTCTTGCCTAGGGAGCCTACGCTGCCCGTCGCGACCTTGATCGCCAGCGGCTTGTAGCCATACTTGTCGACGAAGGACTTCTCTTCCGCCGGAAACATTTCCCGTCCGACGGGAGCTAAGTCACCCTTGCCAGAAACCAGGCCCGGAGCGCCGGCGCCGGAAGCGCGCAAGTCCATGGTGAGACTAAGACGTGGGTACTGCTTGCGGTAGATCTTCACCCAGCCGAGCGAGATCTCGTCCATGATGTCGGCGCCGACGAGGTTGAGTTCCTCCTCCGGCTCGCTCTTGACTTCACCCGGCTGCCAGCTCGGAATGGCCGGATCGACCTTCAGGTTGTGCTCCGGCTCTGCGTATTTCAGCGCGGACGCTGGCATTGCGCACATGACGGAAAGTGCCGTCAGGCTGGCTGCGATGGCGATGCGGGCTTTCATGTTTCCTCCGTGATGGAAAAA
>DATMNH010000329.1:0-3056 GCA_035568975.1 Casimicrobiaceae bacterium
CTTGGCATGCCGCTGCCCAAGGGCCGCGTTCGTTTCTACCGCCGCAACGACGATGGCCAGATCGAATTCACCGGCGAAAACGTAATTGACCACACGCCTCGCGACGAGACCGTCCGCATCTACACCGGCAACGCGTTCGACCTGACCGGGGAGCGCACTCGCACTAACTACAATGTGGACGACGGCAAGAGGGCAGCCACCGAATCATTCGAGATCAAAGTTCGCAACCACAAGAAGGAGCCGGTGGAGGTCAGGGTCGTCGAACACCTGTATCGCGCGCTGACCTGGGATATCGCTTTCACTTCCGCCAAGCACAGGAAGACCGATTCGCACACCATCGAATTTCCGGTGACCATCGCTGCGAACGGTGAGGCAAGGATCAACTATACGGCGCACTATACGTGGTGAGGATCGCACTCCGGTGAAGCGCGGCGCGGATTGGTTGAGTCGCAACTTTGAAGGCGGAGCAGCGCTTAGGCTCTCGACGAGGCAGGTGCGGTGAAAGGAAACGAGTGGAAAGTACTCAAGATCAAGATGAGATTCGACACCGTCCACCACGTAGAACCAAAACCACGACGCTCTGGGCCGTGTGATGAAAACACCCACAGCCCGGAACATACTTGGGTTCGGAACAAGGTGGCCGCCCGCCTCCATTCAGGATTCGAGGCCCAGAAACGCTCGCATGCGATCCAGATCCGCCTCGAGTTCGCGCTTGAAGGCGCGATCGCGCGGCGGTGATTCGACATAGCCGAACTCAGACTTAAGCTCACCGATCTTCACCGACAGGTTGCCCCAGCCAATCACACGATCGCGCCAAAGCAACGGCAGAGCGTAATAGCCTAGCTTGCGTTTGGGCGCCGGTGTGTAGGCTTCGAAACGATAGACCCAGCCCCACAACAGCTCAAAGCGGTCGCGGTCCCACACTACCGGGTCGAAGGGCGTAAGCAAGCGCACCGTGTTCTGCGGCGCACTGCGCACCGGATCCTCTTCGGCCGGCCAATACCACTCGACGCCATCGACGCGCGTATGCGAGAGCCGCTGTTTGGCCCGCTGCAAGGCACTGTTCAACTCGCCCTGCCACTGCGGTACGGCAAAGCGCAGCCGGCGCACCAGGTCCGACAGACACGCACCGGGCAACGGCGCGTAGATTCGGACGGCGACATCGACCAGCGCGTCGATACGAGCCCAGCGCTCAGCTTCGTCGGCCGGCTCGAGCCCGTGCTGGTGTGCAGTGTAGATGCGGATACCGCCCTCCCGCCGCACCACACGCAGCATCCCGCGATAATGCATGGCGGCCAGTAGGTGAGTTGTGGCGTTCGAAGAACCGCCCCAGTAGTTCGTTACCGTGCCGTGCGAGAAATGGTCATCGACTTCGCGCGGGTGCACTGCGCCGCGTTCACGCACGAACTCCAGCAGGAGCTGGGCTCGCCTCCTGCGTGCAGCAGGCCAAGGCTGACGGCTCTCGGCAGGTACCCCAGTATCAGAGCGGGGATGCATCAGCGCCTGTATGGACTTCGTGACGAAGCCGTAAACGACAAAGAAGTCTTCCTCGACGCCGAGTTTCTCGTAGCGGCGTTCGAGGTCGCCGGCACGGTAATCCTTGACTCGATGGCGCAGCATCAGGTCCTGAGCGCGGGCCGGCGAGCGGATCGGGTCGGCCTGCACAAAGCCCAGCCGATGGAGGGCGCGTTTCAACGTAGTAGGTGTGAAGAGGCTGTGGGCGACGGCGAAGCGCCGCAGGTCGTCGAGAGTGATCAGCATGGCTAAACGTTGCCCGAAGTTCGCAGCGTCATAACCTCAAAACGCCGACCTCGATACAACCATAGCCTAGTCTAAACTTGAGCCGGGTCCCTTACCGGCGCGCGGCAGCTGTTTGCAATTGGGCGATTTTCGCGCGTGGGGCAGATTGCTGGTAGCCAGCGATGCCCTTGTAAAGCGCTTCCGCGATCTGCTGGCGGTAAGTCGCGCTCTGCAGATTGCGTTCGTCCGCCGGACTGCTCACGAAAGAAATCTCGGTAAGAATGGCCGGCATCGTCGTCCCGGTGAGCACGGCAAAAGCTGAGTCCTTGATTCCACGGTTGCGAATGTCCGGGCTACTCGCTGCCAGGGTAGCGTAGAGAGATCGCTGGACACTTGCGGCGAGACGGCGCGACTCCTCGATTTTTTCATGCAACCCTCTGGCCGATAACGATACCGGAGTCAACCTGGCGAAGGTTCCATCCTCATGCTTTTCGACTTCCCGGGCCCCCGGAGCCGAAAACAGATTCGTGTAGTAGGTCTCAACGCCGCGCGACGCCGCCGAGCTGCTGTAGTTGGCGTGAATGGAAACGAACAGATCGGCTTGTGTCTGGTTGGCGAAATCAGCGCGCTGATCGAGCGGCAGGTAGGTGTCGCCGCTCCGCGTGAACATCACTTCTGACCCCAATCGCGCTTGCAGCAACCTGCCCAGACGCTGGGTTACATCGAGGACAAGATCTTTTTCCAGCAAGCCTTGCCGTCCAACCGTACCCAGGTCCCAGCCGCCGTGCCCGGCGTCGAGCACGATGCGAAATTTCCCGGTTCGCGCCGGCACGGGTTGGTCGGATGCCTTCGCCGCTGATACTGCTACAGGAGCCGCTTTCGCCGAAGTCGGAGCTGCGTGCAGGGACGCAGCGGTCCGGTTCGAGGTCATGCTCTTCGTAGCCATGCTGCTCGAAGCCAGGGTTTTTTCGCGGCCGCGCAGCTCAACCACCAGGCGATACGGGCTCGATTCCATGCTGACGGAAAAATTCGATCCGTCTTTCGTGTCGAGAACGATTCGCGTTACGCCGGCAACGGGCTGAGCCACCCGCACACGGGTCAGCGAAACATCGCCGATGTCCATCGTCTTTCCGTCCAACTCGGGCGACAGAACCGTGTCGTGCAGATCGAAGTAAATCCGCTCCGGTGACATCAAACGATGCACTTCGTAGGGAACCTGGTCTTCCATGTCAATAACCACCGTGCTTCCCATGGACGAAGACCAGTGACGCACACCGGTGATTTTCGGCAGCGCCGCCAACTTGTTTCCCGCAACG
>DATMNH010000330.1:0-7844 GCA_035568975.1 Casimicrobiaceae bacterium
ACCGCCGAAAGCGGCATCTGCAAGAAGGACTCGCTCTACGAAGTCGGACGCGCCTGTGACGTGTTCGTCTTCGCCGGCAATGCTGCGCTGGTCGACGACGGCCAGGTCTTCTCCTGCGATCTCACCCCGCACGGCAAGCAGCGCAAGGTGTATACGCTGCGCGAGCCCTTGCAGGGCGCGATTTCGGCGATCACGCCCTTCAACCATCCGCTCAACCAGGTCGCGCACAAGATCGCGCCGTCGATCGTCACCAACAACCGCATGGTGCTGAAGCCCGCCGAGAAGACGCCGCTGACCGCGCTCCTCCTGGCCGACATCCTGTACGAGGCGGGGCTGCCGCCGGAAATGTTCTCCGTGATCACCGGCGACCCGAAGGAAATCGCCGATGAAATGCTGACCCATCCCGACGTCGACCTGGTGACCTTCACGGGCAGCGTCGCGGTCGGCAAGTACATCGCCGGCAAGGCGGTGTACAAGCGCCAGATACTCGAGCTTGGTGGAAACGATCCGCTGATCGTGATGGAAGACGCCGATCTGGAGGAGGCGGCGACGCTGGCGGTCGCGGGATCGTACAGAAACTCGGGGCAGCGCTGCACGGCGGTCAAACGCATCATCGTTCAGGAGTCGATCGCCAACCGCTTTGTCCTGCTGCTGGTGGAGAAAACGAAGGCGATCAAATACGGCGACCCGATGGACCCGGCAGTCGACATGGGCACGGTCATCGATGAAGCGGCCGCGAAATCGTTCGAAGCCAAGGTCGCCGATGCGGTCGCGCGCGGCGCGAAGCTCCTCCATGGCAACGTGCGCGAGGGCGCGCTGTACTCGCCGACGGTGCTCGATCACGTGCAGCCAGACATGGCGCTCGTAAAATACGAAACCTTCGGCCCCGTGTCGCCGGTGATTCGCTTCGCGGGCATCGACGACGCGATACGCATCGCCAACTCGACCGACTACGGACTGTCATCCGCAGTGTGCACCAATCGCCTCGACTGGATCACCCGCTTCGTCGCCGAGCTCCAGGTCGGCAGCGTTAACGTGCGCGAGGTTCCGGGATACCGCTTGGAGCTCACCCCCTTCGGCGGCATCAAGGATTCGGGCCTCGGTTACAAGGAAGGCGTGCAGGAAGCGATGAAAAGCTTTACCAACCTCAAGACTTATTCGCTGCCATGGTGAGCAAGCGTTCGAACACGCCGCTCGAGGCGGCATTTGACCGTCGTTTGACGCTCATTTTCCTTGTGGCGGCGATGGTGACGCTTCGATGGCGCTGACGATCCCCGACATCTGCGCTCTGTACCAGAGCCACGGCGGCAGGATGTACAGCGGCGAGCCGGTGACGCAGCTCGAACATGCGCTGCAGAGCGCTGCGCTGGCCGAGTCTGCCGGCGCCGACGCCGAGCTGATCACCGCGGCCTTGTTGCACGACCTTGGCCATTTGCTCAACGACCAGGGCGAGACGCCGACCGCGCGCGGGATCGACGACGTGCACCAGTACTTCGCACTGCCATTCCTGCGCGGACTCTTCGATGACCGCGTGCTCGAGCCGATCCGTCTGCACGTCGACGCCAAACGTTATCTGTGCGCGACGAGACCGGGATACCACGATGCGCTTTCCGCCGACTCCAAGCGCAGCCTCGTCCTGCAGGGCGGCACCTTTTCAGCGGCGGACGCAGCTGAGTTCATTGCCAGGCCGGGCGCGGAGCGCGCCGTCCTACTCCGGCTCTGGGATGACACGGCGAAGCTCGCCGGGCAGCGTACGCCAGCGCTCGCGCATTTCTCGGCGATCATGGCCGCTGCCGCGCGGGGAAGCCGGGCTTGAAGATCCTGCTCAACCTGCTGGCCGGCGTCGCCCTGCTGGTCTGGGGCACGCATATCGTGCGTACCGGCATCCTGCGCATCTGGGGCGGCGATCTGCGCCGGTTATTGCGCGAGAGCGTGTCCAATCGTTACGCCGCTTTTGTCGCCGGGCTCGGCATCACGGCATTGATCCAGAGCAGCACGGCCACCGCCATGATGGTGGCGTCGTTTGTCGGTCAGGGCTTGATCGCCACCGCTCCGGCGCTGGCGGTGATGCTGGGGGCAGACGTCGGCACGGCGCTGATGACGCTGGTGTTCTCTTTCGATCTTTCGTGGCTTTCGCCGCTTTTCATTTTCCTGGGCGTCACGCTCTTCATGCGCCGCGAGTCGAGTCAGATCGGCCGTTTCGGCCGCATCTTGATCGGGCTCGGCTTGATCATCCTGGCGCTGCAATTGATCGTGCTTGCGGCGCAGCCGCTGACCAGAGGTGCTGGGGTCAGTGCCATCTTCGGTTCGCTGACCGGCGACGTGCTGCTCGATATGCTCGTCGCCGCGGTATTCACCATGCTTTCCTATTCCAGCCTGGCCGTGGTACTGCTCACCGCCACGCTGGCGGCGTCGAAGGTGATTTCCTTGCACGTCGCACTTGGCCTGGTGCTGGGCGCCAATCTCGGCAGCGGCCTGCTCGCGATGCTCACCACCGTGACTTCGTCGCCCGAAGCGCGGCGCGTGACGCTGGGCAATCTTTTGTTCCGGCTGATCGGCTGCGCCATCATCGTGCCGCTGTTGCCCTACATCGAAGAGCTGTTCGCGTCGGTACCCCTCGGCGACGCCCAAATCACCGTCTATTTCCACCTCTTGTTCAACGTCGTCATCGCGGTCGGGTTCCTGTTCTTTACCGAGAAGATCGCGCGCGTGGCCGAGCGCCTGCTGCCCGCCAGGCACGACGCGGACGATCCCGCCAAGGCGCGCTATCTCGACGCGTCAGCGCTCGACACGCCCAAGCTCGCAATCGGCAACGCCGCGCGCGAGGCCATGCGGCTGGCCGACTTCATAGAGCAGATGTTGAACGGCATGCTCGCGGTGCTGAAGACCAATGACCGGGCATTGGCCGAAAAAATACGAAAGATGGACGACATCGTCGACGACCTTTACACGGCGATCAAGCTCTACCTGACGCAGGTCAGCCGCGAAGCGCTCGACGAAAAGGAAGGACGCCGCTGGGCCGACATCGTGTCGTTCACGATCAATATGGAACAGGTGGGAGACATCGTCGAGCGCATCGTGACCGACCTCGAGGAAAAAAAGATCGAAAAGGGCCGCGATTTTTCCGCAGCAGGCATGGAGGAGATCTGCGACCTGCACGGACGCCTGATCGGCAACCTGCGCCTTGGGATGAGCGTGTTTCTCCACGGAGACCTCGGCAGCGCGCAGCAGCTCCTGGCGGAAAAGGTGCTCTTTCGCGATCTCGAGCGCGCGTACGCCGATTCGCACATCGAGCGTCTCTCCGTCAACACCTTGCAGAGCATCGAGACCTCCTCGCTGCACCTCGATCTGATCAGCGATTTGAAGCGCATTAATTCGCACATCTGTTCCATCGCTTATCCGATCCTCGAGCAGGCGGGAGTGCTCGCCAAGACCCGGTTGAAGGAAGCACCGGCGCCGCCCGCGCCGCCATCGAAGCCGCCCGCGACTCCCGCGGCTCCGGAGACTCGCGGCTCCAAGGATTCCTGGCAAAAGCGCAAGCCGCGAACGGCTTAGTTGCCTGATGGAGCTTTCCGTCGGAGTCACGCTGGCGGTACTCGGCGCCGGCTTTCTTCATGCAGGCTGGAACGCGCTGCTCAAGTCGTCGGCCGGTGGCGACGCGCTGCTGGATACGACCGCGGTGGTAGCGGGCTCATCGCTGTGGGGGCTGGTATGCGTCGGCCTGGTTCCGTTCCCGCCCTTAAGCGCGTGGCCTTACATCGCCGCATCATCGGTGATCCATTTCGGCTACTACGTCACCTTGTCGCAGGCCTACCGCACCGGCGACCTGTCCTTTGCCTACCCACTGATGCGCGGAACAGCGCCGCTGCTGGTCACCATCCTGGGCACGCTCGTGCTGCGCGAGCTGCCCAGCGCGCAGATGGCGCTCGGGATTGCACTGATCTCGCTGGGGATCGTCAGCATCGCTTTCGTTCAGCGACGCGCCCATTCGCGTGCGGCGGCTTACTGGGCGTTTGCCAACGCATGCATCATCGCCGCGTACACGCTGGTCGACGGCGCCGGGGCGCGCGCCTCCGGCAACGCCATAAGCTATGTCACGTGGCTGATCTTCCTGGAGGGCATTCCGTTTGTCGTGTGGGTGATCGTCCGGCGCGGCCGGCCCGCGCTGAGTTACTTGCGCCAGAGCGTGCGGATCGGACTGGTCGGCGGCGGCTGCAGTCTGGCCGCGTACGCGATCGTGCTTTGGGCGATGACCCGTGCGCCGATCGCCGCCGTTGCCGCGCTGCGCGAGACGTCGGTGCTGTTCGCCGCGTTGCTCGGTTCGATCTGGCTCAAAGAAGGTTTCGGCTGGCGCAGGCTGGCCGGCGCTGCGAGCGTCGTCGCCGGCATCGCCGCGCTGAAACTCGGCTAGTTTCTCGACTAAATTGCGAAACATCGATATTCGTTCGCCATGTTGTTGGGCTAGCCCCCGGGGACCGACCACGTCTTCGGGCCACCATCCGACGATGACGAATCCAGCATGACCGGAAACACGGTCTGTCCCCGACATGCGCAGGTCGTCGTGGTGGGCGGCGGCATCGCCGGTGCGAGCACTGCGTATCACCTCACCAAGCTCGGGTGCACCGACGTCGTGCTGCTCGAACAAGGCAAGCTCACCTGCGGAACGACGTGGCATGCGGCCGGGCTGGTCGGGCAGTTGCGTGCGACCCGCAACGCAACGCGAATGAGCCGTTACGGCATCGAGTTGTATTCATCGCTCGAAGCCGAGACCGGCCTCGCGACCGGATGGAAGCAATGCGGCAGCCTGAATGTCGCGAAGACGCCGGAGCGCCTCAAGCTGCTCAAGCGGCAGATGGCACGGGCCAGGAGCTTCGGCATCGCGTTCGAGTTCATCACTCCCACCGAAGCGGGCGATATTTATCCGTTGTTGCGCACCGACGATCTTTCCGGTGCGGTATGGATACCCGGCGATGGCAAGGCCAATCCGACCGACCTGACGCAATCGCTGGCCAAGGGCGCGCGTCTCCGCGGCGCGCGCATCGTCGAGGACGCACAGGTCACGGATGTCATGGTCGAGAAGGGAGCGGTTGCCGGCGTGCGCTACCGGCATGGGGGCGACGAATACGAGTTGCGGTGCGAAAGCCTGGTGAACTGCGCCGGACTATGGGCGCGCGAATTCGGCAAGCTCGCGGGTGTCAACGTGCCGCTGTTTCCAGCGGAGCATTTCTACGTCGTTACGCGGCCGATTCCCGGCGTCCATCCCGATCTGCCGGTGATGCGCGATCCGGACGGCTACATCTACTACAAGGAAGAAGTTGGGGGACTGGTGATGGGCGGTTTCGAGCCGGTCGCCAAACCGTGGAACCTGTCTCGGATCCCCGAGCACTTCGAATTTCAGCTGCTGCCGGAGGATTGGGATCAGTTCGAGCCGTTGATGACCAACGCCATTCATCGTACGCCGTGCCTCGAAACAGCCGAGATCAAGCTGTTGCTGAACGGTCCGGAAAGCTTCACCCTCGACGGCAATTTCATCCTCGGCGAGGCGCCGGAATTGCGCCGCTACTTTGTCTGCGCGGGATTCAATTCCGCGGGCATAGCGAACGCTGGCGGCGCCGGGCGGCTGATCGCGGAATGGATCGTCGGCGGCGAAGCGCCGGTCGATCTGTGGGACGTCGATATCCGGCGATTCGCGCCCTTGCAGGCCAATCGCGCACACTTGCACGATCGCGTCGCCGAAACCTTGGGACTGCATTACGCGATGCGCTGGCCACGCGAGGAGCTCTCCACGGTGCGACCGTTGCGGCGCTCGCCGCTCTACGACCGCCTTGAGCTCAGAGGAGCGGTTTTCGGCACCAAGTTGAACTGGGAACGCGCCAATTATTTTCTGCCCCCGGGCGTCGCGGAGCCGCCGCCGTCGCTCGATACGCCCGGCTGGCTGCCCTTCGTCCTCGACGAACAGCGCGCCGCAAGAGAAGACGTCGTCCTATTCGACCAGACCTCGTTTTCGAAGCTCCTGCTCAAGGGACGCGACGCCCTTTCTATATTGCAGCGCCTTTGCGCCCGCGATCTGGATGTGGCGCCCGGTCGAATGGTGTACACGGCGATGCTGAACGAACGCGGCGGCTTCGAAAGCGACCTTACGATTACCCGCACCGCGTGGGACACGTTTTTCATCCTCACCGGCTCCGCGCAAGCAACGCGCGACGCCGACTGGATCGGCAGGCACATCGCCGCGGATGAATGTGCCGCGCTGGTCGACGTCACCAGCGCGTTCTCGGTCATTGCCGTCATGGGACCGAAGTCGCGCGAGCTCCTCGAGCGCGTTTCTGCCGACGACCTTTCCCCCCAAAGTCTTCCCTTCTCCGCCACGCGCGAAATCGACGTCGGCTACGCGCGGACGAGAGCGGCGCGGATGAGCTACATCGGCGGTGCCGGATACGAGCTTTGCGTTCCGACCGACCAATGCGTGACAATGTACGACGCGCTCCATGCCGCGGGTGCCGACCTCGGCTTGCGCGACGCCGGGTATTACACCATCGACGCGCTGCGCATCGAAGCCGGCAGGCGAGCATGGGGCGCGGAGCTCGGGCCCGACGAAACACCTTGGGAGGCAGGACTCGGCTACGCGGTCACTCTGGACAAGCGCACGGAGTTCATCGGCAGGAGCGCGCTCGTCAAGCAGCGAGCAGAGGGCTTGCGAAAGCGGCTGCTGATCTTCACTCTGGACGATCCCGCGGCGTTTCCATGGGGTGGCGAGCCGATCGTAATGAACGGCAGCACCGTGGGCGAGCTCACTTCGGCAGGCTATAGCCGCGTATACGAGCGTGCGGTGGCCATGGGCTATGCACGCAGCGACCGCGTGCTTGCCGACGACACCCTACTCGCCGCCCAGTATCAAATCGACATTGCCGGCGAACTGTTTGCCGCGACGCCCCACGTCAAGCTAAGCTGACCATTGGTCGCGCCAGCCTGGATCGCGGCAATGCGTTATGCTGATACCTGACACCTGACTTCTGATTCCTGACTCCTGCATGCCGCACCGTTACACGACGCCGCCCAATCGCGGTCGAACAGCGACCAGAGCCGCGGGCACGACAGGGCAGGTCCAGAGCCTGACCCGCGGCCTCTCCGTCCTCGAAGCGCTCTCCAACGCGGAGGCGGGCCTGACGCTGACCGATCTCGCTCACCGCGTACTGCTGCCGGCGTCGACGACCCATCGACTGCTCTCGACTCTCGAGAAAATGGGCTACGTCTACCAGGCCGGCGATCTCGGGCTGTGGTACATCGGCTTGCAGGCGTTCGTGGTTGGCAGCACTTTTCTCGCCAACCGCGATTTTGTCGCGCAGAGCCACAGTTACATGCGGCGGTTGATGGAACAATCCGGCGAAACGGCCAACCTGGCGATCCTCGACGGCACCGAAGCAGTTTTCATCTCGCAGGTGCAATGTCACGAGATGATGCGAACGCTGGTCAAGCTTGGCAGCCGCGTTCCGCTGCACGCGTCCGGCGTCGGCAAGGCGATATTTGCATCGCTGCCCGATGAGCAGATCGATGCGATTCTCAAGGTCATAGGATTGCCGCGCATCACCGAAAATACGATTGTCGTGCCGGAAACGATGTGGGCCGCGCTGCGCGTCATCCGCCAGCGCGGGTATTCGTTCGACGATGAAGAGCACGCGCGTGCGACGCGCTGCGTCGCCGCAACGGTCTATGACGAGCACGCCGAGCCGCTCGGCGCGATTTCGCTCGCGGGCCCCTCGTCGCGCCTCTCGGATGAACGAATCCGCCAGCTGGGACCGATCGTCGCGCATACGGCAGAAGAGCTGACGCAGAAATTGGGCGGC
>DATMNH010000331.1:0-5034 GCA_035568975.1 Casimicrobiaceae bacterium
GTCCACGATCTCCGGAATCTTCGCGGAGAGTACAATCAGTTTAACGGGCCTTCGTATGCAGCCCCACCAACGCTTGACCGCTCGGACACGAACGGCTTTGGCTTTAGTGGAAGGGACCCGTCTTGGGTCGGTGGTAAAGACCCGTCGCTTAATCCTTCAGGAAGCTGAACCGCCGTACAATCACTCAGACGACTACGACTTCCGGTTTTGATGTGGTGGACGGCGCCCGCTCCCGGCATCGAAGTGCCATAAGGTGGTTCGTCGGAGACGAATCACATCAGGGGAGCCGTCCACATGCAAATTACCACGATCGGTTTGGATGTTGCCAAGAACGTGTTCCAGGTTCACGGCGTTGGCGCGGCTGAGATCGTCAGAAAGCGGCTTCGCCGCGGACAAGTTATGGCGTTCTTCGAAGCTATGGCGCCGTGCACCTGATCGGTATGGAGGCCTGTGCCCCGTCGCGATCGAGATCGATCCTGCTCGTGAAAAATCCGGTTCGGCGTCCCCACTTGAGCTTCGGGGTCCCAGGAAATGGAGATGACCCAGGAAATGGAGATGACAATGCATCAGCGCGGCGACTTGCCCAGCACTGTTGAGTTAAACTACGAGCAGTGGAGAGAAGCGGTGCGCCCTGACTGGGGGCTGTACACGCCAGACGACCCTAAGATCTTTGTCGGCAGGGTGCGCCCTCGGAGCATTTTCGGATTTAACGCAGCGGATGTCAGTAACAACGCCGTCCGGTGCGATCGAACACAGCGGGATTTTCGTCTCGACGGCGTTGACCACTACTATGCTGTATTTCAAATCGCTGGACGATCAACGATCATTCAGAATGACCACGCTGCGTCATTGTCGGCGGGCGACTCCATGATGATCGATTCTGCTCGCCCTGTGACGTACCACAACGATGGCAATCAACAGTGGTTCGCTCTACAGTTGCCGCGCCAGCAACTGATCTCGCACTTGGGCTTCGAACCGCATGACGCCTTGCGCGGCCGCACCACAACCCCAGCAGGGCGCCAGCTGCACCAATTCATCCGGGAAAACGCGGGAGACGACAGCTCAATGTCCGCTCCATCCGCATGCTATATGCAGCTGGCGGTCTATGATCTCCTCGGAGCAATATTCGCACCGCTAGATCCAGTGTTCGCCTCGCTTCATAACGACAAGCTGTTCACTCGAGTCTGCAATATCATAAAAGAACGGTTTTCCGATCCTGCTTTAGGTCCATGCGAGGTGGCGATCGAAGCGGGGATTTCGCTGCGTTACTTGCAGAAGCTATTTACGCAGCGAAGTACGACCTGCAGTGAATTCATACACTCGCTTCGCTTGGAACACGCGGCGCGCCTTCTGCGTCGACGAAAATTTCTTAGTATAGGCCAGCCTGTCAGCGAAGTCGCGTACGCTTGCGGCTTTCGAGACTATACAAATTTTGCGCGGAAATTTCGTCATCGGTACGGTCGCCCGCCATCCGCCCATGGGGCGGATCAGGCCTAGCTCCAGGCGTCTCCGCACCATCGAAAGTGCGTCATCCGCTCACGACGCCTGACCTTCAGCGATGAACTGCCTCGGAACATGGGTGCCTCCAGAGCAAGGCATGCTGAAATAGCACGGCAGATCAAGTTGTGCGAATGCTAATTCGTCGCGATCGTCATCAATATCGTTTATGACGGAGATCTCGCCGGGAGCACGACTATCTTTGGGGCCGTCTCGACGCAGCTGAGCGCCTGATTGACATCGTTACGGACGCCGCCGCCATGGAGGGCGCATTGGGTAAAGCCGACATCAGGATGCTGAAGCGAGACGCATTCCGAGCGATCATCGATACCGAAGAGCATCATCTTCAGGATAAGGACCTTATAGCCGAGGTGAAAAGCGAGGTTAGTAAACTGTAGCGCGCAGAAGTCGATGCACCTCGGAACATTAGCTTGAAGGAAGGCGCGTTACGACGAGCTACTGGCAGTTTTTTGTTATCGATGCGCGCCCCCCCAATCACGCCGCGAGCAGCATAGGAGCAGGACCAGCAATGGCAGACAATCTTTCAATCGATCGCCGGACGAGCGCGTTGCTCGTCATGGATTTCCAGACGCTGATCGTCGACAACTATGCCGCCGGTGCGGAGGCGCTGCTCGATCGGACGGCGAAGCTGATCGCCGTCGCGCGCACAGCAGGGATGCGGGTGATCTATGTGGTCGTCGGCTTTCGTACCGGCTATCCGGAGGTCAGCGACCGAAATGCGACGTTCAACCGGCTCAAGGCCTCGGGCGTATTCGCCGCGGGTGCCGAAAATGCGAAGATCCATCCTACCGTCGCGCCGCTGGCCGAGGAAATCGTCGTCACCAAGCATCGGGTGAGCGCCTTCGCTGGGACCGATCTCGACCTGATGCTGCGCGCCAACGGCATCGAGACCCTAATCCTGACGGGAATCGCCACCAGCGGCGTCGTACTCTCGACCCTGCGCCATGCCGCCGACGCTGACTACAGACTGCTGGTCGTTGGCGATTGCTGCTCGGACGGCGACGAGCAAGCGCATCGGGTGCTGCTGGAGAAGGTCTTTCCGCGGCAGGCCACCATCACTAATGCGGCGGGAGTCGCGCAGGCCATCGGGGCTGGGCGGTAGAGCTGTCATCGCACTGGCAGGCGGCTCCCACCTTCGTCCGTTGATGGAGCCGAAAGCGACACTCCGCCGTTGGGTGTCCCGCCTCCCTGCGTTCCGGATTCCTGACCATTATCTTCATGAAAGGATTCAAATGAATTCACTTCGATCGTCGGTTTTCGCACTCGTGCTGGGAGCCGCGTTGCCCACGTATCTCATGGTGCCGGCGCACGCGCAGATCGCGGTCGACATTAGTGTCGACGTTCCGCCCCCGCCGCTTCCCTACTACGAGCAGCCGCCAATTCCGGCGGAAGGCTACATCTGGGCGCCCGGCTATTGGGCCTGGAATCCGGTCGCGCTGGACTATTACTGGGTCCCCGGCACGTGGGTCGAGCCGCCGCAGCCAGAGCTGTTGTGGACGCCGGCGTGGTGGGGCTGGGTCGATGGCCGCTACGGCTTCCATCCCGGCTACTGGGGCCGCGAGGTGGGCTTTTACGGCGGCATCGATTACGGCTTCGGCTACACCGGCGAAGGCTACTACGGCGGTCGCTGGGATCACGGCGTGTTCTTCTACAACCGCACCGTCAACAACTTCACCAATGTCCAAATCACCAACGTCTACAACCAGACGGTCGTGATCAACCACAACGTCAGCCGCGTCAGCTTCAACGGCGGCAACGGCGGCATACAGGCGCGGCCGACACCGCAGCAGGAGGCGTTCGCGCGGGAGCGTCACATCGTGGCGACGCCGGTGCAGCGCCAGCACGCCGAGATCGCGAGCCAGGATCGCTCGCTGTTCGCCAAGCAGAACCACGGCGAGCCTGCGGTCGCCGCGACCTCCCGCCCCGGCGTGCTCCAGGGTGAAGGCGTCGTGCGTGCGGGCCGCACTCCGGTCGCGCCCGTGGGCGAGCCCGGCCGGCCTGGCCAACCGCAGGAGATGCAGGGGCACGAGCTGCCGCGCCCCGGTGAGGCGCCGCGTCTGGGTGAGCCGCCGCGCGTGAACGAGATGGACAGGGAGCCGCCACCGCGGGTCGAGGAAAGGGTGCCTGCGGAAGAGCCGCGCCGCGTGCCGCAGGAAGCGCCGAGAACCGAACCGCTGCGCGTCGAGCCGAGGCCAGAGGCACGCCCCGAACCACCGAAGGCGGAGGAACGGATGGCGCCGCCGCCGCGGGTTGAAGAGCGCCGGCCGGAGCCGCCGCCTGCTCCGGCTGTGAGGGAAGCGCCGCTGCGCATGGCGCCGGCTCCGCGCCCGCCCCCACCCGCGCCGCGCCCGCCGGCGCGTGAGGAAGGGAAGCGGTAAGTACGCTGCAGCGTCCGTCCTGGATCGTATGATTCAGGACGGACTTTCTCGTGGATCGCCGGAACGGCTACATTCGGCGACTGTCTTTCCGGCAGAAAACGCCCATAAACGCCTCAGAGCCTTCTTCAGCGGCGCCACGTATGGCGGGGGGGCGCTGTGCGACTTCCGCGTTTGGCAGATACCGTTGAAAAAGTTGAAAATCGAACGGCTCCGAAAATCTCGCTAAGGTCGATTGTTAGGTCTCTCCGCCGCCGCGCGGCTCTTTAAGGCCAATACGAGGGTTCGTGGTTGCGTTTATGTAGATCGATGTCGTCCCTCGGCCGCGTGTGTCTGCTGGCCCGACGGCCGAGGACGTAATTCGGCGAGGCTGGTCGAGCAAGGCGTCGAGGACTCAGTGTGCGAAGTTGTGATGCTGCCCGAATCGTGTTCTGACCGTTTGCATTTGTATGATTACCGTTGCGCTGATGATTTGGTTCGGAAACTTCACGACCGTATGCCGGCGATCATCGACGCCAAGGGATCGTGCACGATGGTTTGATCACTTCAAATAAACGCCGATGTGACAGATCGTGGACGGCCATAGTTTTTGCCGTCAATTCAGGCAATTTGGTCAAATAAATCTTTCTTAGCCAGATTACTTCTGAGAACTTTGCCTTCGAGTTCTCTTTCTAATCAATTCGCTTTTATCGCCACTGCTGATGCCTGCTTTGTTCTCCACGCGAATGGCACAACCAACACGCCCAGCAGCGCGAACGCTGCCAACATCGCCCATGCATCATTGACGCTCCAGACAAAAGCCGCCTTTTCGATCATTGGTCGCACGTAGGCCTCTGTGTTTGGCGTTAGCGGACCGGATAGTCCGCTCGCGAACAATCCTGGGTCCAATCCAATTGCCTTGGCGGTAGTCATGTCTCCCGCCAAAAGTCGGACACGAAGGGCGTCCGCGTGGATACCGGTTCGTCCGTACAGAACCGTGTCGATCAGCGCGATGCCAATGGCGCCACCCAGATTACGCATGAGATTAAAGAGGCCGCTTGCATCCGGCACTTGCGTTTCGGACAGCGCCCCCAATGCCAAACGGGTCGGCGGCAACAGGCAAAACATGATTGCAGCGCCGCGAATGACTTGCGGCCAGAAC
>DATMNH010000332.1:0-26103 GCA_035568975.1 Casimicrobiaceae bacterium
GAGAAGATTGCCAAGGCGGCGCCGAAGGCACCCTCGGCGCCCGCTGCCGCAGCGCAACCACCGAAGAAGGACGCCGCTCCCGCGCCAACCGCGAAGCCGCAAACACCGCCGCTGGACTTGAATTCTCTGGAGACGCGACTCAAGGACACCAAGGCCATCGGCGTGATGACTAAGATCGCGCTCAAGAACCAGGTCGACGACCTGCTGAACCAGTTCCGCGCCTATTACCAGGGAAAGCTCAAGACCACGCTCGCCGAGCTGCGCAAGCCGTACGATCTGCTCGTGCTCAAGGTGCTTTCGCTATTGCAGGACAGCGATCCGGCGCTGGCCAGCGCGATCGTGGCCTCGCGCGAAGCGATCTGGGGCATTCTTTCGGATCCGGCCAAGTTCGCGGCAGCGATCTAGTTACGAACACCAAGTCGACACGGAGTCGACGCAGGAGAAGCCATGACCAAGTACGTGACGCATTCGGCCTTGATGATTTTGGCGGCAGTCTTGGCGACAGCGGCCGCCGCGCCGTCGCTCGCCGCGGATGACGCAGCGACCCGCAAGGACCTGGCCGCCGTGATCGCCTTGCAGGGCTTGCCCTGCGGCGAGGTCGTCAGCGTCAAGACGCAGGGCGACAACGACCATGTCGCGTCATGCAAGGACGGCAATCGCTATCACGTGTTTCTCAACCCTCAGGGGCGCGTGGTCGTGGAAAAGCAATAGAGGCGCTTCGAGGACAACAGCAGCTCTTCCCTCTCACGTCGGATGACAACTCTATGAAACGTTTTCTCGCTATCGTGTTGATCGTGCCCGTCTTCTCCGCGGCCAGCTTCGCTGCCGAAATCAGGATTCTCAGCGCGGGTGCCGTCGAGACTGGTCTGCAAGCATTCGCGCCGTTGGTCAAGCGCGAGTCGGGCCACGACCTCAAGACCCAGCTCAATACGACGCCGCAGATCGTTCAACGTATCGCCGCGGGTGAGTCATTCGATATCGTGATTGCTCCCCCGAATGTGATCGACCAGGCTGCGAAGGATGGCAAGGTCGCCGCCGACACGCGGGTTATGGTCGGGCGCGTCGGTGGCGGCGTCGTCGTGCGCAACGGCGCATCCGCACCCGACATTGCATCGGTGGATGCTTTGAAACGGACGCTTCTGGCCGCGGACTCGGTGGTCTATAACACGGCATCCAGTGGGATTTATCTCGACAAGCTGTTCGAGAAGATGGGCATCCTCGATCAGCTCAAGCCGAAGACCACGCGCTATCCTGGTGGCTCGGAAGTGATGGCGCATATAAGCAAGGGCAAGGGAAACGAAATCGGCTTTGGCGCGATCACTGAGATCAAGGCGTACGAGCCCAAAGGCGTGAGGCTCGTCGGCCCGCTGCCGGCCGATGTGCAGAACTACACCAGCTACGAAGCGGTGATGATGACCGGCGCGACGTCACCCGACGCGGTGAAAGCCGTGCTCAAGCAGATTGCGACGCCGGCAGGCAAGGCTGCGTTTGCGGCCGCTGGAGTGGAATGACATCGAGGTGAGCCCGGAGGGCAAACGTGGTCGCCAATCCAGGAGCCCGCGAGTCCTACTCAGGCGAAACATAGTGATTCAAACCTTCGAGAACTTTCCGGCGTCGTGGATTTGGCGCGCGCTCACCGAAGGCATCGGGTTTTCCAGCCTTGAGGGCGGCTTCAAATGCCGGTCCCCTGCTTCGCCGTCGAACTCTGGAGACCACCGGCTGCTTGGTTCTGGTTCAGCTCGTGCAGTGCCTCAGCCGGGACCCAGCAAGCGAGATTGTGTCAGCGTATAATTTGCCAATGGACATGAGTGACATCGCTAACCTAAACCCCGAACAGCGGCTGCAGCTGCTGGAGCAGATCTGGGACAGTCTTGCATCCACTCCAGACGCAGTACCCGTTACGTCGACACAACGCGAGGAACTGTCGCGTCGACTTGATGATCTCGACCGTGAAGGTCCGGTCGGTATTCCATGGGACGAGGTTCTTCGCAGAATCCGCGGACAGTCCTAGTAGTGGATTTGATTGTTCGGCTGGCGGCAGCAGCAGAAGTCGAAGAAGCTTTCTCTTGGTACGAGCAACAGCGGCCGGGCCTTGGAGAAGAGTTCCTCGATGTGGTCGATGAGGCGCTGCGCGAAATCGCGGCCTATCCGCTGCGCCAAGCGGTCCTATTTCGCGACATGCGACGTCTGCTGCTCAAGCGCTTTCCTTACGCAGTGTTCTATCGCGTTTACCCAGGTACCATCGCGGTCGTCGCCTGCATGCACGCTCGGCGCAACCCTTTGCGCTGGAAGCGACGCACGTAACGGCGAACCTCTCGCTCGATCGCAACAGGAGCGAAGCAGTCCACTTCCCATTGGCAGGACGTTATTAAGGACGAGTCGCCTTGAATAAGCGTAGCGGCGATTAAAGCATTGCAAGGAGATTCAAATGGCCAAGTCAGCTCCTGAAGCAAGTCCCGGCAAGCGCCTCCGCGCGCTTATCGAAGCGCCCGGGATCCTCGTCCTCCCCGGAGTATTCGACGGCTTCAGCACCCGACTTGTGAGCAAGCTGGGGTACACGGCCGCGTTCATCACCGGCAGCGGCGTGAGTGAGTCGCGCCTCGGTCAGCCGGACGTCGGGGTGATGGGGCTGGACGAAAACGTCGCCGCTGCGCGCGCCATGGCCGCGTGCTCGGATCTTTTGTTGCTCGCCGACGGGGACACCGGCTACGGAAACGCGCTCAATGTCTATCACACCGTGCGCGCGTTCGAGCGCGCGGGCGTCGCCGGGTTGATGCTCGAGGATCAGGTTTGGCCCAAGCGGTGCGGGCACTTGAAAGGCAAGGAAGTCATTTCGGCTGAGGAGATGGTGCAGAAAATCCGCGCCGCCGCCGAAGCGCGCGCCGACCCGGATTTCGTGATCAAGTCACGCACCGACGTGCTGGCGACGCACGGCCTCGCGGAAGCGATCCGGCGCTTGAACCTCTATGCCGAAGCGGGCGCGGACCTGCTCTTCGCCGACGCCGCGATGTCGGTCGAGGACATCGGCACCATCGCGAAGAACGTGCATAAGCCGCTGTCGGTGAACATGGGCTTCGGCATCCGGCAGCGATCGACGACCCCGCTCCTATCCGCCAAACAGTTACAGGATCTCGGTGTGTCCGTCGTCATCTATCCGCGCCTGCTGACCGCCTGCGCGCTGATGGGCATGAAGCGCGGTCTGGAGCTTCTGCAGCAGTCGCTCGACAGCGGCAAGGTGGTCGATCGCCCCGACGCGCTGGTCTCCTTCGAGGAGCTCCACGACATCATGGGCATGGCGGAGATCGAGCGCCTGGAGCAGCGCTTCCTCACGCCCGAGCAGCTCGAAACCAAGTACGGCAAAGGGCGCGAGGCGGCGATCATGCCGGACACCAAGCCGGCGCCATCGAAGCAGACGGCATAACGAATGAAGTCGTCCCTACGCTTGGATGGGGCACGAGCATGTCCTCGCTCACCGATTGACACGGACCGGCGGTAGACTAGTATCCGGTTCGCTGCTCCCGTTGCGGATTTGCACCGCACCGGATGCGCATGGTCAATGGGTACCCACGGTGCTTGTCATGACCGGGAGTTCTCGCAGCGGCATGGAGACTTCGAGCGGCTAATGGCGGATTCGCAGAAGAAGAGCAAATCGCGGACCCGACGCGCGCTGCAGCCGCGCGCGCGAGAACCCGCCTCGAGGGTCGAACGGGTCGGTGACCTGGCGTGGGCCGGGCAGCATGCGCAGGCTGTCGACCTGGCGACGGAGGCGCTGGCTGCAAACGGCTTGAGCGCAGGAAGCCGGCTCGATCTCCTCGACCTGCGCGCCGAGAGCTTCATCGCCCAAGGCGACCTGGAGCGCGCCGGCGCCGACGCGAACGCAATGCTGGACCTTGCGGATAACGCGAAGACGGCGGCGCTCAAGGCGCAGGCACGCAATCGCGTGGCGCTGGTGAAGATGCGCACGGGCGAATTCAAGGTGGCCGTCGTCTCGGCCACCGCCGCGCTGAAGGCGGCGCGCCAGAGTAGGCAGGGCCCGCTAGAAGCCATGAGCCTGTTTCGTCTCGCCGAAGCTCAATTTCGGACCCGGGCAGATTTTGAACAGGCGGCGCGCCATGCCGTGCAAGCCGCGGAACGGTTCCGCACACTGGGACGCCTCGCCGATGAGGGGCGTGCGCGGTGGGTCCTCGCCATGCTCCGCAGCAGCCAAGGTCACGCCGTCGAGGCCGTCAAGGCGGCCAACGCCGCGTTGGCGCAATGCCGGCAGGCAGGCGACCTGTACGGCGCCGGCAACGCGCTCAACCTGCTTATGTTCAATGAGGCCGATGTCGCCGTCCAGTTGAAGCTTTTGCACCAGGCGCTCGCAAATTTTGAGGCAGCGGGCTACGTAGAGCGCCAAGGAGTGATCACCGGCAACATGGGCGTCGCTTACAGCCGTCTCGGACTGTATCGGCGCGCCCGCCGCCTATTTCTGAAGGCGAATGAAATCTCTCATCGCACTGGCTCGCGCGCAGGTCGGGGCAATATTCTCGGCGCACTGGCCGAAATGGAGCTCGCGATGGGGCATGTTGACAGTGCGCGCGCGTACATCGCCGAAATGGCCCGGGTGGCGGAAGCGCTTGGAACCCCTTTGGTTGCCGCGAACTTGATCATGAACCAGGGTCGGCTTGCCTTGCTGCAAGGTGAGGCGGCGACGGCGCTGCGTCATTTCGAGCGCACGGCGCAGCTCGCGCGCGAGCGTGATCTCGTCGCCATCGAAATCGACGCCGTGACGGCAATCGGGCAAGCCCGCCTGGCGCTGGAAAAGCCCCGCGCCGCGCTGGCCGCCACGCGGCGAGCGACCGAATTGCATCGCGCGCACGATCTGGCGGCACTCGATGGGATGTCGCCGCCGTTACTGTGGTGGCGGCACAGCCAGTCCCTGCAGGCCAACAAGCAACCGCAGGCCGCGCGCGAGGCGCTGGAGATGGCGTATCAGTTCATGCTCAAGGGCATCGCCAGCCTGAGCGACGAGGGCCTGCGCCGCAATTATCTCAACAAGATCGAGGCGCACCGCGAGATCGTCCGCGCCTGGATCAAGGACGCGCGGAGGCGCCGCCTTTCCGTGGAACGCCGCACTGCCCATCTGGCGGGGGAAGCGAATCTGCGCGAGCCGTTCGAACGGCTGGTGGACACCGGGTTGCGCCTGAACGAGCTGCGCAGCGCCGACGAATTGCATGAATTCCTGATTGAAGAAGCCACCGAGCTCTCGGGCGCCGAGCGTGTGCTGCTGGTTCTGGAGACGCCGCAGGGGCTGCAACTTGCGGGTTCGCTCGTGCCGCGCGGCGAGGACGCGCAGGCGCTGATCCACGACATCACGCCAGCGCTTATGGATGTGCGCCGTACTCGCGCTGTGAGCCTGACGCACGGCCCCGAGGGGGCGAACGAGCTCGATCAGCGCTCGCATGTCATCGCGCCGTTGATCGCACAGCGGCAGCTGCTGGGCTACCTCTATGCCGATCTCGACGGTGCGTTCGGCCGGCTCCGTGAATCCGATCGCGATCTGCTGGGCATGCTGGCGAGCCAGGCGGCGGTCGCGCTGGACAACGCGCAGTGGTCGCAGGGTCTGGAGCAGAAAGTCGAAGAACGCACGGCGGAACTGACGGCCTCCAACACCAACCTCGAGCAGCGCAACGCCGAGCTCGCCATCATCAATTCGATCCAGCAAGGTCTCGCCGCTGAGCTGGATTTTCAGGCGATCGTCGACCTCGTCGGCGACAAGTTGCGCGAAGTTTTCAATACACCCGACCTCGGCATCCGTTGGTACGATGAAAAAACCAACCTGACTCACTATCTCTACGCATATGAACACGGCAAGCGCCTGACTATTACACCTCGGCCACCAACCCCGGGCGGTCTGTTCGAGACCATGCGCAGAACGTGCCGTCCTGTCGTCCTTAACACTGCCTCAGACTACGCAACAATACCCGGCGGGACGCTACCTGGCACCGACAGCAGCAAATCGTTGATCTCCGTTCCGATCATCAGCAGCGACCGCGTGCTCGGAACGATCGCCCTGGAAAACTACGAACGCGAGTACGCGTACGGCGAGTCCGAAGTGCGCCTGCTCACGACCATCGCCGCGTCGCTGGGGACCGCGCTGGAAAACGCCCGCCTCTTCGATGAAACGCAGCGCCTGCTGAAGGAAACCGAGCAACGCGCCGCAGAACTTGCGATCATCAACAGCGTGCAGGAAGGCCTGGCATCGAAGCTGGAAATGCAGGCTATCTACGATCTGGTCGGCAACAAAATTCGCGAAATATTCGCCGCGGATGTGGTCGGGATCAGACTGTTCGATTCAGAAGCCAATCTGGTTCGCTACGTCTTCCTCCTCGACCACGGCGAGCGCTTTCATCCGGAATCGGGACCGCCGATTGGTTTCACGCGGCATATTCTCCGGACGCTGGAACCCATCGTGATCCATACCGCCGATGAGTTGAATCGGCGGATGGCGGAACTGGGCGCCAAGAACATCGGCGGCGACACGGTGGACAACTCGTCCATCTTCGTTCCTATCCTGCACGGCGATACGGCGAGGGGCGTGATCACCGTCGGGAAGCAGCGCGCACACGCCTTTTCGGATTCGGATGTGAGCCTGCTGACCACGCTCGGCAACGCCATGAGTGTTGCGCTCGAAAACGCGCGCCTGTTCGACGAGACGCAGAGGCTGCTGAAGGAAACCGAGCAGCGCGCCGCCGAGTTGGCGGTGATCAACCGCATCCAGGAAGGTATGGCGGCCGAGCTCAATTTCCAGGCCATCGTCGACCTGGTCGGCGACAAGCTGCGCGAAGTCTTCCATACGGGCGACATCGGTATCCGGTGGTACGAGGCCGACACCGGGCTCATGCACTACCTGTACCAGTACGAGCATGGGACGCGGAAAACCGTATCGCCCCGGCAGCCTATCCAAGACGGGCCCTGGGCGACGATTGCACGTTCGCGGCAGCCGCTCGTCCTGAAGAACCGCGCGGAAGCGCTCGCGCTTGGAGTCAAGGCGCTGCCAGGGACCGATCTGAGTCAGTCCGTGACCTACGTCCCGATTCTCGGCAGCGATCGCGTGCTCGGACTGATCGTGCTGGAGAACTACGAGCGCGAGGACGCATTCGGCGAAGCGGAAGTCCGGTTGTTGAGCACCGTGGCCGCAAGCATGGGCGTTGCGCTGGAAAACGCGCGCCTGTTCGACGAGACGCAGCGCCTGCTCAAGGAAACTGAGCAGCGTGCTGCGGAGCTGGCGGTGATCAACCGCATCCAGGAAGGCATCGCCGCCGAGCTCGATTTCCAGGCGATCGTCGATCTCGTCGGCGACAAGTTGCGCGAAGTGTTCAACACGGGCGACATAGGCATCCGCTGGTACGACGCGAAAGCCAATCTGATTCATTACCTCTACCAATACGAGCATGGTGCGCGAATGCGCATGCCGCCACGACCTCCCGTCCCAGGTGGCACCTGGTTCAGAATGGTGGAGACGCGTCAGCCGATTGTCGCGAACAGCCGAGCCGATTTCGCAGCGGCTGGGATCACTGCCGTCCCCGGCACCGACCTGAGCCACTCTATCGTTGGGGTTCCCATCATTGGCAGCGACCGCGTTCTTGGCTCGATCGCGCTGGAGAATTACGAACGGGAGAACGCCTTCGGCGAGGCGGAGATTCGCCTGCTCACGACAGTAGCCGCGAGCATGGGTGTCGCGCTGGAAAACGCGCGGTTGTTCGACGAGACGCAGCGCCTGTTCAAGGAAAGCGAACAGCGTGCGGCCGAGCTTTCGGTGATCAACCGCATCCAGGAGGGCATGGCGGCCGAGCTCAACTTTCAGGCGATCGTCGATCTCGTCGGTGACAAGTTGCGGGAGGTCTTCAGGACCGGCGATATCAGCATTCGTTGGCATGATCCAGAGGCGAACCTGCTTCACCTTCTGTACGTTTACGAGCACGGCGCGCGGCTAAGCGTCCCACCCCGTCCACCCGTGCCAGGCGGACCATGGTCGAGGATGGTGCAAACCCGCCAGCCCGTGGTCATGAACAACGAAGCCGAGATGGCGGCAATCGCGGTCGGCGCCGTGCCAGGCACCGACCAAAGTCGCTCGGTGGCGATGGTCCCCATCATTGGCAGCGACCGGGTTCTGGGCACCATAACGCTGGAGAACTACGAGCGCGAGGACGCGTTCGGCGAGGCGGAGGTGCGCCTGCTCACGACCGTGGCGGCGAGCATGGGCGTCGCGCTGGAAAACGCCCGCCTGCTCGACGAGACGCAGCGCCTGTTCAAGGAGAGCGAGCAGCGCGCGGCGGAGCTCGCCATCATCAACAGCGTCCAGCAGGCGCTCGCCGCCGAGCTCAACATGCAGGGCATCTACGACGCGGTCGGCGACAAGATCCGCGAGATATTCAATCAGGCGGATGTGGGCATCCGCATTTACGACCCAAAGACCAACCTGATTCATTACCCGTATGTCTACGAAGGCGGCCAGCGGATCGCGATCAAGTCCAGGCCTCTGTTGGAAACCGGTTTTGCGCGCCACGTTCTGCGCACCCGCGAGACGGTGGTCATCAACGAGAATATGGCGCAAGAGATGGAGAAGTATGGCAGTAGAACTCTGACCGGAACGCAGATGGAAAAGTCGGCGGTCTTCGTACCGCTGGTTGCGGGTGACCAGGCGCGCGGACTGATCAACATGGTCGACTTGGAACGCGAGCACGCATTTAGCGTTTCGGACGTGCGCCTGTTGCAAACGCTCGCCAACAGCATGAGCGTGGCGCTCGACAACGCGCGGCTGTTCGACGAGACGCAGCGCCGCACGCGCGAGACGGCCGCACTTGCTGAGGTGGGGCGTGACATTTCGTCGACGTTGGATCTCGCCACCGTGATGGACCGCATCGCCCGTCACGCCAAGGACCTGCTCAGCGCCGACAACAGTGCGATATTTCTGCCCGATGCAGTCGGGCAGCGCTACCGGGCGATCGTCGCGGTCGGCGCCGTTGCGCCGGCCATCCAGTCCACTGTGATCGACGTGGGCATGGGCATCATCGGCAGCATCATCCAAAGCGGCCGCGCAGAATTCATCAACGATACCGGCGCCGACCCGCGTGGCATCCAGATCCCCGGAACGGAGAAGGCAGAGAACGAGCGGCTGATGGTGGCGCCGCTGCTGGCGGGAACGACGGTCAAGGGCGCAATGGCGGTGTGGCGTACCGGACGCCAGCCGTTCGCCGACAGCGAGCTGGAATTCCTGCTAGGCCTGTCGCTCCAGGCGACCGTCGCCATCGAGAACGCACGCCTGTTCGCGGAGTCGCAGCAGCGCGCCGCCGAGCTCGCGACCGTCAACACCGTGTCGCAGCAGCTCGCGGGCAAGCTCGATCTTGCCGCCCTGCTCGGGCTGGTGGGCGAGCAGATACGCACGGTCTTCAAGGCCGATATCGCCTATGTCGCGCTGCTCGACCGCGCGAGCGGCATCATCAACTTTCCCTATCAATACGGCGACAAGCTCGAGCCGCTGAAGTACGGCGAGGGTCTGACGAGCAGGATCATCAAGTCGGGCAAGCCGCTCATCATCAACCGCGACACGGACCGGCGCAGCCTCGAGCTCGGCGCCATCGTCATCGGCAAGCAGGCGCTGTCGTATCTGGGCGTGCCGATTCTTGTGGCTGGCACGTGTCAGGGAGCTATCAGCGTGCAGAGCACGCAAACGGAGGGGATCTACGACGCTGGTGACGAGCGCCTGCTGTCCACCATCGCCGCGAATGTCGGGGTGGCGTTGCAGAACGCGCGGCTGTTCCAGGAGGCGCAGGAGGCACGCGCCTTGGCCGAGGCGGCCAACGAGGCGAAGAGCTCGTTCCTGGCCACGATGAGCCACGAGATCCGCACGCCGATGAACGCCGTGATCGGCATGAGCGGACTGCTGCTCGACACCAAGCTCGACACCGAGCAGCACGACTACGTCGCCACCATCCGCGAATCGGGCGACGCGCTGCTGACCATCATCAACGACATACTCGATTTCTCGAAAATCGAAGCCGGCCGCATGGACATCGAGTCGCAGCCCTTCGATCTGCGCGAGTGCGTGGAGTCGGCGCTGGATCTGGTGACGGCGCGCGCCGTCGACAAGCATCTGGACACGGCGTACGTGTTCGAAGGCGACGTCCCCGCGGCCATCGTCGGCGACGTGACCCGGTTGCGGCAGATCATGCTCAATCTGCTTTCCAACTCGGTGAAGTTCACGGAAGCCGGCGAAGTCGTGCTGACGGTGACCTCCAAGCCGCTCCTCGCCGATCGCGCGGAGCTCACGTTTTCCGTGCGCGACACGGGCATCGGCGTGTCGCCGGAAGTTATGAGCCGGCTCTTTCAGTCGTTCTCGCAAGCCGACTCGTCCACCACGCGCAAGTATGGCGGCACGGGTCTCGGGTTGGCCATCAGCCGACGCCTGAGCGAGCTGATGGGCGGGCGCCTGTGGGCTGAGAGCGAGGGTCCGGGCCGCGGGGCCACGTTCTTCTTCAGCATCCAGGCGCCGACCGCCGAGCTGCCGGCGGCGCGGCAGCGCGATTTGGTCGGCGTGCAACCCGAGTTGCAGGGCAAGCGCGTGCTTGTCGTCGACGACAACGAGACCAACCGGCGAGTGCTGGCCCTGCAAACCGCCAAGTGGGGTATGCAGTCTCGCGCCACCGAATCGCCGCTCGAAGCATTGCGCTGGCTCGAACAGGGGGATGAATTCGACGTCGCGATCCTGGACATGCACATGCCGGAAATGGATGGATTGATGCTGGCCCGCCAGATTCGGGAACGCAGACCTGCCCTGCCGCTCGTATTGTTCAGCTCGCTGGGCCGGCGCGAGGTCGTCGGCGACGGCCAACTCTTCAATGCTTATCTGGGCAAGCCGATCCACCAGTCGCACCTGTACGACACGCTCGTCGGCTTGTTTGCGCAGGACGCCGCCCCCAAAGCGGCTACGCTCGAAGCGGGCAGGCCCCGGCTCGATCCGGACATGGCAGCGCGCCATCCGCTGCGCATCCTGCTCGCCGAGGACAACGTGGTCAACCAGAAGCTCGCGCTGCGGCTGCTGCAGCAGATGGGCTACCGCGCCGACCTGGCATCGAACGGCCTCGAAGCCGTCGAATCGGTGCAGCGGCAGACCTACGACGTGGTGCTGATGGACGTGCAGATGCCCGATATGGACGGGCTCGAAGCCTCGCGCAAGATCACTGCGCGCTGGCGGCAACAGGAACGGCCGCACATCATCGCGATGACGGCCAACGCCATGCAGGGCGACCGCGAGATGTGCCTGGCCGCGGGAATGGACGATTACCTGACCAAGCCGATCCGCGTGGAGCGGTTGGTCGAAGCGCTCAGCCAGGTTCCCGCCCGCAGGGATCGATCGTGACCGCACCGGCGATCGATCGCGCGACCTTCGAGGCGCTCAAGGAAACGACGGGCGCCGAGTTCGCGCTGGAGCTCGTGGACACGTTTCTCCAGGAAGCGCCGCCTATGCTGAACGAGCTGCGCCACGCGCTCGCGGCCAAGGATGCGGATAAGTTCCGCCGGACCGCGCATTCGCTCAAATCCAACAGCAACACCTTTGGCGCGCTCACTTTGGGCGCGATGGCGCGCGAGCTGGAGCTCGGCGGCATAGCGAAAGTGATCGAGAGCGGCGGCCAGCCGCTCGACGCATTGGCTCAAGAATATTCGCGCGTTGCTGCGGCATTGACCGAATTGCAACATGAGTGAGCTGCGGCGTGACCTGCGAGGCGGGCCGGCTCGCCTGCTGGTGGTCGATGACAACAAAGTCAACAGGCTGCTCCTCACGCGCAGCCTGGAATTGCAGGGGCACACTGTCGCGTCGGCCGAGAACGGCCGCGTGGCACTGGAGATGCTGCAGCGCGAAAGCTTCGACCTGCTGCTGCTCGACATGGAAATGCCGGAGATGGACGGCTTCCAGGTGCTCGAACGACTCATCAACGATCGCCAGCTGCGCGACCTGCCCGTCATCGTCACCTCGTCGCTGGAGGGTATCGCCAACGTGGTGCGCTGCATCGAGCTCGGCGCCGAGGACTACCTCAGCAAGCCGGTCAATCCGGTGCTGCTGAAGGCGCGCATCGGGGCCTGCCTCGAGAAGAAACACCTGCGGGACCAGCAGAAGGAACTGATGCGCCGCTTCGCTACCCCGGAGGTGGCGCAGGACCTGCAGGATTCGGGGTTCTGGCTTGGCGGCAAGCTTGTACACGCCTCGGTGATGTTCTCCGATATCCGCGGCTTCACTTCGCTCGCGGAATCGCAGTCGCCCGAGGAGACGATCGAGCTGCTCAACACCTATTACGAGCTGATGTTCGACGCGATCAGTGGCCACGGCGGCATCGTCACGGTGATGATGGGCGATGGGCTGATGTCCGTGTTCGGCGCGCCGATGCCGCTCCCGGACCATGCCGAGAGCGCGGTGTGCGCGGCGCAGGAAATGGTCGAGTTGATCGATCTATTCAACGTCGATCGGCAAGCTGCGGCAAAGCCGCCGATCAAGATCGGCATCGGCATCGCCTCCGGCGAGATGGTGGCCGGATACACCGGCACCAACCAGCGCGCGACTTATACGTGCATCGGTGACACCGTCAATCTTGCGGCGCGGCTCGAGACGCACACCAAGGTCGCGCAATGCGCCATTCTGATCGACCAAACCACGCGCTCAGCGCTCAGCGAGCGCATCACGGTCGAGCCGCTCGGGCTCGTTCCGTTCAAGGGCAAGACGGCTGCGGTGGATGTGTTTTCGGTCGATCCCGGGCAGAAGCGCTAATCCGGAGCGGGCGCCCCAATGCGCCAGTCTCGTTCGAGCAGCTGCACGGCATCATCGGCATGGCGAAGATATTGTTGTAGCGGTTTATTCTTTTCGTGATAACAATGAAGCTGATTTAATGGGGATGGCACACCGCGTGACAGAGCGCGAAGCACGTACGGTGAGAAATGACGCGGCGGCTACGAAAATAACCGCCGTCGACTGCCACGCGCACGTCATGCGGCGCGACGCACCGCTCGCGCCGGACCGGCATTCGGCACCGAAGCGCGATTGCACCGTCGAGGAGTACCTGGCCGTGCTCGACACGCACGGCATCTCTCATGGCGTGCTCACCGCGCCGAGCTTCTACGGCAGCGACAACAGCTTGCTGCTGGATGCGCTGGGCCGCGCCGCCGGGCGCCTGCGCGGCACCGTCATCGTCGATCCCGGCATCGACCGCGCGTCGCTCGCGGCGATGGGCGAGCGCGGCGTTATCGGCATTCGGCTCAACTGGGTCCGGCGGTCGACGCTGCCCGACGTTTCTACTGCGGATTACCGGCGGCTGTTCGCGAACGTGCGCGAGCTCGGCTGGCACGTCGAGATATATCTCGAAGGCCCGTTGCTCGCGAAGATCCTGCCGGCGGTTCGCGAGAGTGGCGCCAAAGTGGTGGTTGATCATTTCGGCAGTCCCGATCCCGCGCAAGGCGTCGCCTGCGGCGGCTTCAAGGCAGTCCTCGGCGGCGTGCGCGTGGGCGACACCTGGATCAAGCTCTCGGCGCCTTATCGACAGGGCGGCGCCGATCCGCAGCGCTACGTCGATGCGCTGCTCGACGCGGGCGGTCCGCAGCAGCTCGTATGGGCGAGCGATTGGCCATTCGTCTCGCACGAGGACGAAGTGACATATCGCGATTGCGTGCAGGGACTGGTCGACTGGGTCCCAAACGAGGCGGCGCGGCGCATCATTCTCGTCGACACGCCCGCAGAGCTGTTTGGCTTCCACCGGGTGTTGGATGCGCCAGCTGTCCGGGCGCGACGCTGGCGATACTGATTTGTGATACTCATTGGGAATTGCGAAAGTGCATGACGCCTGCGTCCCTTGAATCGTCATTCCCGCGAAGGCGGGAATCCATTGGCTATTGACGGCAAAAATGGATCCCCGCCTTCGCGGGGATGACGCAAATTTTTCTGAGAGCCGTCACTCATCTGGGTAACATTCAATGGTAGCCACAGAAGACTGGAGGAGACTTCGCCATGAGATTTGTTCGCATCCTGGTGGCCACGCTGCTGCTGGGCGCGACATCGATCGCGCTCGCGGAGCCGATCAAGCTCATCATTCCGACCGCGCCGGGCGGCGGCACTGACGGATACTTCCGCGTTCTCGCCAGGGAGGTTACGCCATTCATCAAGGATCCGATCGTCGTCGTCAACGTTCCCGGCGCCGGGGGAACGATCGGCGTGGCCCAAATGGTCCGTGCGTCGCCCGACGGGCAGACGCTCGCCGCGGTCTGGCTCGGCCCCGTCACGGTGTCGCCGCACACGATGAAGGTGCAATATACGCCGAACGATTACATTCCCGTGATCCAGCTAACCAGCGCGCCGTACGTTTTTTGCGTGCATCCCGATTTTCCCGCGACCGAGGGCAAGAGCTTCATCGAAGAGCTGCGCAAGAACCCGGACAAATACACCTACGGCAACGATGGCGCAGGCGGGCCTGGCCAGCTCGCCGCCGAGCGCATATTTCGTGCGATGAAGGTCAAGGCGCGCGACATACCGTTCAAGGGCGCGGGTGAAACGACGATAGCCTTCCTCGGCAGGCACATCGATATTTACGTGGGTTCGGTGCCGCCGATACTGCAGCACGCACAAGCCGGCACAGCGAAGTGCATTTTGCTCAGCTCGGCGGACAAGATCGCCTCGCTGCCGTCGGCATCGGGACTGCGCGATCTCGGCATCCCCGACGAAGAGACAATCCTCTGGCGCGGAGTGCTCGCGCCCAAGGGCACGCCGGCGGCGAAGATCGCCGAGCTCGAAGCTGCATTCGAAAAGGCCGCGAGCGCGCCGGCAACGCGCAAGTTCCTCGACGACGCCGGCGAGCAGCTCCTGATCCGCAAGGGAGCGGCGCTGCGTCAATACATCGACAAGGAGTACGAGGCGCTGGGCAAGCTTGCGAAGGCGCTGAACCTGTCGCCGCAGTAGTGGCCTTTACCGATACGTGGCGACGTCGACCGGCGTCTTAAGTCTTAGCCCCTGCGCATGGTTCCGGGCGAGTGCATCGGCGGCCGTACGGATGCGTGGCCACCGCGTACGGGATGGATGTGACGAAAGTTCGGCGCTCGCAGCAGGAAAACACTCGTCGGATAGAAGCCCGGAATCCCCCAGAGCCCGCAGTCGAACCACCCGGGATCGCAGCCGGTATTCGCGGGCGGTGCCGGATTGTCAGCGTACTGCCCGGGCGGGGGTATTACAACGTATTGAATCATCGGAGGTGGCGGCGGGATAGCTCGGTAGTCCAGCGGCGGTGGCGCTTGGCTCCTGGCCAGCTCGAGGTCCTCGAGCTGGCGGACGCGCTCCGCGACGGCTTGTACCTCGGCTTGGCGCGCAGCCTCGGCGCGCGCTGCGATTGCCGGCGCGCTCTCGTGCACGACGCTGGCCACGCGAACCCCATCGGGCGGAGCCAGATTGCTGACATTGATCGATCCGGACGCATCGACCCACGTGTAGATATCCGCGTGCGCAGGCTGGAGCCCAAACGTGGCGGCGAGAATTGCGGGCAAAGATGCCCGCAGCAGACGAGTACCCATCAATGGCTTCCGATAACCACTAGCGCCATTGTAGGCCAGCACGTCCGCCTTGTGTAGCGACGCGGTGAGCGCACGGCGCCTCGCGCCGACTTGCGCCACTTGCGAAGGCCTCTTATCCCTCGGACGAGGCCGGCGCTCCCGGTGCTTTCCTTGCGTGCCCCTTCGCGATCGCTTCCTTGCACGATGTGGATACCTGAGCTTCGTTTTGCTTCAAGCAACCCATGATGCGGCCGCCTCCGGCCTGAATGCCTGGACAAAGCTTGGCGACGTCAGCTTGACACGCGGCGCGTGGGCCGCCGCTTTGCGGTTGCTCCGCAGCCAGCACCCCGCCTGACGACAACAAAAGAACGGCGCCTAGCATCAGTACGTTTTTCATTGGGAAGACTCTGTCGTCGATGAGTTGATGATAACGGGCGAGCGGCCGCCGCGGCGACAGAAAAAATGTAACCAACCGTGTTGCGATCCGCGTGGGAGCCCTGGACTCACAGCTTCTTGCAGACGTGGAACTCCGTGACCCGCATCTGCTCGGGTCGCCTCATTCGATCACGTCGTCGACGAGCTTGATCGGCTCGCAGCCTGCGAAGGAGAGCGGCTTCAGACCTCTGGCTTTCGATTCGGCTGTGACGAGGGGCACGGAACCGCGGACAACCCTGCCTCCTGTACGGCGACGACGTGGATGCTCTCGGAGCCGGTGACCTCGCCCGCGGACGCTGGCGCCGTGACCGTCAACGGCTCCAGCAGGCGAGGCTCACGGCTGTCGGAGTCCAATCTCGACGGCATGACCACCGACACGCCGATGGTGATCGCCGTCATGGCGACAGCGGCGAGGCCGAAAGCGACGCGGGGGATCCGGGTTTTGTAGCGGTTCATAGCTATCTCCTGATTTAGTTCTTCAATGCCACAGCTTTTCTTTGCCGACGCCGGCGCCCTGGCGGATTTGCTGCTCCTCGGCTCACCTGAATTGAGCTTCGATGCGGCCGGATGAGCATTCGGATTCGTTTGTGGTCGGACTGCACTCTAGGCAGGGTGGCGATCGGATTCAATGGCAAGGCGACGAATTGCCGCATTTACGTCGCGAAGCAACGCCAAAGGCGATGGGGCGATTCGTTTTTCGGTAAGGCACCTGTTCTCCACATACCGCATAGCCCTTGCTTACAGATGGCTGGTAACGCTTATTCCTTGTTCCAACATTGATTTCATCGACGGAATGACTTGAATGCGAGCGCCTGATCCGGCTGTTAGAGCCTGGACATGCGCCGATTATAGGTAGCGCTTTGAGCACGCGTCGTCGAAATCCGGGCAGCGAATTTTTAGCCGCGAGCCCGGGACTCGAAGCTGCGTTCATCCAAGCCTGGAAAGGATCACGCGCCGGGGCGTGGCGCGACCGACCACGAACAAGCGGAACCTGGCCGCCTTGCGCTAGCAGCCTCCCGGGGCGCGGCGCCTGGATGTGTCCGGGACATGACAATCTGCGAACTTGCAGGGAATATCTTGCCGCTGGATCGGTTTACACTGGTATCTGTAAAACAGATGACCTTATCGATTTCTGTCAGGTTGATAGCTTGAAGACGAGGATGTTTCAGGCACGGCAACAGCTCCAGGCGTTGCCGGCAGACTAGGAGGAGGAAGCGGCATGAGCGGACGCGTACTACCATTCGATCCCGCGGCACACAAGGTGGCCGATGTGCTGCTGCCGTGGTTCGTGAACGGGACATTGGACAAGGACGAGCTCGCCTTTGTGCAGCAGCACCTGAGCGAGTGCGCGCGTTGTCAGCGCGAGGTCCAGTGGCTGCGCGAGCTCCGCGCGGCCTGCGTCGATGGTGAATCGGCGCCGGGTGGCTCTACCGTCTTCCGCAATCTGCGCCGCCAGCTCGACGAGCCGCGCGCGGGGCCAGGCAAAGGAGCGTCTCTGCGCAGGCTTTGGAAGCGGGCTCCGCCCTGGTCGCGATGGGCCATCGCGGCGCAACTGGCAGTGATCGTCGGGCTGGGGGCCGCACTGGTACCGGCCACCGATGGCCCCACGCTCTACCGGACCCTCGGTGCGCGGAACGCTCCTGCAGCGGCGACAGGTAGCCTCGTCGTTGTCTTCGATCCGACCACAACCGAGTCTGATCTCCGCCGGATACTGCGCAAGGCCGGAGCCCGGGTCGCGGACGGGCCGACCCAGACCAACGCTTACGTACTCAAGGTCGAGGCGGAACGACGGACCGAGGCCATGCGAGCCCTGCGCGCGGAGCCCGCCGTGGTGTTGGTCGAACAACTCGATCCCGGCGAAGCCCGTTGACGACGGCGCGCACATCGCTCCTGGTTTTGCTTTCCCTGTGTGCGGTGGCGTGTGCGCGGCTGGATCGGGTCACCGGCACGCCGGTCGCAGATGGGTCCACCGAGCGGCAGGTCCTGGTCATGTTGCGTCTGCCGCCACCGCACTTCCGTCCCGACGTGGACTATGGCGGCAGCCATTATTCACGCGTCGGAGGCGACGCCCGGCGACGGATTGCCGAGGCGATCGCAAGCCAATATGGCCTGACGATCACCAACGACTGGCCCATGGCGGCCCTTGGCGTCGATTGCTTCGTCATGCAGGCGGCCAGCAATGCGTCCCTGCCGCGACTGGTGGAACAGTTGTCGCTCGACCCGCGAGTAGAGTCAGCGCAGTCCATGAACTTGTTCCGCGTGCTCGCCCACAACGATCCCCTTTATCCGCTGCAACCCAGTGCCAAGCTCTGGCACCTGGCCGAGCTTCACAAGATCACCACAGGCCGGAACGTGCGGGTGGCCGAGGTGGATACCGGAGTAGAGCTCGACCATCCTGATCTTGCGGGCCGGGTATCGGTCGCGCGAAATTTCGTCGACGGAGACCCAGACGTCGCCGAGGAGCACGGGACCGCGGTCGCGGGAATCATCGCCGCCCGGGCAGATAATGGCATGGGCATCGCGGGGATAGCGCCGGAAGCGAAATTGATGGCACTGCGGGCCTGTTGGCAAGAAGCCGCGGGGAGCGGCGGTGGGGCCATTTGCAACAGCTTTACCCTGGCGAAGGCGCTGCAGTTCGCGCTCGACGAGAATGCCCAGGTGGTCAACTTGAGCCTCGGCGGGCCGAGCGACCGACTTCTGGGCCGCTTGCTTGATGCTGCAATGGCGCGCGGCGTTACGGTTGTCGGCGCTGTCGACCCGGATGTCCGCGATGGTGGCTTTCCCGCCTCGCACCGCGGTGTGCTTGCCGTCGCGGGCGATGACGCGCACGATGTATCCGTAGGCGTCCTGCTAGGTCCCGGGCGAGACATTCCGACAACGATGGTGGGTCGAAAGTGGGGCTTTGTTGCCGGTTCATCGTTTGCGGCGGCCCATTTGACCGGCCTCGTGGCGCTGTTGCGAGAGCTTGCTCCCAACCTGCAGCCGCAGCAGATCCGAGAAGCGCTGGCAGCTCAGGCGATTCCGTCGCTGGTGGGCGGCGACCATCGCGCTATTGTCGATGCCTGCGCGGCCGTCGCGAGAATAGCCGGAACTTGTGCCTGTGCGTGTGCAGTGGCAGGTAACACGATGTCGCCACCGCCCCCCTGAGGGCGGAGTGTTCCGCCACGCCGTCGTTCTTTGGTTCGCTTTAGTTGCCGCCAACGTTTCCGCCCAGGTCTCGGGCAGCTTGACCCTGGTCTCGGACTACCGGTTTCGCGGTGTTTCTCTGAGTGACAACAAGCCCGCCGCCCAGCTCGGTGTTGTCTACGACGATGCCCGGGGCTGGTACGCGGGTGGATTTGCTTCGACCGTTCAGGCCCCCTACCCCTCACGTCGAGAGTTGCAGACAATTGCCTTCCTCGGGTATGTCTGGCGCCTTCCTTCCGGACTGAGCTCGGAAGTTGGCGCAGACTATTCCGCCTTTACCGGCGCACGTCGCTATGGCTACCCTGAAGTGTACTGGGGCATCGCATACGAGAATCTCAGCGGGAGGCTGTATTACGCTCCTCGTTACTTTACGCAGGACTCAGACGCAATCTACGGGGAGGTAAACGGCGCGCAACCGCTGCTCGATCGTGTCCGCCTGCTCGCTCACGCCGGGGTCCTGCGCAACAGCAGCGATAATCTCTATACGGGCCGGGCCGTCCATCACGTGTTCGATGCCCGTGTCGGCGTGGGAGTCGATTTCGATCAATTCAGTGCTCAGCTGAATTGGGTCGGACGCAGCTCCACTAACGCGGTTTATCCGGTGACCGGGACAGGAGGCCGAAACGCAGTGGTGCTTAGCCTGTTCCGATCGTTTTAGTTAGGAAATCGAAATTTCAGGAGGTCGAGATGCACAAGATGATGCGACGTGTGGCCATAGTTGGCGGTTTTGCGTTGGTGCTCGCGGCATCGACGTCATGGGCGCAGGATAGCGTGCGCGTGCGGGGCACGATCGAGCGGGTGGAAGGCCAGACCTTGGTGGTCAAGTCGCGCGATGGTGCCGAGCTGAAGGTCGCGCTCGCCAATAACGCGCTTATCGTTGGTATTGTCAAAGCATCGCTTTCGGACATCAAGCCAGGCTCGTTCGTGGGCGTCACCGGGATGCCGCAGCCTGACGGGAGCCAGAAGGCAGTCGAGGTGCATATTTTTCCCGAAGCGATGCGTGGAACCGGTGAGGGACACCGCCCGTGGGATCTTCGACCCCAGAGCACCATGACTAACGCCAATGTCGAGCAGACTGTCGCCGGGAACGATGGGCATACGCTGACGCTGAAGTACAAGGATGGGGAGAAAAAGATCATCGTCCCGCCGGATACTCCGATCGTCACCTACATGCCGGGTGACAAGAGCGAACTCAAGCCGGGGGTCAAGATTTTCATCGCCGCTGCAACCAAGCTGCCTGATGGAACACTACAGGCGCCACGCGTGAATTTCGGCAAGGACGGGCTCACGCCGCCGATGTAGGTGCCATGATTAAAGATCAAATCGCCCCAGCCAAAGCCATTGCACCGGGAGCCGTCGCCATGTTCCGAGTCTTTTTTCTTTTCGTCGCGTGGTTCGTACTTGCGAGCGTCGACGCGGCCGAGTATCCCGCGCCTGCGCAAGGCGATTTCGTAGTCCAGAATTTCCGCTTCACATCGGATGAGAAGTTGCCGGAGCTTCGCGTTCATTACCGCACGCTCGGCACGCCGCAACGCGATGCGCAAGGGCTTGTGCGCAACGCGGTCCTCATCCTGCATGGAACGGGTGGAAGCGGCGCGCAGTTCATTCGGCCGGAATTCGCGGGCGCGTTGTTCGGCGCCGGGCAACCGCTCGATGCGGGACGCTATTTCATCATTCTCCCCGATGGCATCGGGCATGGGCAGTCGAGCAAGCCGAGCGACGGCCTGCACGCGGCTTTTCCCCATTACGGCTACATCGACATGGTCGAGGCGCAATATCGGTTGGTCACCGACGGTCTGCGTGTCAATCATTTGCGCCTCGTCATGGGAACCTCGATGGGCGGCATGCAGACGTGGCTATGGGGCGAGCGCTATCCCGCCTTCGTGGACGCGCTGATGCCCCTCGCGAGTCTGCCGACGCAAATCTCCGGGCGTAACCGCGTCTGGCGCCGCGTCATCATCGACGCGATACGCGCCGACCCGGATTGGCGCAATGGCAACTATGCATCGCAGCCGCCAAGCCTTCGTACCGCCGTCGAGATGCTGTATTTCATGTCCAGCAATCCGCCGTTGCGCCAACAACAGATGCCGACGCTCGCGAAGAGCGATTCGGTGTTGGACTCGGCGGTCGAATCGTCGGTCAAGTCGAGCGATGCGAACGACACGCTGTATCAGTTGGAAGCCTCGCGCGACTACGACCCGGGTCCCGGACTGGAAAAAATTCGCGTGCCACTGACGGCAGTCAATTCCGCCGACGATCTCATCAATCCGCCCGAGCTTGGCATTCTGGAGCGCGAGATCAAACGCGTCCCGAATGGACAGGCGATCATCGTGCCCTTGAGTCCGCAGACGCGCGGCCACGGCACGCACACCGTTGCCGAGGTGTGGAAGCAACATCTCGAGGAGCTGCTGGCTTCGTCCGCGCGATCGGACTGACAGTGAATCCGTCGAAAACTTTTACAGTCTTTAAGATGCGGTCCGCTGAATTTTCGTTGCTTTTTGAAATATTACAAATAATCAATGTCTTGCTTGGGGTTGAAAAAATTTGGTGCGCTTTTTGCTCACAATGGGGAAGGGACTGAGCGAGCGTCGGGATAGTGTTTTCCCGACACTTCCTTAGTCTGGTGCGCGCTAGCCGCGCAACTCTGGAGAATGCCCGTGTCGAGAAAAACCTTGCGAATTTTCATGTGCGCCGGGGCCGCGGCGATTCTGGGGACGTTTGGCCCTCTGGCGCAGGCGACCTTCTATGGCGGCGATTTTGATCCTCCGACGATAACAGGTCATTTCACCGGCCATTTCGTCGTTAATGATGTCAACGATCAATGCCTCGCACACTCAGAAAGTTGCGAGATTGACTTGATTAGCCTGGTAATTACGAATTCCGGAGACTTCGGCTCCGGCGATTTTTCCACCGGTCAAACGAACATAGCGTCCGGCGTAAGCTTTGTCGGCGGGCTTCATTTCCTGTCGGTTCCCATACCGCTGACCTCTCCTTTCAGCGACTTTGAATTCATATCGGGCAGTTTGCCCGCTGCTGCGACCTGCAGCGTGTGTGTGATGTTCACGCCGGACATCGGCAACGACTTCTTGCTACACCACGGTTTTATTGCGAATCTCGGGTCCTTTGACAGCAACGGTCAGTTTGTTTCAGGTGACAATGCTATTTACGTAGCGGCGCGGATCCCGGAGCCGGGCTCACTCGGCCTGCTGATCGGCGGAATCGGCGCCGCATGGCTGGCAAGACGGCGCAAGACGACCGCCTGAGCGCTTAGTCGACGCTACCCACCGTCGGTAGAGCCGGCGGTGGTGCTTTAATCAAGCTGTCACGGTAAGCCCGCCCGTCGACGCCAGCGAGTGGTCGATGGCCTCGTCCAGAGTCCAGGTTCGGCCAGTCGACCACGCCACCTCGAAGGCGGGCTCTCCAAGGTCTGTGCGAGCAGTCGCGAGGCGGCTCTGCATCTCGGCTTCACGGTGCGGCGATCGTGCGAGTCCGATTGCCTCGCGGCTCGCGGCCGCGGCGGCGTAAACCCGAACGGCGTTTTCAATCTGACCGGCAAGTTGCAATAGCTTCACGCAGTCTTCCAGGCAATCGAGCACTTCCGAGTTCATTTCGAATGCTTGCAAGGCGCGCAGCGCTTCCGTCAGCTTCTCGCGGGCGGACTCGAGATCGCCGCCTTCCGCGTCGGTTTTTCCCAGGCGCCACAAGGTGATCGCTTCGCCCCGCTTGTCTTCAGCGTCCCGACAAACCTTGAGCGAACGTGCGAACCGCGCTCGCGCCGCAGGCAGATCGCCTCCGCGTAACGCGAGCTCTCCCAGGTTGCGCTCGCAGTCGCTTTCCAGCTCCTGGTGCTTGATGCTTCGAGCAATGATCAGACACTGCTCGAAGAGCTTCTGGGCGCCGCCGGAATCGGCTTGTCGCACCGAAATTTCCCCGAGGTTGAGCAACCCGATGGCCTCCCCGATGCGATCTCCGAGGTCACGAAAGATGCCGATGGCTTCCTCGTCATACTCGCGTGCCCGCGCCAAGTCATCCTGCTGCAGGTGAAGCGTGGCCAGTGTGGTTAGAGCGGCTGCGGTTTCGCGGGGGCTTTCCAGGCCTCGGCGAATCTCGAGGCATTCCGTAAGCATCTTGGTCGCTTCCGCGTAGTCGCTCTGGTTAGTAGCGAGCACGCCACCGACGTAGAGTGCGTGGCCACGGGCCACATTCGGCTCGCGGATGCCGGGAAGAACGAGCGCGGCGCGCACATTGTTTCGGGCTTCGGTCGAATAGCCACGGAGAATCCGAAAGCGCATCAGCGCGACTTCGAATTTGACCGCTAGCACCGGCTCGACGCCTCCGTCGAGCGCCAATGCAATGGCAGCGCGCACGTTGTCGAGCTCGACCTCGAGGCGACGTGTCCATTCCGCCTGCTCGGGTCCTTCCAGCTGAGCCTTCGCCGCCTTGGCGATGCCGAGGTAAAAATTGCAGTGCCGCGCCGCCGTCGCGGCGACGTCATTGCGATCGACCAGGCGCTCGTGGGCAAACTCGCGGATCGTTCCCAGCATGTCGAAGCGCTTGGTCAAATGCTCGCGGGCAAACTCGCGTATCGTCTCCAGCAACCCGTAGCGCGACGCGCCTTCGCCCTGCTCCACCATGACCAGCGATTTTTCGACCAGTGAGCTCAACAGGTCGACGACGTCGTCGAGTACCAGCGGCTCTACGCCGCAAACGACCTCCGCCGCGCGAAGGTCGAAGCCGCCCGAAAACACGCTCAGCCGGTCGAGGAGCGTTTGTTCCCTTTCCTGGAGAAGATCGTACGACCAGGTCACGAGCGCAAGCAGCGTTTGCTGGCGCTCGAGTGCGACGCGACTGCCGCCGGTAAGCAGCTTGAAGCGATCGTGCAGGCGCTCATTGATCTCGCCGATCGACAACGACCGCGTGCGAGCCGCCGCCAGCTCCAGCGCGAGGGGAATGCCGTCGAGCCGCGCGCAAAGGTCGGCAATCGCCGGCGCATCGCCTTCGGTCAGCAGGAATCCCGGCTTCTGAAGCCGCGCGCGCTCGACAAATAATTGCACGGCCTCCGAGCGCAGCAAGGTCTCGACTCCCGCATTGCGGTCGGGCGCTTTAAGCGGCAGGACATGGTAGGTCTGCTCACCGCGAATGTGCAGCCCTTCGCGACTCGTCGCGAGGATGCGCAGCTCGGACGCGCCACGAAGCAGCGCTTCGGCGAGGTTCGCGCATGCATTCACGAGGTGTTCGCAGTTGTCGAGCACGAAGAGCAGCTTGTGCTCCTTGACGTGCTCGCAGAGCGTCTGCGTAAGCGGCTTGCCGGCCTCTTCGTGCACGCCCAGCACCTGGGCGACGGCGTTCGGGACCAGCGATGGATCCTTGATCGGCGCAAGATCCACAAACCAGACGCCGTCGGGAAATTTTTCCAGCACGTCGGCGGCAATCTGCAGCGACAAGCGCGTCTTGCCGAGGCCGCCCATGCCCAACAGCGTAAGCAGGCGCGCGCCGTCGAGCAGTTCCTTGATTTCGGTGAGCTCGCGCTCACGCCCGATGAACGATGTGACTTGCTGCGGCAGATTGTTGGGCGTCGCCTCGAGCGAGCGCAGCGCCGGAAAATCCTGCCGGAGCTTCGGATGGACGAGCTGGTAGACGTGCTCGGTGGTCGCCAGGTCACGCAATCGCACGCCACCGAGATCGCGCAGCGAAACCAGGGATGGTAAACGCGTGCCGACGTAGTCGGCGACTGCCTGAGAAAGCAATACCTGGCCGCCGTGCGCGGCCTTCATGATCCGCGCGGCGCGGTTGACGGGACTGCCGAACAGGTCGGCGTCACGGCGCTCGACGACGCCAAGATGCAGCCCGAACCGGACTCGGAACAATATCCCGTAGGTCGCCGTCGGATCGTCCAGCGACTGCTGCAGCACCAGCGCGGCGTTAAGCGCGTCCAGTGCGTCGCCGAAGGCGGCGTACATTCCGTCGCCCGTCATTTTCACCACGATGCCACGGTTGCGCTCGACCGCCGTCCTCGACAGCGCGTCGTGCTCCGCGAGCGCCCGCGACATTTTGTCGCCTTCCTGCTCCCAGAGCCGCGTGCTTCCTTCGATGTCGGTGAAAAGAAGGGTCGTCACGCCGGGTGAAACTTGCACTGCGAAACGCTCCTTGACTCAGATTACCGGAATCGTACTGTAACGCCGCAGGCGGTCGCTGCCAACCGGGAATAGTCGCATTGGCCGCAGGGAATAGTCGCCTTGGCCGCGGCGAATAATCGTCTTGATCGTTTCAAACGAGCCACAATTTCCCGGCGCACCGCGGCCGTACAAGGTAGTTCCTAACACCGCCGCGGCGCTGCCGGAAATTTCCGCCAACGGCCTGACATGGACCATCAAGCTGCGGCCGGGGATATATTTCTCCGACGATCCGGCATTCAAGGGCAGCAAGCGCGAGCTTACCGCGGCCGACTACGTGTACGCCTGGAAACGCCTGATCGATCCCAAGCTTCGCTCCATCAACGTGGGTCTTCGACGATCGACTGGTCGGCGCAAAGGAGGCGATCGCTGCGGCAATAAAGACCGGCAAGTTCGATTACGATGCGCCGCTGGAAGGAACACAGGCCGTCGATCGCTACACTATCCGGCTCAAGCTCAATTTTCCCGCCTACGACCTTCTTGCGGATCTCACCGGGGTCGGCACCGCCGCGGTGGCGCGCGAAGTCGTCGCAGCGTACGGCGATGCCAGCGGTTGGGTCATGGACAATCCCGTCGGCACCGGTCCTACTTGCTGAAATCCTGGCGACGCGGGCAGCAGATCGTGCTCGAAGCCAACCCCAACTTTCGCGACGTGCGCTTTCCCGAGAGCTCGCAGGCCGAAGACCGCGTCCTGCTTGCCAAAATGCGTGGAAAGAAGCTGCCTGCCATCGGCCGGGTCGAGATCAAC
>DATMNH010000333.1:0-3089 GCA_035568975.1 Casimicrobiaceae bacterium
TGCTCGAGCGCCTGCTCGGCCGGCGCGCCGCCGGCGAGCAGCCGGCGCGCGCGCTCGAGCTCGGCAAGGCGCAGTTGATCGTGATGGCTTCGCAACGCGGCGATCGTCGGCACGACGGTGCGTCCGTCGAGCCAGCGCAGAAAACCTTGCGCCTGCTCCGCAATCATCGCCTCGGCTTCGTGCACCGCCTCGACCCGGATCTGCAGGTTGTCCTTGACGATGCTGGCAAGGTCGTCGACGCTGTAGAGGAATACGTCGTCGAGCTCAGCCGCCTCCGGCTCGACGTCGCGCGGGACGGCGAGGTCGACGATGAACATCGGCGCGTGCCGGCGCGCCTTGATCGCCCGCTCGATGAGTCCCTTGCCGAGAATCGGCAGCGAGCTCGCGGTCGATGTGACGATGATGTCGAATTGGAGAAGGCGCTCCGGCAGCTCGTTGAGCGTGATAGCGTCGGCGGAGAATCGTGCCGCGAGCTGCGCGCCGCGCTCGAGCGTGCGGTTGGCGACGGTAATCGATCGCGGCTTTGTCGCGGCGAAGTGCGTCGCCGCCAAATCGATCATTTCGCCGGCGCCGATCAGCAGCACCCGCCGCTCGGCGAGCGATGGGAAGATGCGCTCGGCGAGCTTGACCGCGGCCGCCGCCATCGAAATCGATGCGCTGCCGATGTCGGTATTGGTGCGCACGTCCTTTGCGACCGCGAAGCTGCGCTGGAACAGGCGATTGAGCACCAGCCCCAACGACCCGGCGGCTTCCGCAGTTTTTACCGCCTGTTTCATCTGCCCGAGGATCTGCGGCTCGCCCAGCACCATCGAATCGAGCCCGCTGGCAACGCGGAAGGCATGCCGCACGGCCTTGTCCTGCGGCAGGGTATAGACATGCGGCGCGAGTGTCGCCGCGGGGACTCGATGGAAGCTTGCCAGCCAGTCCGTTACCGGTGCGGATTCGGCCCCGTGAAAGTACACCTCGGTGCGATTGCAGGTCGACAGAATCGCAGCTTCTTTGACCTTGCGCGATCCGGTGAGGTCCCGCAGCGCGGCGCCCAGCGCGTCCGCCTGGAAGGCGACCATCTCCCGCACCTTGAGCGGCGCGGTCGCGTGATTGAGGCCGAGCGCGTAGAGAGACATAGTCAGCCGCGTCGTTGAGCGTATTAACCCGTCCCCTCACTTCGCTGTTTGCGCTCGATCGGGGTCGCGAATCGCGAAGGACAAGACAATGCGCCAGATGCCGCCCGAAATCATGCTCACCCCCACGTACACGCCGATCAGCAGGAAAGAGTCGCTGGGCCAACCCATGGCGATCAGAACGCCAACCAGAATCGAGAGGATGCCCGACGCCAGCACCCAGCCCCATCCGGATGCCGGTCGCCGCTGAAATGCCAGACTCAATTCGGCCACGCCGATCGCGAAGATCAGCGCGGCGAGCATCAGCGCTATCGCGGCAACGCCTTGGATCGGGTAGATCAAGAGAAGTACGCCAACGACGAGATTGAGAAGTCCGGTCGCGACTTGCCAACCGGCACCGCTTTTATTGCGCGTCTGATAGGCATGAATCAATTGGAGCACGCCGATCAAGAGCGCAATCCAGGCCAGCGCATAGTTGGCGGCGAGCGCCGTCACGACAGGTACCGCGAGCGCGACGATGCCAAGTATAAGGATAAGCACGCCAAGCGCCAGGGACCAGTTTGCAGCGCTCTTTACGTCATTCTCGATTATGGTTTCCATGCTCAACCTCGCTGAATCTCGTCAATGGAAGTTTCGAAGGCGAAGACGGTCGCAACGGCTGAGATGTGGCAATACTGGCGGGCCTGCTCACGCGGCCATTTCCGCTGAACAGCTAACGCAATCGACGTGTGCTCCGTGAGATAACGCCATCTCTTGCCGCTCATGGTTCTTCGTGTTCATTTTTCTCGCAATCGATCCGGCGTTACAAGCGTGTCAGCTCGTGCGCAACGCCGAGGGTTCACCGCAGGCATGCTAGGTGAGTGCATGCTCGCGGTCTTGCATCCGGCTGGTAGGCATTTTGAAATCCTGCGTGGTGCGCGGCACTGGGCAATCCGGGCGCCTATCGTCGCTTGCAAGCTGGCGATTCCAGCAAGTGGCGAATAACTCAAAAAAAGCGCCGGGCTGCTTTGTGCTGCCCGGCGCTGAGGACCGAACGAGTCCTGGAGGAGGTGGACCGTTCAACTCGAGCATACCTAGAGGTGCTGCCGGCGTCTTGCAGATTCTTGGCGGCCGATTTTGCGATCTTGCGCGGATCGTCGCCCCTGGTGCTCAGCCACTCGCGGGCCGGGGCGATGCGCGGTCCCGGCGCCCGCCGGGAGGCGGCCCACCACGCCACGCCGATGTAGACGACGACCAGCAGCAAGAGATTGACAGCCTGCGGGCGGACTTCCGGCCATTACACGCCCATCTGGTTGAGCTTGATGAATCCCTGGATGCCGGGCGTGCTTGGCAAGAGGCGCGACAACCGATGAGCGGTTGGCTGATGGACTCGACCGGGAAGGCGAATCCCGACAGAAACAGCAAAGTCAGCAGTATGGACCAGCAGGAACAACACGCCGCATGTGGCAGGATGTGCCAGGCCTGCAAGCGCCGAAGCGCGCGAAAAATATATGAATCAGGTCTTTGTCAGTTCGATCTCCGCTGCACTCACGACGCGAGCAAACAGAGGAAAGACCGCATTGACTGCGAAGCCATGCATCCCACCGTCGATACTCGTGCACGCGTCTTCCGCCACGACTACCTCGTAGTCATGCTCATACGCTTGACGTGCGGTCGATTCCACCCCCATGTTGGTCGCAATCCCACCTATCACCACGGTCCTGATGCCTCGACGCCGTAATTGAACGTCAAGATCCGTTCCATAGAAGGCGCCCCATTGATGCTTGGTAACCCGAATATCGTTGGGTTGAGGCAGGGCTTCGACGAGCCGGCTCCAGTTGGCAGAGAACCCGCCCTGAGGATGTGGCACGGGGCGGTCGACCGTTTGCTTCAGTGAATCGCCGCCATCAGTGGCCCAAGCAACGTTCACGAGCACGACCGGCGCACCGGCTGAACGAAACCGCTCGGCGAGCAGCTTGCTGCTAGCAA
>DATMNH010000334.1:0-7240 GCA_035568975.1 Casimicrobiaceae bacterium
AACTGCATAGACAAACGAACCGGTACGGTGCCAGGACCAAAAACCCAAGCGCCAAACCAATTTGATTAGCAATTCCCTAAGGAGCACTAAAAATGAAGAACTTCCGCCTCAACCGCACCGCCGCAGTCCTGTGTGTCGCGATCGGAACGGCCCTTATGTCCTCAGCGCCGGCGTACGCCGCAGGCACCGCGAACTCGAATTTGGCGGTCAATGCCTCGGTTGCTTCCAATTGCACCATCAGCACGGCTGCCGTAGCCTTCGGCGCGTATGACCCTATCGTCACCAATGCGGTGACCGCATTGACCGGCACCGGGTCGATCACCATCGCCTGCACCAAAGCCTCGGTACCGACGCTTAAGCTCGATCTCGGCGCGAACCCGGCCGGAGCGGTTCGACAGATGGCCAGCGGTGCCGAACGCCTTCCGTACGAGCTCTATCAACCACTGACCAACGTGGCTGGCGCCGCGTGCGCCTCGGGTACGGTCTGGGGAACAGCCGGCGCCAACATATTGACCACCGTTGCCGCACCCAGCAAAGCCGCCCGGACTTACAACGTCTGCGGTTCGATCCCTGGTGGTGCGGATGTCGCCGTCGGCGCGTATGCTGACACGGTGATCGCGACCGTCACGTTCTGAGTCGACCATGACTCGCCTGTTCATCAGGCGCAAGGCTGCCGCCCTTTGTCTTTCGACGGGGGCGGCATTTCTCATTGCGCTACCGGCCAACGGCGCGACCACGACCGGCAACCTGGGCGCCGGTGCTTCCGTCGCCGCCAATTGCAGCATCGCCACGGCAGCGGTTGCTTTTGGCCCTTACGACCCGGTCGTCGCCAATGCGGCGGCCGCACTGACCGCCACCGGTTCGATCACGGTCGCCTGCTCCAAGGGCTCGGCGCCGACGATTACCCTGGACCTCGGCGCGAACGCGGTCGGAGCGGTCCGCAAGATGGCCAACGGCGCTGAGCGGCTTGTCTATGAGTTGTATATGCCGCCAAACACTACGCCGGGAGCCGCGTGCGGGGCATTGACGACGATCTGGGGAACCACCGGCGCGAATATCTTCACGCCGACTTCGCCTGCGAGCAAAGCCGCGCGCACTTATAACGTCTGCGGCTCGATTGCCGCAAATCAGGATGTCGGTGTCGGCGCTTATAGCGACACCGTTGTAGCTTCTGTCAACTTTTAGAAGGCTCCGGTGAAGGCGCGGCTACTCGCCGCGCCTAAAGCCGGGTCGAAAAATCATGCTCAAGCCCACCTTCAAGGCGGCCGGCACGGCCACCTTTTTCCTGCTGATCATTCTGCACGCGAAAATCGTCGGGGCGGGATCGTTTCAGGTCAATCCCATCCGCGTCGACATGAATGCTCGCGTCACCGCTGCCGCGCTTACGATACGCAATGACGGAGACGAGCCTGTAGTCGTCCAGCTTTCGGTGCTTGCGTGGAGCCAGGAGCTAGGCGAAGACAAGTATGGCGCAACGAACGAGGCCCTGGTCACGCCGCCGATTGCGACCATTGCCGCGGGCGCGCAGCAAATCGTCCGCGTCGGCCTCAGACGTCCGCCCGATCCACGACGGGAACTTGCCTTTCGACTTTTCGTGCAGGAGGTACCGCCGCCGCCGAAACCGGGCTTCAACGGCCTGCAGGTCGCACTTCGTGTGGGCCTGCCCGTTTTCGTCGCTCCGCTGGTGCCGTCGACCCGGCAACTTGCGTGGGCGGCGAAAATCGAGCCCGACGGCGCCATTCGGCTGACCGTGCGCAACACCGGCAACACCCACGTTCAGATCTCGGACTTCGAGCTTCGTCCTTCTGATGACGAAGTACCCGTCGCACATGAGGCAGGGCTTGCCTACGCGCTCGCCGGTGAGAGCCGCGAGTGGCTGTTGCGCAGCCTGAACCCTAGGAGCAGGACGGCAACGGAATTGCGCCTCAAGGCCATCACCGATGCAGGCGAGATCGAATCCGTTGTCAAGCTCGAGCGCTAAGCAGCTCGCGAAGTGCGGATTACTCGTGCTCGCCCTGATCAGCGTCGATAGCTCGCAAGCCGATCCCGTCATCGCGGCGACCGACGGGACACGCGTCCGGGCGGACGTTGCCGACGAGGACGAGCTGCTGGTGCTGGTCGACGTCAATTCGCAGCATCTCGACGAAACCATTCCGGTCCTGCGTTCGGCAAGCGGCTCGATCTGGGTTCCGGAAGATAGCCTCAAGCGATGGCGGCTGCGGCCCCCTGACGCCTTGCCAAAAACCCGTAACGGCGTCGTTTTTCTGCCTTTGGACTCGATTGCCGGCACTACCTATGTTTACGACGCGTCGACGCTGCACCTCACGATCACCGCTCGACCGGATTCGTTCTTGCCATCGGCGCTGGTTGCCGGGGGGCAGGCGTACCCTCCGCCGACAGTGCCGACGCCCGGAGGCTTCCTCAATTACGACCTGTTCTCGTCGCGGGCAAGCGGCCTGTCGACGTACGCGGGGACGTTCGAGGCTGGGTTCTTCAATCCTTATGGGGTGCTGGTTTCGAGCATGCTCGCGCAACATGGAAGCGACGGCCCTGGTGCATTGCGTCTCGACACAACCTGGACCAGCGACTTTCCGGACCGCCTGACAAGCGCGCGGCTGGGCGACACGGTCAATGTGCCGGGGGCGTGGGGCCGCGCGATCCGTTTCGGCGGCGTGCAATACGGCACTAATTTCGCGACCCAGCCGGGGTTTGTCGCCTTTCCGACGATCGCGGCCAATGGGCAGGCGGCGCTGCCGTCGACGGTCGACGTCTTCGTCAACAACGCACTGGTCGCACAGCGACCGGTGCCTCCCGGTCCGTTCTCGTTTACCAACATACCGACCATCACCGGCGGTGGCAATGTCCAGCTGGTCGTCCGCGACCTTTTCGGGCGCGAGCAGGTGATCACCCAGCCGTTCTACGCCAGCTCGGCGCTGTTGAAAGCCGGCCTCTCCCAATATTCGTACGAGGCCGGCTTCGAGCGCAACAGTTTCGGCACCGAAAGTTTCGACTACGGCCACGCCCTCGCCAGCGCAACATATCGTCATGGTCTGAGCGACCAGTTGACCGGCGAAGTCCATGGCGAATCGATGCGTGACAAAACGGCGGTCGGCATCGCGGCCGATTATCTGATTACCGATATCGGCGTCGTGCACGGTATCGCGGCGGTGAGCCGTGCAGAAGGAGGCCTGAACGGCCAGCTATTCGGCTTGGGATTCGAGCGCCAGGCGGCCGCGTGGAGCGTAGCGGCGCAATCGCAGCGGACGACGTCGGATTTCAGGCAGATCGGATTTTCGCCTGACAGTCCGCTGCCGCGCACACAAACCACCGCCTCGCTCGGTTATCAAGCCGGCCCGCTGGGCAGTGTCAACTTGACCTACGTGGCGCGGAGCTTCTATGACTCACCCGAAGTTAAGATTCTCTCTCTGGCCTATACGCTGAGCTTCTCCTTCGGCACGTTGAACTTTGTCGCCAACAAGACCTACGGCAGCGACGGCGGGCTTGCGCTGTCGACGACGTTTACAGTGCCATTCGGCACGCGCGATGCGGCAAGCATCTCGCATGACGTCGTGCGCAATAAGGCGAGCGGGACTACCAGCACCGATACCCTGCTCACGTACCAGCGCAACGTCCCCGCTGGCGACGGTTACGGATACCGGCTGAGCGCCCACGCCCGGGACGATGTTCAAGCGAGCGGCACCTTGCAGAACGAATTCGGCAGGTATACGGCAGACGTCACGCATTTCCAGGGTCAGGCGGCGGCCCGCGTAGACGTCGCCGGGGGCTTGGGCTACATGGACGGATATGCTTTCGCCTCGCGCCAAATCACCGACAGTTTCGGGATCGTGCGTGTCGACGACTATCCCGGGATTACCGTTCTTCTCGACAATCAGGCGATCGGCACAACCGATGCCCGCGGTTACGCAAGGGTCCCACGATTACGGGCGTACGACATCAATCCGATCTCGATCGCGCAAAACGACTTGCCGATGGACGCGCAGGTCGACCGCCTCAAGATAGAAGCGGTTCCTTATTATCGCAGCGGCGTGCTGCTCAAGTTTCCCGTGCGCCGCTCGCACGGAGCGATCTTCCGGGTATTGCTCGACGACGGCGAAGGGATGCCGTCAGGCTCGACGATCCAGCTCGCCGGGGGAGACGACGTTTTCCCGGTGGCACTCGACGGAGCCGCGTACGTCACCGGTCTCCAGCCTCACAATTCGTTGCACGCGACGTGGAACAACCGCAGCTGCGATTTCGAGCTGGAGGTTCCGCCGAGCGCCGATCCTCTTCCCGACCTCGGGTCGTTTGTATGCCATGGAGTAACGCGATGAAACCTGCCTCGACCGGAGACCAACCACCATTTAGCCGTTCGCGAGAAGCGAGCACGATAGGCGTCCGCGCCCTTGTTGCCGTGCTGCTATGGGTCGTGGCCGCTCCCGTCATCGCCGCCGGCACCGTGAGCTGTAGCGTATCTGCTACCGGTCTCAGTTTCGGCAGTTACGACGTGTTTGCGGCTAGCCCGATAACGTCAACGACGACGCTCTCGGTTACTTGCACGCTGACCGCCGGAGGAGTTACGACCGTCAACTACGTAGTCGCCTTGGCACCCGGATCGAGCGGTACTTTTCTGCAGCGGCAGATGAAGAACGGCGGAAATGCTCTCGGCTACAATCTTTACTCGGACAGCGCCCGAACGACCGTCTGGGGTGACGGAAGCGGCAGCACGCAAACGGTTTCGGGATCGATGCAGCTTAAACCCTCGACTCCCACGCTGACTGACAACTTCACCGTCTACGGCTCCGTTCCAGCGCTACAGGATGCCGCCGTCGGAGCCTATTCCGATAACATCACTATCACCGTGACGTACTGAAACCGACGCGGCCCGTAACGCTGCGACGCATCAGATAGGGCGCACATCGAGCTGCAGCGGCCAGGGGTACGTACCCGGTCCTACGCCGTCCGCCAGCATGAATCGATACGTCATCTGAGTGAGCATTTCCTTGCCGTGGCGGCGCTGAGCGATCGAGCCCCCATCCCGGCTAATCTGGGCGCTGGCATCGGGCATATCGACACGTACCGATTTGAAGATCGGCAGGCGGTTGAAGATCGAGATGAGGTAGCCGGCACGGCTGTTGGACGACACGCGTAGCCGCGAAGCGGCAGGGGCATCGCAATAACCGCGAGCCACATCGGCCTCCGTTACCACCAGCTGCTGCGCCTGATAATCGACCTGCACCACGGCGTTCGCCGTGACGAACGCGCTTACCGCAATCGACTTCGAGGCAGCCTCCGTCACCAAAGGATGTGCGGCGGCCAGCGCGAGCGCTGAAAGGCATATCGCATTGGCAAGGCGCTTTTGCATTCCACGGTAAGGGCTGGTCTGCAACCGCTTGACGCGCCCGATACCGCTTGGGCCGTCGCCGATTTCGGAATTCCGTGTCGTATCCATGGACCAATCTTATCGGTCTACGGCATGGTGGAAAATCCGTACTTATACGTCCGTAGTTCTACCTACGATGTCTCGCTTGGCGCGAGCGCCCTATGACGACAGCATAAGCAAGCCGGTGTTGCGAGAGCTATGAGAACCAGGCGACTCAAGAGTCTACGCCGGGTCTGCATCCGCAGCATAAGCCTCGGGCAGCTTAGCGTCTAGCTCGGGGACAGGGGGGTAGCGGACTTGACTGCGGGCGAGCCGTTCGCGCTCAGCACCATGCGCACGAGATCCGGCAGCGACTCTGCGTGCATTTTGGCCATGATCTTCGCCCGATGGTTCTCGATGGTCCGGGTACTCGCGCCGAGCAGATAGGCGATGAGCTTGTTGGCTTTCCCTTCAACGAGAATTCCGAGTACTTCGCGCTCACGCGGGGTCAGGCTGGCGAGCCTCTGCTCGATGTGGGCCCGGCGCAGTTCATCGTGCTGCGATCGGAAATCGAGCTCGGACGAGTAAAGCTGGCAGGTGTTCGGGGAGTGCTCCTTGGCGTAGCACATCGCCGCGTCGGCGTGCCGAAGCAGAGTGTCGACGTCTTCGGCCCCGATCGGATAAAAACCGATGCCGATCGTGGCGGTGACGTGAATTTCGCTGCCCTCGACCATGAAGGCTTCGGAGGAGACGACCTTCAGCGCGCGATCCCCGGCGATCGTTGCGCCTTGCCGCTCCTGCAGCCCTTCAAGGATGACGGCGAACTCGTCGCCGCCCAAACGACCGATGGTGTCGCTCGCGCGCGTACAGCGCTTCAAGCGTCCCGCCATTTCCCGCAGCACAAGGTCGCCGACCCGATGCCCATGCGTCCGGTTCACGGCCTTGAAACGATCGACGTTGAGCAGCATGACGCCGAGCAGCGTCGTATTGCGGCTCGCCCGCGCCATGGCGCCGGTCAGGCGATCGAGAAACTGGCCGCGGCTCGGCAACTCGGTCAGGAGATCGATTTGCGCAAGTTCTCCGAGCAGCTCCTGCAGTTCCAGCTTCCTCGCCACACCACGCGCCTCGGGGGCAACGCGCGTGCGTGCCTGCCTCGGATGGGCTTCGGCGACGCTTCCATCCCCTGCCTTGGGTGGTACCACGCGGTACTCCATGACGATGTCTCGTGTCCTGTGCAACAGCACCTGCCCGGGCCGTGACGCGCGACGCGCACTCGGGATGACCCAGAACGTTGAAGCCGATATTGCTCGCGGACCGGCTCCCATGCTTCGATTATCCCCCGACATAAGCAAAACGAGTGCCAGATTAGGCGGGTGCGACGTCATGATTCGTCACCCGCCGGAGGTCAGGGCCAGGAATCTTGTTTCAAAGATCCCGGCCGGCACCGGTTTGCTGAATAGAAAGCCCTGCATTTCGTCGCAGTTAAGCACCCGGAGCAGCCGCGATTGCTCTTCGGTTTCGACGCCCTCGGCAACGACGTTGAGCTTCAGCGAATGCGCGAGACTGATGATGGTAGACACCAACGCCAGCCCCTGCGGCCCGGAGCTCAGGTCGATCACGAACGAACGGTCGATCTTGAGCGTGTCTACCGGCAGCTTGGACAGGTAGCCGAGCGAGGAGAAACCGGTGCCGAAGTCGTCGATGGCGATGCTAACGCCCAAGGCGCGGATCGCCTGCAAGCTGGCAATACTTTGCTTGACGTCCTCCATGATCATGCTCTCGGTGATCTCCAGCTCCAGTCCAGCCGCCGCATGAGCGTCGATGCCGATTGCCTGCCTGATCTCGGCGATGAAGTCGCGATGGCGCAGTTGCAGCGGTGAC
>DATMNH010000335.1:0-5448 GCA_035568975.1 Casimicrobiaceae bacterium
TAGGAGGCGAGGCCCCCACCCGTCGGGTAGTATCGGAAACCGTAGACGTTCGGCAGGCGGTACTGCAAAGCCAGGGCAATGATCAGCTTGCGATGATTCACCGCTGACTGGCTCCCGGTCACGATCAAGCCGCCATTTGGCTCACGCGCAAATGCAACGATGACGTGCTCGAACTCAGTAGGGTCCCGAGAGTCAATCGGAGATAACTCTACCCCAAATGAGGGCGGCGCTAGGGCCTGGATCGCGGCGTATTGGCCGATCCCAGCGGCCAGTGAAGGATCGCGAAGAACAGCAACTCGCGTCACGTTGGCGCAATCTCCTTGAGCAATTCGAGCCATTTTCCGCTGAGGCTGTATTCGAACGCGCTAAAGCCGGTGGTGCTGCCGCCCGGCCGCGCCAAGCTTGCGACGAAGCCGGCACCAACCGGGTCGATAACATTCGCAAACACGATCTGCACAGTGCGTGTAACCCGCTGCAGCGCAGCCACATTCACGCTGGCAGAAGCAAAAATGACGTCAGGCGCAAGCGCGACTAATTCCACCGCATATTTGTTCGAGTCAGCGGGATTACCGGCGGTCCAGCGGATGTCGACGCGTACGTTGCGGCCATAGGCCCAGCCCAGTTCCTGCAGCCCCTCGAGGAATGCCCGGACGCGAGCCTGCCCTTCCGGATCGTCCTCGACCGTCGACATAAGCAAGCCGACGCGCCGTGTGGGCTGCTGCGCGCGCACAGCGAGCGGCCAAGCGGCTGCCGCGCTCCCGAGAAGCGTGATGAACTCGCGCCGCCTCATGGGTTCTCCCTCATCGAAAACCACACCCTATCACATCGTTGAGTGCAGCATTCTGCATGACAGTAAATTTGGCCGCTGATGGCAGAGATGAGTCAATTCACGACCGGCCGGATATGGCGGCAGGTCCAGGATGTCCGCTCTGCTCCGATCACTAGCGAAATGGTGAGCCGCTGAACCCGACGCGAAGGCCCCGTTTGCCAGGACGAGTGCTCCTCTCGTCGATCCGCGAGATCAGATACCAGCCTCTGCCGTCTTCTCGCCGGCCATATAATGTCCGATTGTCGCGCGATCGGTGTCCGCGATTGATGCGGCGTAGGTAAGGCGTCCCCCTGACATGACGACCACGCGGTCCGCAAGCTCCAGGATCTCGTCGAGGTCCTCTGAAACGAGGAGCACCGCCACCCCGCGGTTGCGCTGGTCCATGATTTCCGCGTGGATCGCATCCGTCGATGTGAAGTCGAGCCCGGCGCAAGGATTAGCGATGATGAGAATTCCCACATTGCCGGAAAGTTCTCGGGCCAGTACCGTTCGCTGGATGTTGCCGCCCGAGAGTGTATCGATCGGAGCCGAAGGTGACGGCGTCTTGATGCGGTAGCGGCCGATCAGATCGTTCGCTTGCCGTCGCATCGCTGCTGGTGAGAGCCAACCGCCTTTGGCCAACGGCGGGCGATCGAATGTTCGCAACGCAAGGTTCTCGGCGACCGTCATGCGGCCCACGGCAGCATTCTTGAGCGGCTCCTCCGGCAAGCTGAACATGCGGTGCTTCGCGAATGCAGCTCTTGTCGCTGGCACCCGCTCGCCGTGCGCCCAGACCTCGCCGGAGACGACCGCGCGCTGACCACACAACGCTTCCAGAAGAGCGCTCTGGCCGTTTCCGGAGACCCCGGCAATACCGACGATCTCGCCTGGTTGAATGGCAAGGTTGATATCTCGGAAAGCCGCCATTCCATCATCTCTATCCGCGGCCAGGCCGCGGATTTCGAAGGCAGGGTGACCCGCTGGCTGTGCAGGTTTGCGGCTGGTCCAACGTGACGGGGCTGGAGTATCCCCGACCATCAACTTTGCGATGTCCGCATTCGTCAGATCGGCTGTCCGCCCGACTCCTACGACTTCGCCCCGCCTCAAGACGGTCACTTCGTCGGCGAAGGCGCGCACTTCGCGCAATTTGTGCGTGATCAAGCATATCGTGAGCTCGCCCGCGCGTGTCATGTCGCGAAGCCGGCCCAGCAACTCTTCCGCCTCGTCGGGGGTGAGGACGGAGGTTGGCTCGTCCAAAATCAGGAAGCGCTGGTTCAGGTAAAGCTGCTTCAGGATTTGAAGCTTCTGCTTTTCGCCCGCCGATAGCGTCCACACCGGGACATCGAGTGGCGCGCGAAAGGGCATTCGCTCAAGAAATTCGTTCATCCGCTTGAGCTCGGAATCCCAGTGAAACACCACGGGACGATCCGCCCGCGCGATTACGAGATTCTCCGCTCCGGTCAGCGACGGCACTAAGTTGAAACTCTGGTGCACCATGCCGATCCCAAAGCGGTGCGCGTCGCGAGGGCTCGCAATCGTGACCGCGTGACCGTCGACCGCAATCTTTCCGTGATCGGGGTGGTAATAGCCGGTGATACATCTGACCAGCGTGGTCTTACCGGCTCCGTTCTCTCCAAGCATGGCGTGAAAAGACGCCGCCGGCACCTTCAGATCGACATCCTTCAAAGCGACGAAGGAACCGAACATTTTCGAAACGCCGGAGACGTCGAGTCCAATGGCTCGGCCAGGACCGGTCTGGTCGGTCCGGAGGGTCATCGCGTGATCGCGAGTTCGCGCGGCATGTCGCGCGCCGCACGCTTCGAACGCCCGGAGGCAACCATCAGCAGCAGCGTCAGGATGTAAGGCGCCGCATTGAAGAAATAATAGCCCTGCGTCACGCCCACCGACTGCAGCGCCGGGCCGATCGCTCCGGCAGCACCGAACAAGACGGCGGCGTAGAAGCAATGCACCGGATCCCAGCGGGCAAAAATCACCAATGCGACAGCCATCAGGCCTTGTCCGGACGATAGACCCTCGTTCCAGCTCCCAGGATAGGACAGCGACAAGAACGCCCCTCCGATTCCCGCGAGCAGACCTCCGATACTGGTCGCCGCGAGCCGCACGCCGTTGACCGATACCCCAAGGTCGCGCGCTGCAGGCTCACTGTCGCCCGTCGTCCGCACAATGAGACCCCAGTAGGTGTTGCGAAACGCCCAGCGCAGGAAGATCGCCAACGCGATTCCCATCGGAAAAAGGGGGTTGATCAGCAGGGCATTCTGCAGATCCGGGTTGGAACTCCACCAACCGAGCGCAATCGATGGCATGTGCGGTGCGGTGGGTTGGATGAACGGCTTGCCGAAGAAGAAAGCGGCCCCGGTTCCCAGTTGGATGAGCGCAATTCCGACGGCGATGTCGTTGACGCGCGGCAGTTGGCAAAGGATGGCGTGAAACGCGCCGAAGGCCATTCCTGTGAGCGCGGCGGCACCGATGCCCAGCCACGGAGAGCCGGTGAGATAGGAGGCGGCGTATCCGGTCATCGCCCCGAGAACCAGTGTGCCTTCGAGGCCCAAGTTGATTCGACCCGTCTTTTCCGTCAGGCACTCTCCGAGAGAGACGAACAGAAACGGGGTCGACACACGAACGATGCCTCCCAACAATGCGATGAGCACAAGGGTGATGGCGCTCCAGAGTTCGCTCATGTGTGGCTGTCCTGGGTTGCGCGAAAAAAGGGCAGCCGGCCGTAGAGCGTTTCGCTTGCCAGCAGCGTGACGAACACAACCCCTTGCAACAGCAGTACGGTTGCGTCCGGAAGCTCCATCCGTCGTTGAATGAGGCCGCCCGCGGCGCCAATGCCGCCAAACAAGCACGCAACGGGAATGATCGCCAACGGACTGTGCCGAGCTAGGAACGAGACGAGGATACCTGTGAACCCGTAGTTCGCATGAAGTGCAGCATTGGCGCGCCCATGCACCGCCGCGACTTCGAAGAAGCCAGCGAGGCCCGCGCAAGCGCCTCCAATAAAGCAACCAGTCACGATGAGCCGGCCGACCGACAGCCCCTGCGCTTCAGCAACGCGAGGATTCCCGCCGGCGATCCGAGCGGCGAAGCCGAATGTGGTGCGGTCCATCAGCAGATACAGAAGCACCGCGAGGATCACGCCGGCTGCCAGCCCCCAGTGAACGTGGAGACCCGGAATTGCGCCCACCATCGCATCGGGATTGATGGCCTTTGTGGAGGGGCGGTTCGGGTCGGCCGGATTCCGGAGAACACCCTCGATGAAGAAGTTGACGATGGCGATCGCGATATAGGTCAGCAGTAAGCTTGAGATCGTCTCGTTGACGCCGCGGGCGTGCCGCAGCCAACCGACCAGACCGATCCAGCACGCTCCGACGACGACGGCGGTCAGCCCCATCGCCAGCGTAATGAACATCGGTGCGACCGATTGCTCGAGAGGGATGGCAATCGCACCCGCCGAGAAGCCGGCAATGACCAGCGCTCCCTCACCCCCAATGACGACCAATCCCATGCGCGCGGGAATGGCCACGCAAAGCGCCGTGAGAATGAGCGGTGCGGCCCGGACCAGCGTGTTCTGCCACGAGAATAGCGTCCCGAACCCGCCACGCGCGATGAGGAAGAAGAATTCCCCTGGCGACTTGCCGAGGCAGATCAGAAAGACGGAGAAATACGCGGCCGAGGCGAGGAGCGCCACGGCCGGAATGATGAAAGTCTCCGCACGATAGTGCAGCCACGTGCTGACACTCAGGCTCCACTTGCCAACTTTGGACGGCGCTACCACCGGGTCGGTCCGCACGAACAAACGACGGTAGCCGCGACGCGGCGGTGCCGGTCGCTGCCACCGTGGTTTCTCAAGACTTCCGTCGGATGGACCAGCACGGAGGAAAGTCCAATCAGGTGACCGATCCGGCGACGCCCTCGATCAGATAGTCCATGCCCCAGAGACTCGGCTCGTACAGCCCGAGCGTCTTTTCAATAACGATCTTGCCTTTGTTGTCCTTTAGCGGGCCGACAAAGATCGGCGCTCCCCCTTTGATCTCAGCCGTCGCCGCCATTGCCGCCGTGCGCGCGGCGTCCGTCGCGCCGGCCCCAAAGGCCGTGTTCTGAACCATGTCGCGGTCAAAGCCGCCCTCATAGAGATTTGGCAGCTTCTCTCCGTTCACGATCTTCTCCGAATAGGACTTGTAGATGGTGATGTACTTCAGCTCCGCCCCGGTGATGAATCCCTTCGGCGCCAAGCGAGCCTGATCGGTATTGTGCCCGCACGTCTTGATGCCGCGCGCCTCGGCGTTTTCGATCACCACCTTCGGGCTGTCGATGTGACACGCGATGACGTCGCAGCCGGCGCCAGCGAGCGCATTGACCGATTCCGCTTCTCGCACCGGTAGTGTCCAATCGCCGGTAAAGACGACATGGACCTCAGCCTCCGGATTGACCTTACGCGCGCCGAGCGCGAACGCATTGATCGTCCGCAGCACCAGCGCGATCGGCTTGGCGGCGATATAGCCCAGCTTGTTGGACTTGGTCGAAAGACCGGCCGCAACTCCGTTCACGTAGTGCGCTTGCTCGATGTAGCAGAAGTAGCCGCCCAGGTTCGCCGGATGCTTGTCCTTGTTCCAAAGTGA
>DATMNH010000336.1:0-73289 GCA_035568975.1 Casimicrobiaceae bacterium
CATTGCGTGGAAGGCCGTGGCGCGAGGAGCGGGTTGGTACTCCAAACAATTCGAGGGAACCGGCGGCGGAGGAATCCTGGAATTGCATTGGCTCGAATTGCCCGCAGGCGTCGACACTGAAACGGGACTTTCGAGGTTCACTGCCTGGATTCTGGCGGCGGAGCGGGCGGCGCGTCCGTTTTCATTGCACATTCCGGCCACCGTATTGCCAACGGGACAAGGCGCGGCACACCGGCGCGCCGCGCTGACCGCACTGGCAGTGTTTCCGCCGGCACACGATCGATGATCCGCAAGCAAGCATCGCCTCCCCTCACGCCTGTCCAGGTTGCCTGGCTCGGTGCATTACTGGTATCCGCACAATGGCCTCTTTGGAGCCACCTCCTGATCTGGAACGCCGTTGCCGGCGCCGCGCTGGTCGTTGCGCGCGTCGCACTGCCGCCGAAGTGGCGCGCCCTGACGGGACATCGACGCTGGTTGTTGCCGCTGCTGGCTGTCGCGGCGGCGTTGGGCATTCGCACCGAGCTTGGCTATTTTCTGGCGCGCGATCCCTGCGTCCAGTTTCTTTACCTGCTGGTCGGCATCAAGTTCATCGAGGCGCGCGACACGCGCGACGGCACGCTCCTGATCTGCCTCGCGCTCTTCCTTTCGCTGACGCAGTTTTTCTATCTTCAGACCATTGCCGCGGCGCTGTCGACGCTGCCGGTCCTGCTCGCCCTCGGTGGCACCTTGGCCTCGCTGCGAAATGGAGCAGTCACCGCTGCTTCCGACTGGCGAGCGCAACTCCGGGCGACGACGCGCCTGATCCTGCAAGGCATCCCTATTGCCGCGCTGTTGTTCGTCATCTTTCCGCGGCTCGCCGGACCGCTCTGGGGCTCGCCGACCGAATCCGGCGCGCGCTCGGGATTATCGGACAGCATGCGACCCGGCTCGATAAGCGAGCTGTCCCTTTCCGATGCCGTCGCGTTTCGGGTCGATTTCAACGGCTCGCCGCCGCCTCCGGCGCTACGCTACTGGCGCGGTCCGGTGCTATCACGTTTCGACGGGCGCGAATGGCGCGCGGTGTACAAGCTTCTCCCGGGCAGGTTCGTGCCGCGGCAGGCACGTACTATCGAATACACGGTGACGCTGGAGCCTCACGGCAAGATGTGGCTGTTCGCGCTCGAGCATCCGTCGTCGCTGCCGCGCTCGCCTACGGGCGATCCGTTCGCACCGACGGGCAATGAAATCGCCTACCTCTCCTACGACCAGCAGCTCGTCGCCAAGGCGGCGGTCGCGCAGGCGATCCGTTATACCCAGCGATCGTCGCTGCGCGACTCGTATCCCGCCACCGATGACAATCCGCGCGAGACCCTGCAACTGCCGCTCGCCAATCCGCGCACGCTCGCCTTCGCCAAGGAACTGCGTAAGGGAGTCGATTCCGATCGCGCGTACGTCAAAGCCGTGCTCGACTGGTTTCACAACGAGCCGTTCGTCTATACCCTGGCGCCTCCGCGTATCGACCGCGATCCGGTCGACGGATTCCTGTTCGACTCCCGGCGCGGCTTCTGCGAGCACTATGCCGGCGCATTTACCGTGCTCCTTCGCGCTGCGGGAATACCGGCGCGGGTCGTGACCGGCTATCAGGGCGGAGAGATGAATCCCGACAGCGACTACATGATCGTGCGCCAGTCTGACGCGCACGCGTGGGCCGAGGCACTGCTCGACGGTCAATGGCAGCGCTTCGATCCAACCGCCGCTGTGGCACCGTCGCGAATCGAGCGGGGCTTGGGCGCCGCACTGCCGGCGGGCGAGGGGGTACCGTATTTCGCCCGGCTGGAAATGACGTGGATCAAAAGCCTCAGGCTGAAATGGGATGCCGTTAACTACCAGTGGCAGCGCGGCGTCGTGGGCTTCGACATCGACCGCCAGCGCGATCTGCTGCGCGGATTCGGATTCGAGGACGCGCAGGCATGGCAAATTGTGGCAGCGTTTGCCGGCGCCGTGTTTGTCTGGGGCGCTCTCCTGCTCGGCGCGGCACGGCTTCGCCGGTCGCGCGTCGATGCCGAAGTCGCCGTGTGGAACGCCCTCTGCCGCAGGCTCGCGCGCGCCGGTCTCGCCCGCACGCCGGAAGAGGGACCGCTCGCCTACACGCGCCGGGCCGGTAAGCGTTGGCCGCAATGGGCAAGCCTGCTCGCGCGCATCGGCGAGCGCTACGCGCAGCTGCACTATGGCCCGCGCAATCCGAAACGCGAGCAGATGCTAAAGGAGCTAAGAACCGGGGTCGAAGCTTTGCCGGGGCGGCGCGCCCTGATCGAAGCCTCGCGTTCCGCGAACTTCACCGCGGCGCCGCCGGAGACAGTCGAATGAGGGTCGAATGAATCCGCGAGGCTCGCGCAGGGCTCGCAGCGGGCGCGGGCCGGGTGAATTCGGCGCTACAACAGCGCCTCACGCGACAAGCCCCGTCGACGCAGGCGCGCGCGCAACTTGTCGAGCGCCTCCGATTGAATCTGCCGCACGCGCTCCCGCGTGACGCCGAGCTCGCGCGAAAGCTTTTCCAGCGTTGCCACGTCCCTGCCGTTCAACCCATAGCGCCGCTCGATGACGCATCGCTGGCGCTCGGAGAGCTCGTCGAGCCACTGCCGCACCCAACCCTCGATCTCCGAGTTGTGCAGGATGAGCTCCGGGCTCGGTGCGTCCTCATCGGTCAGCTGATCACCGAGCGAGAGCCCCGCTTCCGGGTCGTACGGCGCGTCCAGCGACGCAATCGTCTCGTTGTAACCCAGAACCTTGCGCACCTGGTCGACCGGCTTGCCGAGCAGGTGCGCAACGTCGTCGACGGTTGGCTCGCGTCCCTCGCCGAGAGCGCCGTGCGTTTCCAGGTGGCGCAGCGCGCGCAGGACGATATTGAGCTCCTTGACCACGTGTGCGGGCAACCGAATCGTTCGCGACTGATTCATGATCGCGCGCTCGATCGATTGCCTGATCCACCATGTCGCGTAGGTGGTGAAACGAAATCCGCGCTCCGGGTCGAACTTTTCCAGCGCATGGATCAGACCGAGATTGCCTTCTTCGATCAGATCGGCGAGCGTCAGCCCGCGGTTGAGGTAGTGCTTGGCGATGCTGACGACCAGCCGCAGATTGTGCTCGATCATTTTCTGCCGCGCGTCGAAATCGCCGTCTCGATTCGCGCGCGCGTATTCGAGCTCCTGCACCGGCGTGAGGAGCGGGCTCTGCCCGATTTCGTTCAAGTAGATCTGGGTGATGTCGTTGAGGAAGTCGGCGCCCACGCCGGTGTCGGGCACCTCGAGCGGCAGTTCCCGCGTCCGCGTGTCCGGCTCGGTCGCGGCCGGCAGGCGCTCGTCATCGGTCGTCGAGCGAGCCGTCATGCTCTAGCCGCGGGTCGTCGTTACCCGCAGGCTCATCCGGGTGGAAGGAATTTCGCCGGGTCGATGGGCTTGCCCAGGCGACGAATTTCGAAATGAAGCTTGACCTGGTCGGCGTCGGTGTCGCCCATCTCGCCGATCTTCTGTCCCTTGCTGACTTGCTGTCCTTCCTTGACCATAATCTCGCGGTTGTGCGCGTACGCGGAAAGGTAGGTGTTGTTGTGCTTGACGATGACCAGCTTGCCGTAGCCGCGCAGTCCCGCTCCCGCGTAAACGACCCGACCGGCAGCGCTGGCCAGCACCGGCTGACCGGCCTTGCCCGCGATGTCGATGCCCTTCAGATTCGAACCTTCGGAAAATCCGGCAATCACCTTGCCTGACGTCGGCCACGCCCAGTCGAGCTTGGCGTCGTCGATTTCGGGGACTCGCGCCGATTCGGGCCGCGAAGGCGATGGCGTTGCCTTTGCGATACTGGCCGAAGCCGGCGCGGCGGCAGGCGCCGAAGGCACGCTGCTCGGCAATGAAGGCGCGGTCGCCGCCGGCGGAGCCGCGGCAGGCAGCGGCTGGCGCTCCAACTGCGCGAGCGCCTGTTCCGAATACGGCAATTTCATCGCCCGCGGTTCGGTCTTGAAGGTCGGCGTGTTGCCGCGGCCCGGCGTCGTCATCAGCGCGCGGGTCTCGTTGCTAGGAGCAATGGACGGCGCGGTGACCAACGGTGCGGTAACTACACTTCCGGGGCCGCCACCTGTCTGTCCGGGCGGAGAAAGCGTGAGCACCTGGCCGACCCGTATCACGTTCGGGTTTTCGATATTGTTCCACACGGCGAGCTCGCGGTAGTCGACGCCGTGATCGAGCGCGATCTGCGCCAGCGTCTCGCCACGCTTGACGGTGTACAGCTGCTGCGGCCGTACTTCGGGCTCGCGCGCTGGCGGCGCGAGTGGCGGCGCCGGCAGCGGGTATCCGGATATTGGAGGCGTTCGTTCATCCACGGGGGCCGGTGATCGCGTCATGCAGCCGACGAGGACGAGCGTGGCGGCAACGGCAGCAAGCAAAGCGCGAATGCGGTCGGACGGCGTCATTTCGAAATCATGCGAGTCCAGGAAGCAGCGGGACGAATCTTACCGCGTCGTAGTCTTGTTCGTGGATGCCATCGGGTCCCTTGTCGATCACCGTCAGTCGCTGCACGCCGCGCAAGCCTTCATCGCGGCTGGCGAGCGGCAGCACCATGCGACCGCCGACGCGGAGGTGCCGCAGCAGGGCGGTGGGCACCTTGGTCGCCGCGGCGGTGACGATGATGCCGTCGACTTCCAGGTCCTCGCCCAGATCGCCCGATCCGTCGCCATGCTTGATGCGCACGTTTTCGACCTTGAGCGTGCGCAGGTTGCGCCGCGCCTTGGCCACCAGCGCCGCGATACGCTCGACCGTGTAGACCTCGCTCGCGATGTGCGCCAGCACGGCAGTCTGATAACCGCAGCCGGTGCCGATTTCAAGCACCTGCGGCAAGTCGCGTCCCGCGCGCAGGAGTTCGGTCATGCGCGCGACGACGTAGGGCTGCGAAATGGTCTGTCCCGATCCGATCGGAAGCGGACTGTCTTCGTAGGCGCGGATGGCCAGCGCTTCCTCGACGAAGATGTGCCGCGGCACCGCTTCCATCGCCGAGATCACGACCTCGTCGCGAATCCCCTGCTCGCGCAGCCGCTCGACCATCCGCGCGCGGGTTCGCGCGGAGGTCATGCCGATGCCGGCGAATTTTTCGACGCCGGCAGTCACGCGTTTGCGTCCGTCTTCACTCGCGCCGAAAGCCACGCCGCGATGCGAGGCATGTCACCGTGGCTGGTCAGATCGATCTGCAAGGGCGTCACCGATACGTATCCATGCTCGATGGCGTCGAAGTCGGTGCCCTCGCCCGCATCGGCAGCCGCACCCGCGGCACCGACCCAGTAGCACGTCTCGCCGCGCGGCGTCTCTGTCTTGATCACCGGCTCTGCCTTGTGCCTCTTCCCCAGGCGCGTGACACGCTCGCCCTTCAACTGGCCGTACGGCACGTCGGGGACATTCACGTTGAGCAGCCACGCACCCGAAGGCTGCCGGCGGTGCCGATGCAGCATATCGACGATCACTCTTGAAGCGGTTTGGAAATGCTTGCCCGCCTTGTTGGTCAGCGACACCGCGATCGATGGAAGGCCCAGCAGGTAGCCCTCCATCGCGGCGGCGACCGTTCCCGAGTAGATCGTGTCGTCACCCATATTCGCGCCGTGGTTGATGCCGGAAATCACCATGTCGGGCAGGTCGTCGAGTAGGCCGGTGACCGCGAGGTGAACGCAATCGGTCGGCGTTCCATTGACGAACAGAAAGCCATTGGGCGCACGGCGCACTGTCAACGGACGGTCCAGCGTCAGCGAGTTCGACGCGCCGCTACGGTCGCGCTCCGGAGCAACGACGGTGATTTCTGCATGCGGGGCCAGATCGGCGGCCAGGCGTTCCAGTCCCGTTGAGAAATAGCCGTCGTCGTTGCTGAGAAGGATACGCATCGCTTGGAGGTGGCTGGCCCGGGCGACGAGAAGAAATACGTCGCGCGAGCACCATTATAAGCGTCGGCGCCCGGTTGGACAGGGCAAAGCACGAACGACGCTCTCACAAGCGCGAGAGCGCGAGTCTCGCGACGCCGAAGGGCGCGGCCGCGCACCGCGACGAAGTGGCACTTTCGAAATCGAGGGCGCGCACGCAAATGGCGTGCGCGCTGAATCAATTCAGCTCTGGCAGGAAACCTTGTAGGTCACACCGTGGACCGTGCGCGCTCGTGGCGATCAGTATCGCGCGCGGCCCGTGTTTGGCGGATGGCCGCCATCGATTCGCGGGCGCTCGCGCACCATTCGCTTCGCGAACGGGACCTGGCTCGCTGCTCACAGCGCCATCATCGCTTTCATTCGCCGGTCCATTTCGTCGGGCGACACATCCTCGGTGTGGGTCGCGATCGTCCAAATGTGCCCCGAGGGATCGGTGAGTGTCCCACTGCGGTCGCCGTAGAACTGGTCCTTGACCGGGTGTTTGACCATGCCTCCGGCGGCGAGCGCCTTGGCGAACTGCGCATCCACATCCGCGACGTAAAACATCAGCGTGATCGGCGTTCCACCAAGGGACTGCGGGCTCTTGTGGCCCATCTCGGGCGATTCGTCGGCGAGCATCACCATGCCATCGCCGATCTTGATCTCGGCGTGTCCGATCTTGCCGCCGGGTGCGGGAATCCGCAGCACTTCGCTGGCGCCGAAGGCTTTTTTATAGAAGTCGAGCGCGCGAGCAGCATCGCGAACGATGAGATACGGCGTGACGCCTGCGTAACCGGCGGGAATCGCTTGGACCATGGAGCATCTCCTTTAGGGTTGGAACAACGCAACGAACGTTACGCTGCGCGATCGAAGGCGCGCCCGGACTTGAGCCGCGCCGATGGACCGGACTTTCGCTTCCGCATTGCGCGCGTGGCCAACGCACGTTTGCGCTCTGCGGTGTACGCCCACCACGGCTTCTCGGGGCCGCCTTCGACGAAACGCACCGCGGCGATGAAAGTATCGAGCAGACACCGATCGTGTCGAACGCCGGCGCGTCGATTGAGCCTCAGTTCCATGAGTCACCATTTCCCGTTGCCACGGACCAGCCCGACGGCGATTCCTTCGATCGCGAACGCAGTCGTCCTGGGATCGACCACGATCGGCGCGAACTTGGCATTCTCCGGCAAGAGCACGATGTCTCGTCCGCGCCGTTTGAATCGCTTGACCGTCACCTCGTCGTCCAGCCGCGCCACGACGATCTGTCCCGAGTGCGCGTCGCCCGTCTGATGCACCGCGAGCAGGTCGCCGTCGAGGATGCCGACGTCCTGCATGCTGGTGCCGCGCACACGCAAGAGATAGTCCGCCCGCGGCGCGAAGAGTTCCGGATCGACGCGGAAATGCGCTTCGACATGCTCCGCCGCAAGTACCGGACTGCCCGCCGCGACGCGACCGACGAGAGGCAGCGTACCCTGCACCGGCACACCTGGAATATTCTTGAGTCGCAGGCCCCGCGAGGCGCCGGGCACCAGCTCGATCGCGCCTTTTTTCGCCAGCGCCTGCAAATGATCTTCCGCCGAGCTGGGCGTTGAAAAACCCAGGCCCGCGGCGATTTCGGCGCGCGTCGGGGGCATTCCGCGAGCCTCCAGGAAACCGCGAATCCAGTCGAGGATTTGCCGCTGGCGCGGCGTAAGTCGAGCCGGCAATGGATTCGCATCGTCTCTCGTGCGCTGCAGAAGAGCGCCTTTTTTGGCATATGCGCCATGACTGCGATTGGAGCGAGGTGGCATCCGGGTACCCATTAAACATACGGTAGATGGATTATAGCCAGCGCGCCGGCAGTGTCAAGCGGGCAGCACGCGCTCGTCGAAGGAGACCACACATCCCGAGCAGCGCTCGGTTGGGAAGACGCGACGATGCCTGCGGAGTTTTGAGTTCGCCCGGCAACGTCATATAGTGGCCGGGCAAAGTCGTCGATTTCCGTCACGTGCCTTGCCTTCGCCGCATGCCGCAAAAGTGTGCGGCGTCGTTTTCTTTATTGCTCGCCGTTCCAGGGGAGGAGATCCGATGATGAACCTGAACACTCTAGCCATTGCATTGATCGCGATCGCCGCAACGCTTCCGCTGTCGGCTGCGATCGCTCAGACGACGCCGCCGAGCATGGCCGCCGACACCGCGGCCGCCGGGCAGCCGGAAGCGCCGAAGAAACCGTTGACACGCAAGGAGGCTCGCGCGCTCCAGGAAAAAGCCGACGCGCGGCTGTGTCTCGAATTCCCGACCCAGCTGATGGTCGTCAAGTGCGCCGACAAGTACCGGCTGAGCAAACGCGAGCCTTGATTGCCGGTTCGCGCTTCATTTTCCGCTTCGTTTTCCGCTTCATTTTCAATCGCGCAGCCACGTCACTTCACCGACGGCGTCGCATCGCGGCGCCTTACCCGCTATTGCGCAAGCCGGCGGCGAGCCCGTTGATTGTCAAATGTATCCCGCGCTTGGTGAGCTCATCGGTCTGGCCCGCGCGATAGCGATGCAGCAACTCCACTTGCAGGTGATTGAGCGGATCGAGATAGGGAAAACGGTCGCGGATGCTTCGCGCCAGTGTCGGGTTGTCGTACAGGAGCGTCGTCTGTCCGGTAATCGCGTGCACCAGCTCGATGGTCCGCTGATGCTCCATGGCGATCCGCGAAAAAATCTTGTCGCGCGTGGAACGGTCAGGAACAAGATCGGCGTAGCGCGAGGCGACCGCGAGGTCCGTCTTGGCCAGCACCATCGCCATATTCGACATGACGCTCTTGAAGAACGGCCAGCGCGCGTACATTTCGGAAAGCAGCGACAATCCCGCGCGATCGGTCGCGAGCCAGGCGTCGACTGCGGTACCGAAGCCGTACCAGCCCGGCAGCATCAAGCGGCACTGTCCCCAGCTGAACACCCACGGTATGGCGCGCAAGTCCTCGATTTTCGACGATGCGGTGCGCGACGCCGGGCGGCTGCCGATATTGAGCTCGGCGATCTCGGCGATCGGTGTCGCCGCGCGGAAATAAGCGATGAATTCGGGTGTGTCGTAGACGAGCGCGCGATAGGCGGCGAGTGCGTGTCCGGCAAGCGCGCTCATGGCGGCGTAGTACGCTTCTCGCGCGTCGCCGATTTGCTCGGTGTCGAGCAGGCTTGCTTCCAGGGTCGCCGCGACCAGCGTCTCCAGATTGCGGCGGCCGAGGTCGGGATCGGAATACTTGCTGGCAATGATCTCGCCCTGCTCGGTGATGCGCAGGCCACCGGTCACGCTGCCTGCGGGCTGAGCCAGGATCGCCTCGTAGCTCGGGCCACCGCCGCGCCCAACGGTTCCCCCGCGGCCATGAAACAAGCGCAGCTTGACGCGCGAGTCGCGGAACGCATCGACCAGCGCCAGCTCGGCGCGATAAAGAGCCCAGTTGGCGGCGAGGTAGCCGCCGTCCTTGTTGCTGTCCGAATAGCCGAGCATCACTTCCTGCCAGTCGCCGCGACCCGCCAGCCACGCGCGGTAGCACGGCAAGGCGAACGCGGCGCGCATGACATCGGACGAACGCTGCAGATCGTCGATTGTCTCGAACAAGGGGCTGATGTTGAGCGCTAACGCGTTGCCGCGCAGGAGGCCAGCTTCCTTCAGCAAAATACCAACTTCGAGCAAATCGCTGACCGAGGCGCACTTGGAGATGATGTAGTTCGGCAGCGCCGCCCCGCCGAAACGGGCGTGAATGTCCGCCGCCGCACGCAGAATCGCGAGCTCGGAAGCGGTGCGCGGCGAATACTCCAGGTGTGGCGAAAACAACAGGCGTGGACCGCAGAGCTCTCTCACCAGCAACGCGACCCGGTCGGCCTCGGCAAGCGCCGCGTAGCCGTCGGCGACACCGGCACGCGCGAGAAGCTCGCCGACTACGTCTTCGTGCACGTCCGCGTTCTGACGCAGATCGAGCACCGCAAGGTGAAATCCGAACACCTCGACCGCGCGGATCAGCGGGTCCAGCCGACCCGCGGAAATGAGTTGCGCGCCGTGGGTGGCAAGCGAGGTCCGAATGGTCGACAGATCGGCCACAAGCTCCGCCGGCGTTGCATAAGGCTCGAGCTCCGCGTTGGGGGCGCGCGGCGCAACATACCGGGCAAGCGCTCGCGCCGTCGCGGCAATTCGCGCGTAGACGCCGATCAATGCCTGCCGATAGGGCTCGTCCTTGCGGTGTGGATTGACGTCGTGTCCATCGCGCGCCAGCGCGAGCAGCTCTTCGGTCGGCTTCACAAGTTGCGTAGACAGCGACAGCTCGGCGCCGAGACGGTGCACTTCGTCGAGGTAGTGCGCGAAGGCCACGCAGGCCTGCGCTCGAATCGCATTCTGCAGCGTCTCGGCGACCACGTTGGGATTACCGTCGCGATCGCCCCCAATCCACGAGCCTAGACGCAGGAACGGCGGCAGATGCAGCTCATCGGTCGCCCCCCGGCGCTGTCGCAGATTTCGCTCTAGCGCGGCGTAGAGCTTCGGCACCTCGGTCAGAAACGTGTAGCGGTAATACGCGAGCCCATTCTCGATCTCGTCGAAGACTCGCAGCTTCGACAGTCGCAGCATCGACGTCTGCCACAGTCCCAGCACCTCGCGATAGAGTCCGGTCTCCAAACCTTCCGATTCGTCGGGGGTCAGAGCGACGCGGTCACGCCACTGCAGCAGCCGCGCGATCTCGCGCTCGCTGTCGAGAATGCTCCTCCGCTGCACTTCGGTGGGATGCGCGGTCAGCACCGGGCTCACCAGCGCATCATCGAACCAGCGCGCGAGCGCATCGCCACCGATCCGCGCCTGGTCCACCCTCTCGAGCGCGTGCAGGAGACTTCCGATCTGCGGCGCGGAACCCGCCAACGCGTGGGCGCGCCGACGCCGGTTCTGATGCACGTCTTCGGCGATGTTGACCAGATGCGAGAAATACGAAAACGCCCGGACGACGTCGAGCGCCTCAGCGATCGAGAGCTCGTTGAGGAGAGTATCGAGCTCATGCTTGACGGCGGGGGCATGCTCCGGTCCCGCGCGCCGAAACCCGATCGCGGTCTGGCGGATCGCTTCGATGCACGCAAAGCCCTGCTCGCCCGTCTGCGCGCGCAAGACGTCACCCAGAACGCGACCGAGCAGGCGCGTGTCTTCCTTGAGCGGAAGGTCTTTATCGGTCGCGGTGTCCATGGCTTAAGGTACTGGTAAAAGAGTTGGCAACCGCGTTGACAATCGTGCTGGCCCGCGTGGCCGCGGGAACGCGAATCGCCGCATCGATTGTAGCGAGTTTGCGCAATGTCGCCGCGATCGATTGTGCTTGCACCGGCGAGGGTAGCGCTACTGCCCGGCAAAAGCGAGCTTGAGCTCCCGAGCCAACCTCCACACCGCGGACGCGTACAGCCGGCTCCGGTTGTACCGGGTGAGCACATACCAGTTGTTGAACACTATCCAGTAGCTGGGCTCGCCCTGCTCTTCGAGCATCAAGACGCCCACCGAGCCCGCGCCTGGCGTCGCGGGAGTGCCGTTGACGCTGACGCCGTCGCGCCGCCACGATTCCAGCGTCCGCCGGTCGGAGATGCCGCCATCGAGCGCGCGCTCGACGTCGTCGTGCTTATCGACCTCGATGCTCGCCGGCTCCATAATCGGGTCGCCCGTTTGCCAGCCGTGCCGGGCCAGATAATTGGCGACGCTGCCAACCGCATCGTCGGCGTCGCCCGCCAGATCGATCGTTCCATCGTTATCGTAGTCGACCGCGTAATCGCGCAGGCTGCTCGGCATGAACTGCGGCAGCCCTTGCGCGCCGGCATACGACCCCTTGGGCGCAAGTGGAGAAATCCTCGTTTCACGCGTTTGCAGCAGGAAGTGCTTCAGCTCACTGCGGAAAAACCCGGCGCGGCGCGGATAGTCGAACGCCAGCGTCGTCAGAGCGTCGGCGACGCGGTAGGAGCCGGCATTGCGGCCGTAAAACGATTCGACTCCGATGATGGCGACGACAATTTCGGCGGGCACGCCGAATTCGTTCTGCGCCCGCTCGAGCGTCGCGGCGTTGGCGCGCCAGAATGCAACGCCGCCGTCGATTCGCGCGGAGCTTAGGAACTGCGGGGCGTATTCGTACCATTTCGGCGGCTCAAGCACCGGCCGCGACATCGCATTGACGACCGATCGCTGATAGCGGACTTTGGCGAAGACGCGCCGCAGCGCGCCTGCGTCGAAGCCGAAATCGGCGACCATCTCGTCGATGAAGGCTCCGACGTCCGGGCGATCGGCATAGCTCTGCGGAGCCGTCGCCGGTGGCGCCGCACGTGCCGCAGACGCGGCAAGGAAGGCGGCGAGAACGATACCGCGCATTATCGCTCGCGCGAGCATCGCCTGCTGTGCCATCGTCGTCATGGGCGGCGAATGTTATCATCCGGCCCGCCTGCGCTCGAGCAGGGCTTAAGCTGTCCAGCTGCGTTCGGTTGAATTTTCGCTCTTCATCGATGCTCTACCCAATTTTCCGCCCGCTGCTGTTCAAGTTCGATCCGGAGACGGCGCACGAGCTTGCGTTCGCGGGTCTCGACCTCGCGATGGCGCTTGGCGTCGCGCAGAGGGTCGCGCTGCAGGTCGCCCCGTCCCCGGTCGAGGTGATGGGACTCTCGTTTCCAAACCGTGTCGGCCTCGCCGCGGGCCTGGACAAGAACGCCGCTCATATCGACGGCCTGGCGACCTTCGGTTTCGGATTCATCGAATGCGGCACGGTGACTCCTCGAGCGCAGCCCGGCAATCCCAAGCCGCGGATGTTTCGCGTGCCTGAGGCGAGGGCCTTCATCAACCGCCTGGGGTTCAACAACCATGGCGTCGATCAATTTGTCGCCAACGTAGCCCGGTCGCGTTTTGGTAGGCCGGGATCGGATCCCGGAATCCTGGGCCTCAACATCGGCAAGAATTTCGACACGCCGAACAAGCTCGCCGCCAACGATTACCTGACCTGCCTGCGAGCCGTGTATCCCTATGCGAGCTACGTTACCGTGAACGTATCGTCGCCCAACACCCAGGGATTGCGCGAGCTGCAGATAGGTGCCGCGCTGGAGACCCTTCTGGCGACGCTCAAAGCGGAGCAGACGAAGCTCGCGCAAAGACATCGAAAATACACGCCGCTGGTAGTGAAGATCGCCCCGGATCTGTCCAAGAACGAGATCCGGCTGATCGCTGCGATGTTGATGCACCACAAAATCGACGGCGTGATCGCAACCAATACTACCGTCGACCATGGCGCGATTGCCGGTCAACCGCATGCCGAAGAAGAGGGTGGCTTATCCGGCCGACCGCTCAGAAGCAAGGCGACGGCGGTGATCCGGGTTCTTGCCAAAGCGCTGGATGGGTCGCTGCCGATCATCGGCGTCGGCGGCATCATGTCCGGCGCGGACGCGAGGGAGAAAATTGCCGCCGGCGCCGCGCTGGTGCAGATCTATACGGGGCTCATTTACAAGGGACCTGAGCTCGTCGCCGAAATTGCCGAAGCGCTTGCGTCGCCGCCAGCTACAAGCTCAGAACCTCCGAGCGGCGGTTAGCCGATCCGGCTTCAGGCGGGCTGCGCCGGTGCAGCTTCGCTGCCGAACTTCTCTTCCAGCTTCGCCATCATGCTGACGAAGGCGCGGTCGACCAGGGGCGCGGCTTCGACCAATCGCGCGCGGTCGCCGCGGAATCGTTCGGCCAGTTCGTCGGCGGTGAGCGACACCGCCTTCTGACCCTGGCGGTTGGTAAACAGATAGGTCCCGCGCAACGGACTGACCCACGCCAGCTTGGCGAATGCGAGGTGCCCATCTTCGCCCTCGAATTCGACCCACATGCCCCGCTCGAGGCTGGCCGCGACTTCGGCGAAGCGATCCTGGACCGGCTCCGGCACAGACTCCGGTTCCGGTGCCGGCAGCGCTGGCGTCATCGCCTCGGCCAGCGCGCGCGCCTTGGTTGCTGCCTCGATGTCGCCCTTGGCGGTCGCCTCCTCGGCAGCCACGGTTGCCGCTTCGGCCACCGCCACAGTCGGGAGCGGAGTCGATGCCAGGCTGGGCTTGACCGCCGCGGCGTGCGCTTCCACCAGATTCGACATGAAGCGTTCGCGCTCTCCCGCCTCCCAGGTCAGTTTATGCAGACCGCCATGAAGCTGCTTCAGCAGGTTGCGCAGCATCGCCACCAGCTTCCTGCGGTCGTCGGAGACTCGTTTGGGCTGAACGCTCCATATCAGATCGTCGAGCGTCGAGAGCGCCGACATCCATGCTTCGCTTTCCTCGCCTTCGTGAAGATAGAGCTGGGTGAGCGTCCCCGTCCACTTGTCGCGCAAAAACGAAGCCAGGAAGTTCGGCGCCGGAAACTCCCGCAGCCGGCGCTCGATTTCCGACCGGGCGACCAACTGCGCGATTTCCTGATGGTCGCGCTGATTGATCTCGTCGGCGGTCGACTGGATGGTGAGCTCGGCGGCTCTCTCCTCGTCGGCGAGGAAGGCCTCCAAGTCCTTTCGCAGCTCGTCGAACAAGGCGACATCGTCGGTGAAGTCGTCGAGGATACGATGAACGATCTGTTCGATCTTGCGATACAGGGGGTCGTCCTGGCCCATCGTCGGCGACCAGCCGATGCCGGCGTCCGCCAGCGCGTTGACCAGTAGTCGCGACGGATGCGATTTCTTGGAGAAGAAGGCGCCGTCGAGCATCGCCGCCTTCAGCACCGGTATCTGCAAGCGGCCGACCAGCGCCTTGATACTGTCCGGAAGGTCGCGCGTCTCGAAAATGAAATCGAAGAGCATCGCCACCAGCTCGATGGTCATTGCCTCGAGCTGGTTGGCACGTTCGCCGAGCGGCGACTCCTGTATATCGCGCAGGACATTGTGCATGTCCTGCTGGAGTCCGGTGACATGCAAGGGCGCGCCGCCAAAATCGAACCCCGTCTCGCCATGCTGCAGGCGACCCAGCGCATCGGCCAGTTCGGGCGTGATCACAATGCGCCGGCCGCCCGCTTGGCCCATCTGAGCGCCTGCACCGCCGCCGGCGCCAAAGCCGAAAGCGCCGGCCGGAAAACCCATGCTGACCGAGGGCGGCCCGGCGCCATCCAGCGACGGCACCTGGATACCTCCCGGCGGCAAGCCGGCGGGCATTCTCGCCGCTGGGGACCGCATCGCCATGTTCGCATTGACCAGGCGCTGCAGCACCGCCATCAGATCGATCTCGGGAGCCGGTCCCGCATCCTGCTCGCCCTTGCCCTCGCCGTGCACGCGGTCGGCCGCTTGAGAGCGGGTGATCGCCGCCGCCCGATGCTTGGGCAAAATCTGCAAGCCTTCGATGTGGCGATTCAGATCCGCATAGATCGCGTTGATATCGCCGAGCGAAGTGTGGTTGAGCTCCTTCAGGATGGCCAGCTTGATGCGCTCGTCGCCGCCGATGCCGTGAAGCGCCTCGGTGAACGCCTCGACGATGGTGGTCGGGGCGAGCGGATTGGTGTGGGTTTCGAGGTCGGGCCGGCCGAGCAGGTAACCGATGCCTCGATTGAGCTCCCGCAGCTCGGTCTCGCACTGGTTCTCTACGACGCGGATGATGTTGCTGGAAAGAACCGATTCATCCATGGCGCTGGTGTCGACCAGCGTCAGCTTCTTGACCTCGACCTGCGAAAAATGCTCCTTGGCGTCGGTCTTGCCGGCCATGCGCTCGTCGACCAGCCTGCGCAGGCTGTGCTCGAAATCCACCATCAGAGTGTTGCGTTCCTTGATCAGGATGGCGCGCGAATCGAGGCAAAGCGTCTGCTCTTCGCGGATATCGGAGCGCTCGGCGCGTGCCATGAGCAGATCCCCGACCCGGTCGAGCAGGGATGTAAACGACAACAGCAGCCGATGAATGGCCAAGTCCCGGCAGTCGCCGAGAATTCTGGCCAGATCCTTCGGCACCTGACGACGGACGGTCCGTTCGCCGGAAGTTGTTGTGGCGGTCACCCTGTCCTTTGCCGGATGTCGGGGGCAAGCGTGACGACGATTGCGCCACCCCTGTCTTCCCCCGACGCGTTCGCCGAGGGCCCACTTCGGGCCCACTGATCGGCAAGTTACTGTATCACGCGCGGTTTAGAGGCGCCAACGTGAAAAATCACCACTTATCCGCGCGAAAGCTCCGTCCATGCTTTTTCCAGACGTTTGTATGACACCGGCTGGGGCGTCCTGAGTTCTTGGGCGAAAAGGGATACCTTGAGTTCTTCGATTTGCCAGCGAAAGGCCTCCAAGGCGGGCTCTTCCTTGCGCGCTGCCGCGTTGGCGGCGCGGCGTTGCGCATATCGTTGCCAGAGCTCTGCGACCGCTTGTGCATGTTTGGCGTCGCGCGCCGGGTTTTCAACATATTTCGCCAGTCGGCGCTGGAGTGCCTTCAGATATCGCGGGAGGTGGGCAAGCTGGGGCCAGGGAGTCTCGGAAAGGAACCCGGGATGGAGCAAGGCATCGCGTTGCGCGCGCAGCTCCGCGGCGAGACGAGCTTGGGCTCGGGGCAAAGCGCCGATGCGTTGTGAGAGGGTGTGGTATTCAACCGCGATCGCGGCAAGCAAGCGGAACGCGCTCTCGGCGACCGCGGGCAGTCGCACTCGTGCGCGCTTGACCTGATCGGCATAAGCGTCTTCGGTTCGGGGCAGCGGGTCCTCACCAATGAACGCGCGGTCGCAGATCGCGGCCACGACGTCGCCAAGCAAGGCGTCGGTCGGGATCGCGGGCTTCAGCATCAGGGCGGTTTGGGTGAAGCCCAGCGGATGCTTCTCCAGCCGCTGCAGGGCATCCTTGAACTGCGCCTTGAGCAGACGCAGAAGGGCCACCCGGGTCGATGCGTCGGCGGCGCCGCGTGTATCGAGGAGCTTCAACGAAACATTTTCGCCCTGGTCGACGAGCGCCGGGTAGCCGGTGAGCTTCCTGTCTTCCCGTTCGATGACCAGCGATTCCGGCAGATCGCCGAAGTCCCAGGTCTTGATGTCCGCGCGCTCGAACGCCAGACCGGCGGCGGAAAAGGTCAATTGCGCCGCTTCGCCGAGTTGCGCCTTGAGCGCGGGAAGATCGCGACCGCTGCCGAGCTCGCGGCCATTGGCGTCGACCACGCAGACGTTGACGCGAAGATGCGCCGGCACCTCCGACCCATCCCATGCGTCGATCGGCACGGTAGCCCCGAGGCGCTCGGCGCAAAACACGCGCAGCGCATCGGTCAGCTCGCCCGGCGCATCGGTCGCCTCGCTGGAATGCGCTGATCGAGTCGCAACATCGTGCGATTGCGCTTCGAGAAAGGCAGTCACGACTTCGGTCAGCGGGGTGAGCCGCTGGCGCCAGGCTTTGGGCAATGCCTTCAGGTACCAAGTCACCTTTTCGCGGATCATTCCCGGGACCAGCCATGACAGCCGTGCCGCATCGACCTGGTTGAGAAGCGCGAGCGGCACGGACAGCGTCAGACCGTCGAGTGGATGCCCCGGTGCGAAGCGGTATTTAAGCGGCAGCCGCACGCCCGCCATCTCGAGGTGCTCGGGATATTGCGCTTCGGTCACGCCCGAGGCGCCGTGACGCATCAGCTCCTCGCGTGTCATGAACAACAGGCGCGGATGGCCGCGCTCCGCGTCGCGGCGCCAGCGCTCGAACGATGCCGCCGTGCAGACGTCGGCAGGAATTCGAGCAGCGTAGAACGCGTAGATGGATTCGTCGTCGACCAGCACGTCCTGGCGCCGCGCCTTGTGCTCGAGCTCGGCGATGTCGTCCGCCAATTGTCGGTTGAAAATGAAGAACGGTGCCTTGGTCACCAGCTCGCCGGCGACTAGCGCTTCGCGCAGGAAGACTTCGCGAGCGGCCCCGGGATCGACCGCGCCGAAGGACACTTGCCGCCGTGCCATCAGCGTAAGGCCGTAAAGCGCGACCCGCTCGGCGCCGACGACTTCGCCGCGCGCGGCGTCCCAGCGGGGATCGAAATAGGTCTTGTCGACCCGGTCACCGGCGACTTCCTCGATCCAGGCGGGATCGACGCTCGCCGCGCAGCGCGCGTACAGCCGCGTGGTCTCGGTCAACTCGGCAGCAAGCACCCATTTCGGCGGCTTCTTTGCGATGCCGGAGCCTGGGTGCAGGAAGAACTTGATCCCCCGCGCACCGAGATACTGCCCGTCGCCCGGGGACGCGCTGTCGGCCTTGGCGCCGATGTTCGAAAGCAAGCCGGCAAGTAGCGCGCGATGGATCGTCGCGTAGCGCGCGGCGTCGACCGCGCCGGGAAGCTTTTCGCTCCAGGTCCAGCCGAGCTCGGCGACTTGTTCGGAGAGCTGCCGGTGAAGGTCGCGCCATTCGCGCAGCCGCAAATAGGACACGAAATGCGCCCGGCAGTGCTCGACCAGGCGGCGATGCGGCAGCTTGTCGGCGAGTGCATCGGTAAAGAATTGCCAGAGCGCGATCAGGCTCAGGAAATCGGAACGCTCGTCGCGAAAGCGCAGGTGCGCCTGATCGGCCGCCTGCCGCTTGTCCATGGGGCGATCGCGCGGATCGGGCACCGCCAGGGCGCTGGCGATGACCAGCATTTCGGCAAGGCAGCCGGCGTCCCTCGCGGCAAGAATCATGCGGCCGATCCGCGGATCGACCGGCAGCTTGGCGAGCTCCTTGCCGAGCGGTGTGAGGACGCGTTGAAGGTCGACCGCGCCGAGCTCCTGCAACAGCTGATAGCCATCGGCGATGGCGCGCGCGCTCGGCGGCTCGGGGAACGGAAACGAAACGACCTCGCCCAGCTCGAGCGACGCCATGCGCAGTATCACCGCGGCCAGCGACGAGCGCAGGATCTCAGGCTCGGTGTACCGGGGACGCGCGGCGAAGTCGGCGCCGTCGTAGAGACGCACGCATACGCCGGCAGCGACGCGGCCGCAGCGCCCGGCGCGCTGATTGGCGGCCGCCTGCGAGACCTTTTCGATCTGCAGCAGCGTCACCTTGTTGCGCAGCGAGTAACGCTTGATCCGCGCGAGTCCCGAATCGATCACGTAGCGGATCCCGGGCACGGTGAGCGAAGTCTCCGCGACGTTGGTGGCAAGAACGATGCGGCGCCCGTGGCTCGGCGCGAACACCTGTTGCTGCTGGTCCACCGACAACCGCGCGAACAGCGGCAGGATCTCCATCGAGGACGCGTACGGGCGCCGCGCGAGACTCTTCGACAGGAGCTCGGCGGTCTCCCGGATTTCGCGCTCGCCGGGGAGGAACACCAGGATATCGCCCGCACCCTCGCGCCACAGATCCTCAGCGGTCCCAACGATTGCCTCTTCGAGCGCCTCCTCGTCATCGGCTTCATTTTCACCGGCCGGGTCCTCGCCCGCACCCAGGGGGCGGTAGCGAATCTCGACCGGGAACATGCGTCCCTCGACGTCGATCACCGGCGCGCTCGTCGTTCCGTCACCGAAATGGCGGGCGAAGCGGTCCGCATCGAGCGTCGCAGAAGTAATGATCAGCTTGAGATCCGGCCGGCGCGGAAGCAGCTGCTTCAAGTATCCCAGCAGAAAATCGACGTTCAGGCTCCGCTCGTGCGCTTCGTCAATGATGATCGTGTCGTAGGCGGCGAGCATGCGCTCGGACTGGGTCTCGGCCAGCAGGATGCCGTCGGTCATCAACTTGATATACGCGTCGGGACGCGTCTGGTCGCTGAAGCGCACCTTGTAGCCGACGATCTCTCCCAGCGGCGTGGCCAGCTCCTGCGCGATCCGGGTCGCGACGCTGCGCGCGGCGATGCGTCGCGGCTGCGTATGCCCGATCAGGCCGCGGATGCCGCGCCCGTGCTCGAGGCAGATCTTGGGCAGCTGCGTGGTCTTGCCGGAGCCGGTCTCACCGCAGACGATGATCGTTTGATGCGCGCGCATTGCGGCGGCGATGTCGTCGCGCCGCGCCGACACCGGGAGCTCCGGCGGGTAAACGATTCGCGGGACGCGTGCCGCGCGGCGCGACGCGCGATCGCGCGAGGCGGCGACCGCCCGGGCGACGCGCTCGAACTCGGCCGGCGGCGCGCCGCCCCTTCGCAATCGCTCGATGCTGCGCGTCAATGAGGCACGGTCGGCAGCCATGCCATCGCGCAGTTCGGCGACGAGCTGGTCTAGCCGGTCAAGGGTGGAGTGGGATCGCATGTTCGACAAACGTTCGGGGCGGCATTCTATCGCGGCGCGGCGAGCCCGGGTTATGATGGTTTCCCTTCTTTTAGTACGGAGTCATGGCCATGCTGCGCCTAGCTTTGCTGACCCTTGCTTTGACGACGCTTGGCCTCGGAGTGCTCGACGCCAAGACGCTGCGTTGGGCCGGACGCGGCGACATGCAGACCACCGATCCGCATTCGCAGAACGAGAACCTGACCAACAACATCAACATCCTGGTCTACGAACCGCTGATACTGCGCAACAAGACGCTGGGGCTCGAACCGGCGCTGGCCACCTCCTGGGAGCAGCTCAACCCGACGACATGGCGCTTCAAACTGCGCCCTGGGGTCAAGTTTCACGACGGCTCGCCGTTTACCGCCGACGACGTCGTGTTCTCTTTCGAACGTGCCCGCGCCGACAGCTCGCAGCTCCGCGTGTACGCCAATGCGTCGGGTATTCCGAAAAAAGTCGACGAGCTGACGGTCGATTTCACGACCAGCGGCCCGAACCCGATCGAGCTCGAGCACATCAACACCATCAACATCATGAGCCGTGCGTGGTGCGAAAAAAATCGCGCGACCAAACCGCAGAATTACGCGCAAAAAGAGGACATGATCACCGCGCACCAGGCCAACGGCACCGGCCCGTACATGCTCAAGTCGCGCGAGCCCGACATCAAGACGGTGCTGACCAAGAATCCGAACTGGTGGGGCATCAAGGAAGGCTGGTTCGAAGGCAATGCCGATGAGGTGATCTACCTCCCCATCGTCTCCGATGCGACCCGGGTCGCGGCGCTGATGTCCGGAGAAGTCGATCTCATCAACGATCCTCCGCCTCAGGACGTGCCGCGATTGAGACAGGATCCGAACATCAAAGTGCTCGAGGGCTCCGAGAACCGCATCGTGTTCATCGGCATGGATCAGAAACGCGACGAGCTCCTGTATTCGAGCGTCAAAGGCAAGAACCCATTCAAGGACAAGCGCGTGCGGCAGGCTCTTTATCAGGCGATCGACATCGACGCTATCAAGGCCAACACCATGCGCGGTCTTTCGCAGCCTTCAGGCGCGCTGTTGCCGTCGCCGGCGCAAACGACTCCGGAGCTCGAAAAGCGGCTCGCCTTCGATCGTGTCAAGGCCAAGCAGCTGATGACCGAAGCGGGATACGGCGACGGCTTCGAAGTGACGCTCGACTGCCCCAACAACCGCTACGTCAACGACGAGAAAATCTGTCAGGCGCTGGCCGCAATGTGGGCCCAGATCGGCGTCAGGGTCAGTGTCAACGCGATGCCTCGCGCGAATTATTTCCCCAAGCTGGAGAAGACCGATACCAGCATGTACATGCTCGGCTGGGGCGGCCCCACGATCGACGGCATCTTCATCCTCCAGCCTGTGCTGTCGAGCTACAACGGGAAGGGCGACGGCGACTACAACTATGGCCGCTACACGAATCCGAAGCTCGACGAGCTGGTCGCGAAAATCAAGGTCGACATGAATCCCGACGTCCGGCTCAAGGAAATTCGCGACGCGGTGGCGGCGCACACCGCCGAGATCAACCATCTTCCGCTGCACCGGCAGGTCATTCCCTGGGCGGCGCGCAGCAATGTCACCGCGGTTCACCGCGCCGACAATCAGGTCATGCCGTACTGGGTGAAGATCCAGTAGAAGCCGATTTCCGCACGGCCGGCTTCAATCGGCCGTCGCCCACGCTACGGTTCTCTCGCCGGGCTGCAGCAGATAGCGCGTTACCGCCAATGCAAGCGCAAGCGCAGTCGCGCTCGCGATGAGCGCCAGCATCGTCGCCTGCGTGGTGTGCTTTTGCGCCGCGTCGCCGATGAAACCGACGACGAGGTAAACCGCGATCAACGCCGGCGCGATGCGAAGATCGAAGCGAAGGACGGTCGCATATATCAGCGTTGCCAACGCCCCGCCAACCACGCCCGCTGCGACGACTTCGATCCATTGATCGGCGTTGGCGGCAGCCATGGCGGCCTGCGCGAGCACCAGCACGACGACACCGAGCGCGCGCCGGCGCGTCCACCCCGCGGTCAGACGGTCCAGCCAGTAAAGGACGATCACCGTGATCGTCATCATCATCAAGGCCGAGGTCAGCGTTCCGGAGATGCGTCCGAGCCAGGGCACCCACAGCTCCTCGACCTTGTACGACGGCCAGGTTGGGGCCATGTCGGGCGAAAGGCGGCCCAGCAGTGCTTCGACACCGAGTATGAACAATGCCGCGCCGGCGCCGCGCATCCAAAGCGTCTTTTGCGTCAGTCCGGGCTCGACGTGCGCGCGCGCGGCGAATGATGCGACTCCGGCAAGGAGGCCGCCGAGCAGCGCCGAGAGCACCGTTGTCAGCAGGATGCCCGCAAGATACAGGCTCACCTGCGTGGTCACCGGCTCCGTAGTCGACAGCCGCATTCCAAGCAGCGGCCATTGGTTGACGGTATTGATCGCCGCCGCCAACAGCGTCAGTGAGGCCGCGATCCAGAACGCCCGCCGATCGAAACGCGAGCGGCTCCAGGCAACGATGGACGCGATCAGCGCGGCAATGACCACGACGACGATCGCCATCGCAACAATGTTCTTGGCCACCCCGAGTCGTCCCGCGCGATCCGTTTCGGCGCGTTGCCACGCTTCGGGAACGAACACGTAGCGCCCCGAGCTCACGACTTCGGCGCCAGCGATATCGACGCCGACACGCGCTTCTCCGCCAATCCCGGCGTCGACGCGCGGATCGGAGAACGTGAACTTCCAGTCGTTGCGCGCCGGCTGCGGATCGTCTTTCACCGAGACTTCGCGCAGTGCCTCCGGATCGAGCTCGAAGCGTTGACTGACTTCCTTCCGGGCGATGATCCGAGCCTCATCGCGCGAGAGCTTTGCTCCCGGCGCTCGCTCCGGCAACTGATGTCTTACCTGGCGTACCGCGCCGTCCCCCGCAACGGTCACGCGCCATTCCTCGGAGCGATCGACAACGTCTCCGCCTTCGAAGCGCGCGTAACGCACCTCCCACAGCGGAGGCGCAAGCCAGCTCCCGATCAAATGCGCGTACGCGTCGCGCCCGCCTTCGCGCCACACGAACTTGTGCCAGAGCCAGGTGGCGTCTTCCGACGCGAGCTTGGTGGCGGCGGCCTGCCGCCATTCGGGCCCGAGCATGATCCCGCGATTCTTGAGCGCGGCATCGGCGGCCTCTTCGGCCTTGGCCCGGTCGATTTGCAACGGCGGCGCGTCGCTGTGGAAGTCGGCACCGAAGGCGATCGCCAGCAACCCCGCAACTCCAAGCGCGGGCAGCGCGCGTTGTGCGAGAGTGGTCCAGTGCCCTGCCTGAGCGCGGGTGCGTGCCGCGACGACCTCGGCGACGGCCGCGCCGCGCAGCCATGCACCGTTGCGAAGGATCGCCGGCAGCTCCAGCCACTTTCCTGCGCGTACCCGGTGCAAAGCGACGATTGCGAGAGGCACCAGTCCCGCGGCGAGAACAAGCGCCTGATTGAACCCACTGCCGGAGCCTTCGACGAGAAAAACCGGTATCGACATCAGAACAAGGTCGAATACGGCGTGAAGGATCACCGTCGTCAGCAACCCAAAACGCAAAAAGACGAGCCCCCAGATGAATGCGGGAATCACCAGCTCGACCAGCCGCGAGTACGCCGGAAAGCCGGGATAGTTCGCGTGTGCGGCGCCGAAGATCACCGCCTGCAACACGAGCGTCAGGCCGATCAGCAGGCTTCGATGACCAAAACGGCGCCCGATCAGGGCGGCGATCGACAAGGGCACCGCGCGAAAAAGACACTCCTCCATGAATCCCGCCTGCAATGCCATGCCTATGGGCGCGAGCGCGGGCAACGCGCTGCCTAGAATGTTGGGATCGGTAAGCGACTCCGAAGGCTGCCACCATCCAAAGTAGCGGTTGGTCATGAAATAAAATGCAGCGATCAACGCGAGCTCGATCGGGACAAAGAGGTAGCCGCCCAAGGTGCGGCCAAGGATGGCCGGCGTCGGCGCCGCCTCGCCCGACCAGATGCGCCACAGCTGCGGATGGTCGGGAAACGCCAGGCGCGACAATCCCTCCGCGGCCATGAATACGAGCGCCAGGCCGAGCGAGCCGACAAGAAACAAGAGCAGGGACAGACCGACTTGTGCCGCCCAGAAAACCCACACCGGCTGAGCCGTGTCATAGGAAAACCAGGCCTGCGGTGCGCTGGCGATCAGCGCCAGGGCATTGATGCCGGCGACGATCGCGCCGGCAACGATCGCGCGCTTCCACAGCAGCGCGCGGCGCCGCAGCAGCCACAAGGTGCCGACGATGCAACCTCCTATTCCGTACAGCGCCGCGGCGGCAAGCGATGCCACTTTGGCGATCGTCTCGTTGTCGGAGCGCATTTCCTGGAAGCGAAGCTTGAATGCTTCCGGAACGTAGACGTAGTGCGAGACTTCGGAGAGACGGTCGCCCGCAACGCCAAGCCGCAGCCGGAAGCGGCCGTCACCGAGCGTTTCCTGCTCGCGCTCGTAGACAAAAGCATGGTCGACGCGACCGCCCGACCGCCGCACATCGGAGTGCTCGAGCAGCTTGTAGGGCGCGAAGTCGATCGCCCAGTCCCCGACAGCGCGAGCCTCCGCGATGGCGCGCGCCGCGCCAGCCTCGAGCGCCGCGCCAGGTTCCGCTTCGGGCACCTTCAGCTGAAATCCATACGGTGAGCCGTCGGGTCTGAAGCGCACGCGCGCCTCGGCGGTCTCATTCGGCCTGAACAATCGCACTTCCCACCAATAGGGCGCGTAGGTGTTTCCCGCCAGCAGCTCGGCAAATCTGGCCTTGCCGCCCGCATCGAGCTCGACGAAGTTCTGGGTCACTCCGTCGTGGGTGAACAACGCCGCACGCCGCGCGCCGACCGGCGCCAGATCGAGCTTGCCGGCAAGGGCGCTCGCGCGATCGAGCGCGTCATCGCGCGTCATCTTGACGTCGAGCTTGATCAGCGGCAGCGCCTGCGGAAAAAAGCGCCACGCGAACGCACCCGACAACGCGGAGATCACGGCGAATGCGATCCAGAATGCAGGCTTGCGTGTAATTTCAGTCATCACGGCAAGATCGCTCTTTGCATTCGATCGGTACAGCGACTTGGAAGTTCGCGAACCACGGATGCATCATCCGGCCCCTATTCAAGCATTCGAGGGGAGGCTTCAGCAGGGATCCAGGTCACGCGGATATCCAAGAGCAAGACGCTCGAGCGTCGCGGCGATTGGAAACAGCCGCGTCATCCGCGCGCAATTGGGGTCCATGTTGACTCATTGAGCATTACGAAAATGCGTGACGCTCGGATCGCAAATATCGTCATTCCCGCTCATTTTGGTAACTGAGCGGGAATCCATTTTTCCCGGTACACAAAGTCAAAATGGGTCCCCGCTTTCGCGGGGACGACGAGTCTTGTGGAATCTGTCACCCAATTTGGTAATCGTCGGTAGGAGTCGAGATACGAGGCCGCGAATCGCCTCGGACACCCGCGCGGAGCGGCGTCAGTCGATCGCCTTGACCAGATCCTCGACGACCTTTTTCGCGTCGCCGAACACCATCATGGTCTTATCCATGTAGAAAAGCGGATTGTCGAGGCCGGCGTACCCGGACGCCATGGAGCGCTTGTTGACGATGACCGATTTCGCCTTGTACGCCTCGATAATCGGCATGCCGTAGATCGGGCTGCCCTTCTGCTCCGCGAGCGGATTGACGACGTCGTTGGCGCCGAGGATCAGCGCGACATCGACTTGCGGGAACTCGCTGTTGATGTCTTCCATTTCGAACACCTGGTCGTAGGGTACCTCGGCCTCGGCCAGGAGCACGTTCATGTGTCCGGGCATCCGGCCGGCGACCGGATGGATCGCGTACTTGACGGTCACTCCCTTGGCGGTCAGCTTGGCCGCGAGCTCCTTCACGGCGTGCTGGGCACGCGCCACCGCGAGGCCGTAGCCGGGAACGATGACCACCGTATCCGCGTTGGACAAAAGGAAGGCGGCGTCTTCGGCGCTGCCGCTCTTGACCGGCTTTTTCTCCGCGTCCGCGGCGGCGTCGGCCGTCTCGCCGCCAAAACCACCGAGAATCACACTGAAGAACGAGCGGTTCATCGCCTTGCACATAATGTACGACAAAATCGCGCCTGAGGAGCCGACCAGCGACCCGGCGATGATCAGCATCGGGTTGTCGAGCGAGAATCCGATTCCCGCCGCAGCCCAGCCCGAGTAGCTGTTCAACATGGAGATGACGACCGGCATGTCGGCGCCGCCGATGGGGATGATGAGCAGGAACCCGAGCAGGAATGCGAGCGCGGTCATGATGATGAACGGCATCCACTGAGTGGCAGCCGGCGCCATGCAGAACCAGATGCCGAAAGCGATCATCGCAAGGCCGATCGCGAGATTCACCAAATGCTGGCCCTTGAATGTCACCGGCGCGCTGCGGATCCTTCCCGACAGCTTGCCGAATGCGATGACCGAGCCCGAGAACGTGATCGCACCGATGAAGGTGCCGATGAAAAGCTCGACCTTGTGTCCGAAGGTGATCGGCACGTCCAGTCCCATCGCCGCGGGATTGTTGACCGCGGCGATCGCGATGAATACGGCGGCCAGGCCGACCAGCGAGTGCATTGCCGCGACCAGCTCCGGCATCTGCGTCATCTGCACCCGGCGCGCGACGATCGCGCCGATCGTCGCGCCTATCGCCATGCCGCCAAGAATTGGCAGCACGTTCTTGCTGTGCGAATAGAGCAGCGCCAGCGTGACCAGCAGGGCGATCGCCATGCCGACCATGCCATAGAGATTGCCGCGGCGCGCGGTGTGCGGGCCGGAAAGGCCCTTGAGCGCCAGGATGAAACTCACCGCGGCGACGAGGTACCACAGTGCGAGTTGATTGGCGCTCATGGGTTTCCCTTATTCCTTGGCCGCGCCGGCCTTTGGTTCCTTCTTCTTGAACATGTCGAGCATCCGCTGCGTCACCAGAAAGCCGCCGAAGACGTTGATCGACACCAGGGTCACCGCTGCCACGCCGAGCCAGCCGCCCCAGTCCAGATCGGCGGCGCCTGCGGCGAGCATCGCGCCTACGAGGATGATGCTGGAGATCGCATTGGTGAGCGACATGAGCGGCGTATGCAAGGCCGGCGTAACGCCCCAGACCACGTGATATCCCACGAAGATCGCCAGCACGAACACAATGAGGTTGATGACGATCGGATCAACGCCTGAGGTCATGATGTTCCTCTCAAGTTTTTGCGCCGCCTGTGCGGCGCGCGATTCACTGCTTGGTCGCGACGTGGCCGTTCTCGCAGACCAGCGTCGCAGCGATGATCTCGTCGTCTTTCGGGACGTTGAAGTCGCCGGTCTTGGGATTGAGCGACAGTGCGAGAAAGTTGAGCACGTTGCGCGCATAGAGAGCGCTGGCGTCGGCCGCGACCCGCGCGGGAAGATTGGCAATGCCGACAATCTTGATGCCGTTCTTGGTGACGATCTGGTCGATCTCGGTCCCCTCGACGTTGCCTCCCTGTTCGGCGGCGAGATCGACAATGACCGCACCGGGCTTCATCGCGGCGACTGTTTCCGCGCGGATGAGCTTCGGCGCCGGGCGGCCCGGAATGAGCGCGGTCGTGATGAGTATATCGACAGCCTTGCAGCGCTCGGCGATGATTCCAGCCTGACGCGCCATCCATTCCGGCGGCATCGGGCGTGCGTAGCCTCCGACACCCTCGGCGATCTTCTTTTCCTCGTCGTTGGCATACGGAACGTCGACCCATTTCGCACCGAGCGATTCGACCTGGTCCTTGACCGACGGCCTCACGTCCGAAGCCTCGATCACCGCGCCGAGGCGTTTGGCCGTCGCGATCGCCTGCAGTCCGGCAACCCCGACGCCGAGGATCAGCACGCGCGCGGCCTTCACCGTTCCCGCCGCGGTCATCAGCATGGGCATGAAGCGCCCGTACACGTTGGCCGCGATTATCACCGCCTTGTAGCCGGCGATGTTTGCCTGCGAGGAGAGCACGTCCATCGATTGCGCGCGACTGATTCTCGGCAGCCGCTCGAGCGCGAAGCCGGAAACGCCGGTTGCAGCGATCGACTCGATCGCTGCAGCATCGAACGGATTGAGGAGGCCGATGAGCATCGCGCCGCGCTTGAGCTTCGGCAACTCCTCCGTGGTCGGTCCGCGTACCTTGAGGACGATGTCGGCGCTCAGCGCCTCCGCCACGGTGCCGATTCGCGCACCGGCGGTTTGAAAGTCAGCGTCGGGAATGCTGGCGTGCACTCCGGCGCCGGTTTCGACAACCAGCGAATGCTTCCCGCTGGCGGCCAACTTCTTGACCGTTTCGGGCGTGGCGGCGACGCGCGTCTCGCCCGGGCGGGTCTCGCGTGGAATGCCGATGATCATTGCGATGGCTCCCTGGTGTACCGAGTCAGAAATTCGCTCGATAGTTCGCGGCGAAAATGACTGTCATGCGGCGTTACTCGGCCTCACCGTACCAAGAGGTACGCTTTCGGCCTCGTGCCTTGCCTGACAGTCATTTTCATCCGCTCCTTTATCTTCGGAACTTCTGACTCGGTACACTATCGTCAGTCTCGTTCTTTGGCGCCTATCTTGCCACAAAAGCCGTTCGCGCCTCGTGGGCGGGATTCAAGCAATTGCCTCCGCGATCGCCTTGCCCACGGCGGCGGTCGAGTCCTTGCCGCCGAGATCGGGGGTGCGCGGCGCACCTTTGTCGGCAAGCACCGTTTCGATCGCGCGCACGATGGCCGCGGCGGCGGTGGCGTGTCCGAGGTGCTCGAGCATCAGCGCGGCAGACCAGATCTGGCCGATGGGATTGGCGATGCCCTTGCCTGCGATGTCCGGTGCCGAACCGTGAACCGGCTCGAAGGTCGACGGATAAATGCGCTCGGGATTGATGTTCGCCGCCGGCGCGATGCCGATCGTGCCGCACACCGCGGGGCCCAGGTCGGAAAGTATGTCGCCGAACAGGTTGGAGCCGACCACCACGTCGAACCAGTCCGGATGCTGGACGAATTGCGCAGTCAGGATGTCGATGTGGAATTGATCGGTTCGAATGTCGGGGTAGCGCGCCGACATCGCGCGAAAGCGCTCGTCCCAATACGGCATGGTGATAGAGATGCCGTTCGATTTGGTGGCCGAGGTGACGTGTTTGCGCGGACGCGTCGCTCCAAGCTCGAACGCGTACTTGAGGATGCGGTCGACGCCGGTGCGGGTGAAGATCGTTTGCTGAAATACGGTTTCCCGGTCGGTGCCGTCGAAAACCCGTCCGCCGACGGATGAGTACTCGCCTTCGGTATTTTCACGCACGACCACGAAGTCGATATCACCCGGCTTGCGGTTCGCGAGAGGCGATGGAATGCCCGGCATCAGACGGCACGGCCGCAGGTTGACGTACTGGTCGAACCGTCGCCGCCACTGAATCAGCGAGCCCCAAAGCGATATGTGATCGGGCACCGTCGCCGGCCAACCAACGGCGCCGAAAAATATGGCTTCGTGTCGATGGATCTGTTCGAACCAGTCCTCCGGCATCATGCGGCCGTATTTGACGTAGTAGTCGCAGCTCCACGGGAACTCGTCCCATTGGAAAGCGATCCCGAACTTCTTACCCGCGGCCTCGAGCGCGCGAACGCCCTCGGGGACGACCTCCTTGCCGATGCCGTCACCGGGAATGACAGCGATGCGATGCGCTTTTGCCATGCGAATACCGGAATAAGGCCCAGAAACGATCGATTGCGACGGCCGCATAGTGTAACTTAACGGGCCGCAAACTCCGCGCACGTGTCGCCCTACGATGCCCTCTGAAATAGCCTGGCAGTGGAGTCGATTCGCCGATCTCACGCCACACGCTCTGTACGCCGCGCTTCGCGCGCGCAGCGAAGTGTTTGTTGTCGAACAGCACTGCGCGTTTCTCGACATGGACGGCGCGGACCGGGAAGCGTGGCATCTGCTTGGCTGGGTGGAGCGCGGCGGCGCCAAGGCGCTGGCGGCCTATTTGCGCCTGCTCCAACCCGGATGTAAGTTTGCCGAGGCGTCGATCGGCCGCGTCCTTACCGCCCCGGATTTTCGGCGTACCGGCGCCGGGCGGGCTGTGATGCGCGAAGGCGTGCGCAAATCAGCGCAGATCTATCCGCAGCACGGCATTCGAATCGGGGCGCAGCGCTATCTCGAGAGCTTCTATGCAGACTTCGGTTTTCGACCCGCGTCCGAACCGTATCTCGAGGACGGGATCGTACACATTCAAATGCTGCGCCCGGCCGACCCGGCTTGAACAGGGCGGCGGGGCAGACCTGATATGGACTTGTCGGTTGCCGGAGGAAGAGACTTTGCGAACGGGCGCAGGCTGATCTACGATCTGGCCCCATGGCGGATCATGGCGGCGGCCCGTGCCTTTGCGCTATGATGCCGCCCTCGCCTCCGGTACGCCGGTCGAACCTGCCTCGATGAAACAAACCTTTCTCGATTTCGAGCAACCCATCGCCGATCTGCAAGCCAAGATCGACGAGCTGCGCTATGTACACGAAGACTCCGCGGTCGACATCTCGGATGAGATCAATCGCCTCAGCAAGAAAAGCCAGCAACTGACCAAGGAGATCTATAGCAAGCTCTCCTCCTGGCAGATCGCGCAAGTGGCACGTCATCCGCAGCGCCCGTACACACTCGATTACATCGCCGGGATCTTCACCGATTTCCACGAGCTGCACGGCGACCGCAGTTACGGCGACGATCAGGCGATCGTCGGCGGCCTGGCGAGATTCAACGGCATGCCTTGCATGGTGCTCGGCCACCAAAAGGGTCGCGATACCAAGGAGAAAATCCATCGCAACTTCGGCATGCCGCGGCCAGAGGGCTATCGCAAGGCGCTGCGCCTGATGAAGCTCGCGGAAAAATTCGGGCTGCCCTTGTTCACCCTGGTGGATACGCCGGGAGCGTTCCCCGGCATCGGTGCCGAGGAGCGCGGACAGTCCGAGGCCATCGGGCGCAATCTCTACGAAATGGCCGGCCTGAGGACGCCGATCATCGTCACGGTGATCGGCGAAGGCGGATCAGGCGGAGCGCTGGCCATCGCCGTCGGCGACCTGACACTGATGCTCCAGTATGCAACGTACTCGGTGATTTCGCCGGAGGGATGTGCGTCGATCCTGTGGAAATCGGCGTCGCACGCCGAGGAAGCGGCCGAGACGCTCGGCATCACCGCGCCGCGGCTGAAGACACTCGGCCTGATCGACAAAGTCGTCAACGAGCCGCTCGGCGGCGCGCACCGCGATCACGCCGCGATGATGGTCACGCTGAAAAAAGCCCTGACCGAGGCGCTGCGCCAGTCGCAGGAGCGGCCGCTCGACGCCCTGCTTGAAGCACGCGAGGACAAGCTGCTCGGCTATGGCAAATACAAGGAACTCAGCGCCGGCTGACGACGCCGTTGTCGCGGTCACCACGGCCGTCGCAGATGCGCTGGATGCCCACGTTGCCTCGGACGCACGAGTCGCCGTCGCGCTCTCGGGGGGCGTCGATTCGATGGTCCTGCTCGACGCGCTGGTGCACGTTTCCGCCGGCAGGCAACTCGAGCTATCGGCGGTCCATGTTCACCACGGACTGTCGCCGAATGCCGATGACTGGGCACGCTTCTGCGCCGAACAGTGCGCATCGCGAACGGTGCCGCTGACAGTCCATCGGCTGCACCTGAAGCGTAAACCCGGTCAAAGCCTCGAGGCGCTGGCGCGGGCCGGGCGATACGCGCACTTCACGTCATGCGACGTCGACGTGATTGCCCTCGCGCATCACGCCGACGATCAGGCCGAAACCGTGTTGCTGCAACTGTTGCGCGGCTCCGGGCCGCGAGGACTGTCCGCCATGCCGGCAGTTCGGCGCGGCACGCCCGCCCTGCTGCGGCCCCTGCTGTCGCTCCCGCGCGCAACGCTTGCCGCCTACGCCAAGGTACGCCGCCTCGGCTGGATCGAGGATGAAAGCAACAGCGACACCAAGCACCGTCGCAATCTGCTTCGGCACGAAATCGCGCCACGTATCGCGACGGCCTTCGAAGGTTATCCGGCGACCCTCGCCCGAGCCGCGTCGCATCAAGCCGAAGCAAGCGCTCTGCTCGACGAGCTTGCCGCACTCGACGCCGAGGGAGCCATCGATGAGGTCGGGTTGGATCGCGCCCAGCTGGCGGGTTTGTCGAACGCTCGGGCCGCAAATCTTTTGCGCTGGTTCCTCCGCCGCGAGGGCTTGCGCCCGCCAACGGACGCGCGCCTCGCCGACCTCTTGCGGCAACTGCGCAGCGCTTCTGCCGACGCGCGCACGCGTATCGCACACGACGGTGCCGAGATCGGCTGCTTTCGCGGGCGCGTTGTCGTGCACCCTCCCATCACTGCGCCCTTTACCGTCGCGTGGGAAGGCGCGCCCGAAGTTCATCTGCCGGGTGGCATCCTTGCATTCGAGCCCGCTGACGGCGAAGGCGTGGCTTTCGCCAAGCTCTCATTCTCGCCGGTGACTGTCCGCTCGCGCAGCGGCGGCGAGCGGATCCGGCTAGCAGCAAACCGCCCGCGGCATGCGGTCAAGAAGCTGTTGCAATCGGCGAAGCTCGCCGTGTGGCAGCGCGAGGCATTGCCGCTCGTCTGGTGTGGCGATGAGCTCGCGGCGGTACCCGGGATCGGCGTGGATGTCGCGTTTCAGGCTGCCGCCGGCGAAAAAGGATTGCGCCTGATCTGGTATCCCTCCGCAGGAAGGGAAGGCCGCCTCGTCGTTGCTTGAATTGACCGCGCGACCGACCAACCGGCCGCGCCGATAGTTCATTTCGTGCACGCTTTGGTTAGTCCGCGTAGACGCTTGCCGTGCGGATGATGGGGCCACTTGTCGATCCCGGTCGATCGCGCAAGCCGGGGGCTTCATCCCGCCTTTGCTTTTGGACCCCTGCCCGGCCAGGCGTTTTCGCCGCGCACGCCCCGCAGTCGACCGCTCGAGTCATGATATAATCTTGAATTTCCTCGCATTTATTCGGTCGGAGCGCAAGAATGGCGGTAGAACGCACGCTTTCCATCATTAAGCCGGACGCAGTTGCCAAAAATGTCATCGGAGCGATCTATACTCGTTTCGAGGGCGCGGGGCTCAAGATCGTCGCTGCCAGGATGACATGGCTGTCCCGCGACGAAGCGGAAGGCTTTTATGCGGTTCATCGCGAACGGCCCTTTTTCAGCGGTCTGGTCGACTTCATGAGCTCGGCTCCGGTGATGATCCAGGTGCTCGAGGGCGAAAACGCGATCGCCCTGAATCGGGAGCTGATGGGTGCGACCGATCCCCAAAAGGCTGCGCCGGGAACCATCCGCGCCGATTTTGCAGAGTCGATCGACCACAACGCCGTCCACGGCTCGGACGCACCGGAAACCGCCAAGCACGAAATTGCATACTTCTTCTCGTCGCTGGCGATCGATCCGAGGAAACGTTGAAACGCATCGGCGAGTACCGGAAAAAAGACATGCCTTTTTGCTCGATTGCCGCACCGCTGCGCTGACCTTCCACATGATCAACCTGCTCGACTTCGATCAATCGGCGATGTCTGCATTTTTTGCCGAACGCGGCGACAAGCCGTTTCGCGCCAAGCAGACGTTGCGTTGGATTCATCATGCGCTTGCCGACCGCGTCGAGTCGATGACCGATTTGGCCAAGACCACCCGCGATGCGCTGATGATCGACGCCGAGATCCGGGCGCCTCTCGTCGTGCGCGACGCGATCGCCAGCGATGGCACGCGCAAGTGGCTGCTCGACGTCGGTAGCGGCAATGCCGTCGAGGCGGTGTATATCCCGGAGGGCGCCCGCGACGACTGGCGCAGCGACTCTGAAGCGGATCCGCAAGCGGTCGCTGGCATCCCCTCCGCTGGCCGACCCCGCTTCGCGGGTCCCTCGGCCAACGCTCCGGGGCGCCCCCGCGACGACTGGCGCAGCGATTCTGAAGCGGATCCGCAAGCGGTCGCTGCCATCCCCTCCGCTGGCCGATCCCGCTTCGCGGGTCCCACCGCCAACACACAAGTGCGCTACCGCGGCACGCTGTGCATTTCCTCGCAGGCCGGCTGCGCGCTCGACTGCTCCTTCTGCTCGACCGGCAAGCAAGGCTTCAATCGCAATCTGTCCGTTGCCGAAATCATCGGCCAGCTTTGGATCGCGAACCGCGCGTTGCTTGCCGGCGATATTACCGCTCCATGGGTACAAAAGGGCCGAGGCCGGCATCCGATCACCAACGTGGTCATGATGGGCATGGGCGAGCCCTTGGCCAACTACGACAACGTGATCACGGCGATGCGGATCATGCTCGACGACAACGCGTACGGCCTTTCGCGGCGCCGCGTGACACTCTCGACCTCCGGGCTGGTGCCGGCGCTCGATCGCCTGCGCGAGGATTGCCCGGTCGCCCTCGCGGTCAGCCTGCACGCGCCGAACGACTCGCTGCGCGACCAGCTGGTGCCGATCAACCGCAAGTATCCGATTCGCCTGCTGCTCAACGCGTGCCTGCGTTATATCGAGCGCGCGCCGCGCGACTTCGTGACCTTCGAGTACGTGATGCTCGACCACGTCAACGACGCGCTCGAGCAAGCCCGCGAACTTGCGTCGCTGGTTCGCGACGTACCGTGCAAATTCAATCTGATTCCGTTCAATCCGTTCCCCAATACCGAATTCCGGACCAGCTCGCGAAACCGCATCGTCGCCTTTCAGCGAATACTTCAGGACGCAGGCATGGTCGCCACTATTCGTAAAACGCGAGGCGAAGATATCGACGCCGCGTGCGGTCAGCTTGCCGGCCAGATCCAGGACAGGACCAAGCGGCGCCTGCACCGAATTCAACCTGTCGCGAGGCCTTGACTCATGCCCATTCGCGGTAGTTACCGTTCTCGCGCTCTAATCGCTATCTTCGCCTTGGCGATATTCGCCGGTTGCAGCACCACGCCGAAAGCGCCCGAGCCACAACCGCGCGAGGCGCCGCCGCCGCAGCAGCAGGCGAGCCCGGTCGAGAGAGCACGGATGCACACCGATCTGGCGGGAGGTTATTACGAACGCGCGCAGATGGACATCGCAATCGAGGAGCTCAAGCTCGCGGTGGCGGCCGACCCCGGCTACGCACCCGCGTACAACCTCTACGGGCTGGTCTACGCCGTGCTGGGTGACGACCGCAAGGCGGAGCAGAGCTTCGAGCGCGCGCTCGCGCTTGCGCCCAACGATTCCGACGTTCACCACAACTGGGGGTGGTACCTGTGCCAGCACAAGCGTGAGCGCGAAGCATTGGCGCAGTTCGAAATTGCGGTGGCCAATTCCCTGTATCGAACGCCGGAAATCGCGCTCGTCAATGCCGGGCGCTGTGCACAGACGATCGGGGAGATCCGGCTTGCCGAATCCTATTTCCGCCGCGCGCTTACTGCCCAGCCCGGCAATGCGTTGGCGAGCTATGGCGTCGCGTTGATAGCCTACAAAGAGGCGCGCTACGATGAAGCGCGCAAATGGATGAGGCCGGTGATGCAGACCACGACGCCGCCGCCAGAGGCCATGTATCTCGGGCTTTGTATCGAACGCAAGCTGGGGGACAGGCAGGCGGAGATGTCGTACATAACACAGCTGCGCAATCGCTTTCCGGATTCGGTCGAAACCAAAGCCATTACCACCGAGGCTTGCGAGTGACGGCAGCGCAGGAGCAATTGCCAAACGATGTCGACGGGCTGCCTGTCGCCGGGGCGGCAGGAGCCGGTGCGCTCCTCAGGGCCGCGCGCGAGGCAGCGGGGCTCTCGCTCGACCAGGTCGCGCAGCAACTGAAACTGGCGCCGCGGCAGGTCAAGGCGATCGAGGACGAGAGCTTCGGTGAGTTGCCGGGGCGCACGTTCAGCCGCGGCTTCGTACGCAATTACGCACGCCTGCTGCATCTCGACGCGCAGGACTTGCTTGCGCATCTGCCCGATGTCGCGCAGGCGCCCGCGCTCGGGTCGCCGACACTGCATTCGACCGCGGCGGTGATGGGCGAGCTGCCCAGTACGACCGCACCAAAGGCCGGACTCGGCCGCTGGCTGATCCCGCTGATTCTGATTGGCTGCATCATTGCCGCTGCAGCGTACGAGTGGTATCGCGGCGGACTGTCGAATAATGCCGAGCCTGCGCGAAGCATCTCCGACGCCACGGATCGTCGCGCGCCGTCAACAACTGCGCCTGCGGTCGCGCTCCCCAATCCGCTCGCGAGCCCCTCGCAAACCGCGGGAGCGCAAGCCACAACACCGCCAGCAGCGACACTACAAAGCGCGGGACCGCAAAGCGCTCCGCTCGCAGCGTCGACACTCGATTCGGTCGCCACTCCGGCCGGCGGCGCGACGTTCCCGGCAAGTGCGGCGCCCGGCGACGGGACGCTGTTGCTTACGTATCGAGGTCCGTCGTGGACGGAGATCCGCGATCGCAGTGGCCAGACCGTCGTCTCGCGCCTGGTGGCTGCGGGATCGATCGAGCCGGTCGATGGCGCACCGCCATTCGACATCGTTCTCGGTAACGCGCACGTCGTGACCTTGGTTTACCGCGGAAAATCGATCGACCTTTCGCCGTATACGCGCCAAAACGTCGCGCGCCTCACGCTTCAATAGACTTCGTTCCTCATTTCCCTTGATGCCCATGAGCACCATCGAAACCTCCATCATGCCAAGGCACGCTACGCGCAGTGCGAATGTCGGCGGCGTGGCCGTTGGCGGCGGCGCGCCGATCGTCGTGCAGTCAATGACCAACACCGACACCGCCGATGTCGCCGCGACGGTCACGCAAGTCAAGGCTCTCGCAGATGCCGGTTCGGAGCTGGTGCGCGTCACGGTCAATACCTCCGCCGCCGCCCAAGCCGTGCCTTTGATCCGCGACCGGCTCGCGGCGCGCGACTGCACCGTACCGCTGATCGGCGACTTTCATTTCAACGGCCACAAGCTGCTAACCGAATCTCCGGCGTGCGCGGAGGCCCTGGCAAAATACCGCATCAACCCGGGCAATGTCGGTAAGGGCAGCAAGCGCGACTCGCAATTCGCGATCATGATCGAGCAGGCGCTGAAGTGGAACAAGCCTGTGCGGATCGGCGTCAACTGGGGCAGCCTGGACGCCGATCTGCTTGCGCGCATGATGGACGAGAACGCGCGCTCCGCGGCCCCGCTCGATGCAGCGCACGTGATGCGCGAGGCCTTGGTCAGCTCCGCGATCGGCAGCGCGCAGCGCGCGGAGGAGCTCGGGCTTAGCCGGAATTACATCATCCTCTCATGCAAGGTTTCAGGCGTGCAGGACCTGATCGCGGTTTACGCCGAGCTTGCGCGTCGCTGCGATTATCCGTTGCATCTCGGCTTGACCGAGGCCGGAATGGGATCCAAGGGCATCGTCGCGTCGACCGCGGCGATGGCCGTGCTGCTGCAGCAGGGGATCGGCGACACGATCCGGGTTTCGCTCACGCCCGAGCCCAACGGCGATCGCACCCGCGAGGTTCTCGTCGCGCAGGAGATTCTGCAGACGATGGGGCTCCGTTCGTTCGCGCCTCAGGTTACCGCCTGTCCAGGGTGCGGGCGCACCACCAGCACCGTATTCCAGGAGCTCGGAGAAAAAATCCAGGCGTACCTGCGCGAGCAGATGCCAGGTTGGCGCGCACGCTATCCCGGGGTCGAGACCATGACCGTGGCGGTCATGGGTTGCGTGGTCAACGGGCCGGGCGAATCGAAAATGGCCAACATCGGCATCAGCCTGCCCGGCACCGGTGAAGTCCCGGTCGCGCCGGTCTACGTCGATGGTCAGAAGACGGTCACGCTCAAGGGCGAGCTCATCGCCGAAGAGTTCCAGCAGATCGTTGCCGATTACGTTCGCGCGACCTATGGCGGCGAGCCGGCAGCGGCGCACCTCAAGCCCACCGCCCGAACCAATACCATTGCCATCGCGGTCAAGGCGGTCAGCTAGTGGACGGTAACTAGCCCCATGGCCGGGAGGATCCAGGCCGTCCGCGGCATGAACGACGTGCTGCCCGACGCGGCGCCATCGTGGCTGCAATTCGACGCCGCGGTGCGCGACGTCGCCAGTCAGTACGGCTATCGCTACATGCAGGTGCCGTTGGTTGAAGCGACACCGCTGTTCGTGCGGGCGATCGGCGAGGTCACCGACGTCGTCGAACATGAAATGTACACTTTCGAGGACCGGCTCAACGGCGAGAGTCTGACGCTGCGCCCCGAGGCGACCGCCGGCATCGTTCGCGCGGCAATCGAACACAGCCTCACATATGAACGCCCGCAGCGCGTCTGGACGACCGGGCCGATGTTCCGGCACGAGCGTCCTCAGAAAGGCCGCTATCGCCAGTTCCACCAGTTCGACGCCGAAGCGCTCGGTTTCGAAGGACCCGACGTCGACGCCGAGCAAATAGTCATGCTGCACCGCCTTTGGCGCAAGCTGGACCTCGACGGGATCGTGCTGCACATCAATTCCATCGGCGATCCCGAGGAGCGCCGTGCGCACCGCGCCGAACTGGTCGAGTATTTCAGCGCGCACGCCGACGAGCTCGATGCGGATTCGCAACGCCGCCTGCACACCAATCCCCTGCGCATCCTCGACAGCAAGAATCCTGCGCTACAGTCGTTGATTGCGGGGGCCCCGCGTCTGCTCGAGCGACTTGGGACCGTTACGCGGGCGCACTTCGAGGGTCTGCAGCAGCTGCTCGGCGACGCGGGAATCGCGTTCACCGTCGATCCGCGTCTCGTGCGCGGGCTCGACTACTACAACCGAACGGTGTTCGAGTGGATGACGGACCGCCTCGGCGCGCAGGGCACCATAGGCGGAGGGGGCCGCTACGATGGGCTCTTCACCCAATTGGGCGGCAAACCGACGCCGGCCTGCGGATTCGCCATCGGCACCGAGCGCGTGCTGATGCTCATGCAGGACGCCGGACGCACCGCGAACGATGCGCCAGACGCGTATGTAGTTCATGTCGGCGATCGCGCGACGCGTCTCGCGCTGTCGGTGGCTGAGAATCTGCGCGACGCCGGACTGGCGATCGTCGTTAACGCCGGCGGCGGCAATTTCGGAGCGCAGATGCGGCGCGCGAATGCGAGCGGCGCGCGGTTCGCGCTCATCGTCGGCGATGACGAAGCCGCGGCCAACATGGTAGCGGTCAAGCCCCTGCGCGATTCCGGCGAGCAGGTCGCACTGCCTCCGGAGGAGATCGCGCTGCGCATCGCTCCCGCGGCGCATGACGCGAAACTTTTGCAATGAGCCTTTCCTGACAGCCGACCGGCGCCCGCGCGAGCTTCGTGAAACGCTCGGCGATTATTAAACCTAGGAACCAAGATGGCAGTCTACGATCTCGAAGAGCAGGAAAAACTCGACGACCTCAAGGCGTGGTGGGAGCAGAACTCCAAATACGTCAGCGCCGCCATCCTCGTCGTCGCGCTGGTCGTCATTGGAGTGCAAGGCTGGCGCTGGTATCAACGAACGCAGGCCGAGCAGGCGAGTGTCCTCTATCAGGCGGTGAGCCAGGCGGCGCGCACCAACGACGTCTCCAAGGCAAAAGAGCCCGCGTCACAGATTGTGGACCGCTTCGCCCGCACCGCGTATGCACCGCGTGCAGCCTTGCTCTACGCGAAGATGCTCTATGACAGCGGGGACAAGGCCGGTGCTCGCTCGCAGTTGCAGTGGGTCGTCGATCATGCGTCCGAGGATGAGCTGAAGACGATCGCGCGCTTTCGCCTTGCTCAGGCCATGCTCGATGAGAAACAATACGACGACGCGCTGAAGATACTCGACATCAAGGTCGACGACGCGTTCAGCGGCCTCTATGCCGATCTCAAGGGCGACATCCTTGCCGCGGCGGGAAGAAACGCCGAGGCAAAGGCGGCGTACGAGACCGCATTGGCTAAGATCGACCCGAAATCCCCCTACCGTGCTTTTGTGCAGGTCAAGTTCGACGCGCTCGGAGGCGCGCAATGACCCGCGCAGTCGGGTCCAGATGCAGCTCGCTGATCGCCTTGGGTGCACTGATGCTGGCCGGCTGCCAGTCGTTGCCTTCGTGGATGACGTCGTTCCCCTCCATTCCACCGCCTTCATTGTCCTGGCTCGGTATCGGCCGCAGCCCTCCCAAGCCCGGACCGTTGCCGAGCTACGACGCCAAGGTCACGGCGCGAGTCGACTGGCAGGTCCCGCTGGGCGCCAAGGGCGGCGAAGCCTTCGCCCCCGCGGTGCGCCCCGACGCCATTTACGCGGCCAGCCCGGACGGGACGATCGTCCGCGTCGACCCGGCGAACGGCCAGCAAATCTGGCGGATCAAGGCCGAGAAGTCGTTGTCGGCGGGTGTCGGCGCGGAATCCGCCGCAGTCGTCGTCGGCACTGCCAAAGGGGACGTGATCGCCTTCGATCCGACCGGCAAGCCCCTGTGGCAGGTCAAGGTGTCTACAGAAGTTGCCGGGCCGCCCAAGGGCGCCGAAGGTAAGATCATCGTATGGGCGCTCGACGGCCGGATCTACGGCCTGTCGGAAGCGGACGGAAGTCAAAAGTGGGTCTATCAGCGCACCAACCCGTCGCTGACGGTGCGTCGCTTTGCCGGTGGCACCGCCAGTCGTGGCGCCCTTTTCACCGGCACCGCCGGGGGCAAGCTGCTCGCGCTCGATCTCGCCAGCGGCAGCCTCGGCTGGGAGGCGAGCGTCGCGACCCCCAAAGGCGCGACCGAGCTCGAGCGGATCGCCGATGTCACGAGCGCGCCGGTGGTCGAGATGCGCCAGGCTTGCGCCGCCGCATACCAGGGGCGCGTCGCCTGTTTCGACATCCTCCGCGGCACACTGCTCTGGTCGCGCGACTTCTCGAGCCTTGGCGGCATCGCCGTTGACGGCCGCTACCTCTATGTCACGGACGACAAGGGTTCGATACACGCACTCGACGAGGCGACCGGTGCCTCGATCTGGAAACAGGACAAGCTTGCCGTCCGCTTTCCCAGCGGACCGGTCGTCGTCGGCGAATATGTCGGTGTCGTCGATGGCGAGGGCTACCTGCACTTGCTCGACCGCAATGACGGCAATCTGGTCGGCCGCATTGCGACCGACGGCTCTGGCGCGCTATCGCAACCGGTGGCAGTGGGCAGCGCTGCGATCTGGCAGTCGAGGGGCGGCACGCTGATCAGCGCCAGCGCACGCTAAGCGCCAGCGCTCCCGCGTTCAGGCCAAAAGCGCCTTCGCTCCTTGCTGCACGACCGATGCTTCCCACCCTCGTTCTCGTCGGACGTCCCAATGTCGGGAAATCGACCCTTTTCAATCGACTGACTCAGTCGCGCGACGCGCTGGTCGCGGATTTTCCCGGCCTGACTCGCGATCGTCATTTCGGCCGCGGCCGGGGCGCCGACCGGCCCTATCTAGTGGTCGACACCGGCGGCTTCGAGCCCAAGGTGAAGAGCGGCATCATGCACGCCATGGCCAAGCAGACGCGGCAGGCGATCGCCGAATCCGATGCGGTGATTTTCCTGGTCGACGGCCGCGAAGGTCTGACCGCACAGGACAGCAACATCGCCGATCTTCTTCGCCGCTCGGGCCGTCCGGTCGTCCTCGCGGTCAACAAGGCGGAAGGGATCGCGCCCGAGCGAGTCACGGCCGAGTTCCACGAGCTCGCGCTGGGGACGCCGCTGCCGATTTCGTCGGCCCACGGCGAAAACGTGCGCGATCTGGTCGACATCGCCCTGGCCCTCTGCCCTGCGAAGAGCGCTGACGATCCGACCGACGCAGCCGGCAGCGACGACGGATCGCGGATCAAGGTCGCCATCGTCGGCAGACCCAATGTGGGCAAGTCGACATTGGTCAACACACTGCTCGGCGAGGAACGGGTGATCACGTTCGACGAGCCCGGCACGACGCGCGATGCGCTCTATCTCGACTTCGATCGCGACGGCCGCCACTACACGCTCATCGACACCGCGGGTGTGCGCCGCCGCGGCAAGGTCTTCGAAGCGATCGAAAAGTTTTCGGTGATCAAGACGCTGCAGGCGATCGAGGATGCCAACGTCGTCGTCCTGCTGCTCGACGCGCAAGCCGAGATATCGGAGCAGGACGCGCACATCGCCGGGCACATCCTCGACGCCGGAAGGGCGCTGGTGGTGGCGGTGAACAAGTGGGACGACATCGGCACCCAGGAACGTGCCGAAATCAAGCGTGAGCTTGGCCGCAAGCTGGGCTTCCTCGCTTTCGCCAAGATGCATACGATCTCGGCGCGCGACGGGAAAGGGATCGGACCGCTGTTGCGCTCCGTCGACGGCGCGTATGCCGCGGCAATGTCCAAACTTCCGACGCCCAAGCTCACCCGCGCGCTCGCCGACGCCGTTGCGTTACAGCAGCCGCCGCGCGCCGGGATGGTGCGGCCGAAGCTGCGCTATGCCCATCAGGGAGGAATGAATCCACCGGTGATCGTGATCCACGGATCGGCGCTGGGAGCCATCCCGCAGACCTACCGCCGCTTCCTGGAACATTTCTTTGTCGACGTGTTCAAACTGCAGGGAACGCCGCTTAGGATACAATTCAAGACCGGCGCCAACCCTTATGCGGGGTCTGCCGCCCGTCGCAAGCCCCGACGTTCCAAATAGCACCTGGAATCCGGCCAAACCGCCGTGCCGGCCGGCAGTATTCTTGGGCAGGCGTTGCGGCCAGCGGTGGCCAATTCGCGGCCGTGGCGAGCAATGCGGTACCGCGAGCGCAGCAGCTTCAAAGCTTCCAACAATAAGCGGAGCAACAGCAATGAGCAACAAAGGGCAAATGCTACAAGACCCGTTCCTGAACACTCTCCGCAAGGAGCACGTACAGGTCTCGATCTACCTCGTCAACGGCATCAAGCTGCAGGGACAGATCGAGTCTTTCGATCAGTACGTCGTGCTGCTGAAGAATACGGTTACGCAGATGGTGTACAAGCACGCCATCTCGACCGTCGTTCCCGCGCGCGCCGTTACGATGCCCCCGCACGAAAACGATCGCGAAGCCTGATCCGCATCTGTCGGTCGATCGATCGGCCCGCGGCTTCGCGTGAGCCTGCCCGCGTTCGACTCGGCCGGATGATACCGGACCTGCCTATCCACGATGCTTGAGCGTCCCGAAGGTGGCGATCGCGCGCTGCTGGTCGAAATCGATTTCGGCGAGGGCGACCTTCCGGAGCGTCTGGACGAGCTGAAAGCGCTGGCGCTCTCGGCCGGGGCGACCGTGACGGAGGTGATCACTGCCCGGCGCGCCAAGCCCGATCCGGCGCTTTTCGCCGGCAGCGGCAAGGTCGCCGAAATCGCCGCCCGGCGCATCGAGAGCGGTGCCGACATCGTGATCTTCGATCACTCCTTGTCCGGGGCGCAACAGCGCAACCTGGAGCGCTCGCTCGACTGCCGCGTCGTCGATCGGGTGAGCCTGATTCTCGACATTTTCGCGCAGCGAGCGCAGAGCGCGGAAGGCAAGCTCCAGGTCGAGCTCGCGCAACTCGCCCATCTTTCGACGCGCCTGGTACGCGGGTGGACCCACCTCGAGCGGCAAAAGGGCGGCATCGGACTGCGCGGGCCGGGCGAAACTCAGCTCGAGAGCGACCGCCGCCTGATCGGCCAGCGCGTCAAGTTGCTCAAGGAACGGCTACGGCACGTCGGCCGCCAGCGCGAGACGCAGCGACGTGCCCGGCGGCGCGCCGCGGTTCGCAACGTCGCGCTGGTGGGCTACACCAATGCCGGCAAATCGACGCTGTTCAATCGCCTGACCGGCGCCGAGAGCTTTGCCGCGAACCAGCTTTTCGCGACACTCGACACGACGCTGCGCCGACTCGAGTTGGCGAGCACGGAAACGATCGTGATGTCCGACACGGTGGGTTTCATCAAGGACCTGCCGCACGATCTGGTTGCCGCCTTTCGAGGTACGCTGAAGGAAGCCGTCGACGCCGACCTTTTGCTGCACGTGATCGACGCGAGTCATCCCGATCGTGAGCGCCAGATTGCCGCCGTCGACGCGGTGCTCTCTGAGATTGGCGCCGATGAGGTTCCGCGGATTATGGTGTTGAACAAGTGCGATATCGCGGAACATGCGCCCGGGGTCGAGCGCGACGAATATGGTAAAATTGCCGCTGTTCGTCTGAGCGCGCTGACCGGCGCCGGCGTGCCCGAAATGCGCGCCGCGCTGGCCGAGCGGTTCCCCCGCCCCGTGATTCGGGCGGCGACCGCCTGACGCGGCTTTAGACTTTCCCGATAAGAATCTTTACCCCCGCCCAAGCCCGCCGCAAGGCATCCGTCATGTCCCTCAACGACCCGCAATGGGGTAAGCGCGGCCGCAGCGGGCCGCCCGATCTCGATGAGATCTGGCGTAACGTCAACCGTCGTCTCTCCGAGATGTTCGGCCGTACGACGCCGCCCGGCGACGGCGAGCCGCCTCGCCGGTCATTGCCTCTAGGAGGCGTCGGCTTGCTCGCGGCGCTGGTCGTTCTGGTCTGGCTGGCAAGCGGTTTCTACATCGTCGACGAAGGGCGCCGCGGCGTCGTGACGCATTTCGGCCGCTTTATCGAGACGACGCTGCCTGGGCTCCGATGGCACTTTCCGTTTCCGGTCGAGGCGGTCGAGGTCGTCGACTTCTCGCAGGTGAAAACCGTCGAAATCGGTTACCGCAACAGCAATCCCAAGAACAAGATCGCCAAGGAATCGCTGATGCTGACCGATGACGAGAACATCATCGACATTCAGTTTGCGGTGCAATACAACCTGAAGAATGCCGCGGATTATGTTTTCAAGACGCGCAAGCCGGACGACATCGTGGCGCAGGTTGCGGCGACCGCCATCAGCGAGGTCGTCGGCCGCAACAAGATGGACTTCGTTCTCTACGAAGGACGCGCGCAGATCGCCGCCGAAACCGAAAAGCTGATGCAGGCGATGCTCGATCGCTATGAGACCGGGGTCTACGTGCAGAAAGTGACGTTGCAGAACACGCAGCCGCCCGAACAGGTGCAAGCGGCATTCGACGACGCGGTCAAGGCGAGCCAGGACCTCGAACGGCAAAAGAACGAAGGCCAGGCTTACGCGAACAACGTTGTTCCGCTCGCGCGCGGCATGGCGTCGCGCCTGCTGCAGGAAGCGGACGGCTACAACGCCAGCGTCGTGCAAAGAGCGGAAGGCGACGCCAGCCGCTTCAGGCAGGTGCTGGTCGAATACTCCAAGGCGCCTAGCGTGACGCGCGAGAGGCTTTATCTGGACATGATGCAGTCTGTGCTAGGCAACGCCAGTAAAGTGCTGATCGATCAGAAGAGCGGCAACAGCCTATTGTATCTGCCTTTGGATCAGCTCCTTAAGCAGACGCAGGCAGGAAGTGGCCCGACGGCAGGCGTCGACCCTCGCGTGACCCCTTCCGCGCCGGAGGCCACGGTGACGCTCGACCCCAACCGCGGCCGCGACCTCCCGCGCAGCCGGGACCGCGCGGATACACGATGAAAACCGCGATGCCGATTCTCGCGTTGGTGGTCGCGGCCTTATTGGTCCTGTCCCAGTCGCTGTACACGGTCGATCAGAAACAGTTCGCGATCAAGTTTCAGCTGGGCGAATTCATCGACGCCAAAACCGAGGCCGGACTGTATTTCAAGGTACCGCTGGTACAGAACGTCAAATTCTACGATCGTCGCATCCTGACGCTTGATGCGCCCGAGCCCGATCGGATCACGACCTCGGAAAAGAAACCGCTGCGAGTCGACTTCATCGCCTACTGGCGCATCATCGACGTCCGCAAGTATTACCAGAGCGTGACCGGCGACGAGGAAGCCGCCAAGCGCCGCCTGGCGCAGACGATCCGCGCCAACCTCGCGCAGGAGATCAACAAGCGCACCATCCACGAGACGATCTCGGCCGAGCGTTACAAGATCATGGACGAAGCGCGACAGAAAGCCGACGCCGACGCGAGGACGATAGGCGTCGAAATCGTCGACGTGCGCTTGCGCCGTGTCGAACTGCCTGACGAAGTGCTCGCACAGGTCTACCAACGGATGGAATCCGAGCGCAAGCGCGTCGCCAACGAGCTCCGCTCGCAAGGCGGCGCCGAGTCGGAGAAGATCCGTGCCGACGCCGATCGCCAGCGCGAGGTGATTCTCGCCGACGCCTACAAGAAGGCGCAGAAGACCAAGGGCGAAGGCGACGCGAAAGCTTCCGCGATCTACGCCAGCGCCTACGGACAGGACCCCGAGTTCTACTCGTTCTATCGAAGCCTCGAGGCATACAAGGCGACGTTCAAGAACAAGAGCGACGTCATGGTGCTCGATCCAAGCGGCGATTTCTTCCAGTATCTGAAGCAGTCGGGCAGCGGCCGGGCTGCGCCGCGCCGCCCTAGCAAGTAACTATCTGACCGGGAGCACGCGGTGCCGGAAGCTTTCCTGGCGGCATGCGCCCTGGTGCTGGTGCTCGAGGGGTTATTGCCCTTGATCGCGCCGCGCGTCTGGCGGGAGGCATTCACCCGCTTGACGCAGCTGTCCGACGGGCAGCTTCGCTTTATCGGGCTCGTATCGATCGGCATCGGCGTCATTACCTTGATGGCTATCAATGCGTAACTGGGTATTGCCCGAGTACATCGAGGACATTCTGCCGCCCGAGGCCGAGGCCATCGAGCAACTGCGGCGGACGCTGATCGATCACTTCCGCGATCACCACTATCGACTGGTCCAACCGCCACTGGTCGAGCATCTCGATTCGCTGCTCACCGGGACCGGGCACGATCTGGAGCTGCAGACATTCAAGGTGATCGATCCGCTCTCCGGTCGTCTGCTTGGCGTGCGCGCCGACATTACGCCACAAGTCGCGCGCATCGATGCGCACCTCTTGAACGAGCCTGGCGTGACCCGGTTGTGCTACGCCGGCAGCGTGCTGCGCACTGTCGCGCCCGGGCTTGCACGCACGCGCGAAGTGCTGCAGATCGGCGCCGAGCTCTATGGCGATGCGAACATCGACGCCGATTGCGAGGTACTGGGCCTGTTGCTTTCTTCGCTCTCGCTCGCCGGTGCCCGTGCCTTGCACGTCGACCTCGGCCACGTCGGGGTGTACCGCGCCCTCGCCAACAGCGCGCACATTGCCGGCAACAGCGCCGACAGCGAGCTCTTCACGGCGCTGCGAACCAAGAACGTGCCGGCGATCGCGGAGCTCACCATCAGGTTGCCGGCCGCGTGGCGCGATGCATTCATGGCGCTGCCGGCGCTTTACGGCCCGGCCGACGAAGTGCTTGCCACTGCCCGCGCACGGCTTCCGGACACGCCGTCGATCGACAGCGCCCTCTCGGCTCTAAGCACGCTGGCCGAATCCGCGGCGCCGCTGGTCGACGCGGTGCACGTCGACCTGGCGGATCTGCGCGGCTACCACTACCAGACCGGTGCCAGCTTTTCGGTATTCACCGGCGGAGAAGCCAACGCCATCGGACGGGGCGAACGCTACGACGGCATCGGCAAGGCGTTTGGCCGGGCCCGGCCGGCGACCGGCTTCACGCTCGACTTGCGCCAGCTCGCAGCACTCGTTGGCACCCAGCAGTAAAACGCCGGTCGGATTCGCCGACACTCACGCCAGCATCGGATCAACATGGGGAAGAACGTCGTCGTCATCGGCACCCAGTGGGGTGACGAAGGCAAGGGCAAGGTCGTCGACTGGCTGACGGAGTACGCTGAGGGCGTGGTCCGTTTTCAGGGCGGTCACAACGCCGGCCACACCTTGGTCATTGGCGACAAGAAAACCGTTTTGCGGCTGATCCCGTCCGGCATTCTGCACCCCAGCGTACGCGTCTATATCGGCAACGGCGTCGTTTTATCGCCCGCCGCGCTGCTGCAGGAGATCGCCGAGCTGGAATCCGCTGCGATAGAAGTTCGATCGAGATTGTCGATTTCGCCGGCGTGTCCGCTGGTGCTGCCGTATCACGTCGCACTCGATCAGGCACGCGAGGCGTCATTGGCCGAGACCAAGATCGGCACGACCGGGCGCGGCATCGGTCCGGCATACGAAGACAAAATAGCGCGACGCGCATTGCGCGTGCAGGATGTCTTCTATCCCGACCGCTTCGCCGCCAAGCTCCGACCGCTGCTCGAGTTCCACAATTTCGTGCTGACGCAATATTACAAATGCGATGCCGTCCCGTATCGGGAGACACTGGATACGACCTTGGCGCTTGCGCCGCAATTGCAACCGATGGTCGCCGACGTCGCAGCGCGAATCCAGGAAGTCCGTCGTCGCGGTGGCTCGTTGCTGTTCGAGGGCGCGCAGGGTGCGCTGCTCGACATCGACCATGGGACCTACCCCTACGTGACCTCGTCCAATTGTCTTGCGGGCGCGGCCGCCTCCGGATGCGGCATCGGCCCGCAGCTGCTCGACTACGTCCTCGGCATCGTCAAGGCTTACACGACGCGAGTCGGGACCGGCCCGTTTCCGACCGAGCTCAAAGACGATATCGGCGCCACGCTCGCCAGGCGCGGCAATGAATTCGGATCGGTGACTGGCAGACCTCGCCGCTGTGGCTGGCTCGATCTGCCGGCGCTCAAGCGCTCGCTGCAGTTAAATGGCGTGGACGGCTTGTGCATCACCAAGCTCGACGTGCTCGACGGGATCGGCCCGATCAGAATCTGCACCGAGTACACCGCCGCCGGAATGAGGCTGGATCTGCTTCCATCCGGCGCCGAGGCCGTCGCCGAGTGCAAACCCGTCTATGAGGAGTTGCCGGGCTGGAACGAGAGCACCTTCGGCGTCAAGACCTTCGACGACCTGCCGCAGAATGCCCGCGCCTATCTCCGCCGCATCGAGCAGCTCGCCGGAGTGCCCATCGCCATGGTTTCAACCGGACCCGAGCGCGACGAGACGATTCTGATGCATCATCCGTTCCATTGACAGGACTAAAGGCGCCAGGACCGGGACCATGAGCCTGCACGTCAGCTGGAACGAATACAACACACTGGTCGAACGCCTCGCACTTCAGGTTCACGAGTCGGGATGGCGTTTCAATCAGATCATCTGCATCGCGCGCGGAGGCTTGCGCGTCGGAGACGTCCTCTCGCGCATCTACGAATTGCCGCTCGCCATCCTGTCGACGCACTCGTACACCTCGGACGGCGGGACGACGCAGGGCGAGCTGATCATCGCCGAACATATGACGATGACCGCGCCGCGACTCGGCGATCGAGTGCTGCTGGTCGACGACATGGTCGACTCGGGACATACGCTGGCCGCCGTGCGCAAGGAGCTGCCGCTTCGTTTCCCGCACATCGCGGACATTCGCACGGCGGTGGTCTGGTACAAGGCAAGCTCGGTGTTCAAGCCAGACTATTACGTCGAGTACCTGCCCGACAATCCGTGGATTCATCAGCCGTTCGAGGTCTACGACAATCTGCGACCCGAAGGTGTGAAGGCGCGGCTCCAGAAGTGACAAGCGCCGGCGCGCTAACGAGCGCAACTCGAATGGATCGGATGCGGGATCTTCGGACGTGAAGGATGAAACGTGGTGCCCAGAAGAGGACTCGAACCTCCACAGTGTTGCCACCGCTAGGACCTGAACCTAGTGCGTCTACCAATTCCGCCATCTGGGCGACAGCAAACGTTTAATTTTACGAAAGAGAACATTCCTTGTCAAAGAAAGAACCCGGTGCGTCGCCTGCAATTGCACGCCGTTCGCGACGCAAGCAAGGCGATGTAGATATTCCCAGTCGCGAGCAGATACTCGATATGTTGCGCGAGCGCGGCGTGCCGATGCGCGCCGACGAGCTCGCGATTGCGCTCGGCGTCGTCGGATCCGCCGAGCGCGATGCTTTTGAAGGCCGTCTCGCGGCGATGACGCGCGAAGGTCAGTTGATGACCAACCGCAAGGGACAGCTATGCGTTGTCGCCAAGCTCGATCTGGTAACGGGCAAGGTTCAAGGGCATCCCGATGGATTCGGTTTTCTTGTCCCGGACGACGGCGGAGCGGATGTGTTCCTCGGCCCCAAGGAGATGCACAAGGCATTGCACGGCGACCGCGCAACGGTTCGCATTATCGGGATCGACAAGCGCGGACGTCCCGAAGGCGCGATTGTCGACGTCGTCGAACGCGCCAATCGCGAGATCGTCGGTCGAGTGTACGAGGAGCGAGGCATCTGGTACCTGGTCGCCGAGAACAAGCGCATCAGCCAGGACATCCTCGTGCCTCCGGACATGCGCGGCGAGGCAAAGCCCGGCCAGGTTGTGGTCGCCGAGCTTGTCGAGCAGCCCTCGGCGCACCGCGAAGCGATGGCGCGCATCGTGCAGATTCTCGGCAACTACACCGATCCGGGAATGGAAATCGAGATCGCGCTGCGCAAGCACGATCTGCCGTACGAGTTTTCGGCCGCGGCGAAGCGCCAGGCTGCCCGCATGCCCAAGGAGGTGCAAAAAGCCGATCGCAAGGACCGCACCGACCTCACGAAGCTGCCGCTGGTCACGATCGACGGCGAAACCGCGCGCGACTTCGACGACGCGGTGTATTGCGAGCGTGTCGGCAAGGACTTCCGTCTTATCGTCGCCATCGCCGACGTCAGCCATTACGTACATGACGCCGACGCCCTCGACGCCGATGCGCGCGACCGCGGCACATCGGTCTACTTTCCGCGCCGCGTGATTCCGATGCTGCCCCACGAACTCTCCGACGAGCTTTGCTCATTGAAACCCGAGGCCGATCGGCTGTGCGTAGCCTGCGACATGGAAATCACCGGAGGCGGCGAAATTCGCAGCTACCGCTTCTATCCGGCGGTGATGCATTCACGCGCAAGGCTTACCTACACGCAGGTGTGGGAGTGGTTATCGCAGCCCGCAACGGCCAAGGAAAAAAACGCCAAGGCGCTCTTGCCGCATCTCCAAACCGTGTACGCGCTGTACAAGGTGCTCGCCGCGGCGCGCGCGCAGCGCGGCGCGCTCGACTTCGAAACCACCGAACTCGAGCTCAAGTTCGACCCGCACGGCAAGATCGAGTCCATCGTGCCGGTGGTGCGCAACGAAGCGCACAAGCTGATCGAGGAGTGCATGCTGGCGGCCAATGTGTGCGCGGCGGAGTATCTGCTCAAGCAAAAACATCCCGCGCTCTATCGGGTGCATGAAGGTCCGACTCCTGAGAAACTGGCCGCGCTCAAGGAATTTCTTGCCGGCTCCGGGCTATCGCTCGACGGCGGAGATAATCCTGCCCCTGCCGATTACGCCAAGCTGCTCGCCCAGATCAAGAGCCGCCCCGATTTCAACCTGTTGCAGACGGTGCTGCTGCGCTCCTTGCAGCAGGCTGTCTACAGCCCGGACAACGAGGGCCACTTCGGCCTGGGCTACGACGCCTACACGCATTTCACTTCGCCGATCCGGCGCTACCCGGACTTGTTGATCCACCGCTGCATCAAGGCGTGTCTTGCCGGCGGGCGCTATCGCCCATCGGGCTCGACCTGGCCGGAGCTGGGAGTGCACTGCTCACTGACCGAGCGCCGCGCGGACGACGCGACGCGAGACGTCGAGAACTGGCTCAAGTGCTATTTCATGCAGGATCGTATCGGAGAAGTCTTCGCCGGCACGGTCAGCGGCGTCACACACTTCGGATTGTTCGTCACGCTCGACGGTCTCAACGTCGACGGGCTGGTGCACGTCACCGAGCTCGGCAACGATTACTTCCACTTCGATCCGATACGTCACGCGATGAACGGCGAGCGAACCGGAAAGAGCTTTCGCCTCGCCGATCGCATCACGGTAAAGGTGGCGCGCGTCGATCTCGAGACAACCAAGATCGACTTTGTGCTCGTCGATGGGGAGGCTGACGCCGCGGCGCAGCCGGTCAGAAAGGCGCGCGCTTCGAGGTCAAAGTAGAGCGCGCGACGCGCTTCGTTCGCGATACAGGAATGGACACAGTGAACGCTCCGGGATCGGACTCCCTGATCTTTTCGCTGGTGATTCAGGCTCCGGATATCCCAACGCCGGCGCTCAAGGAGCTCGCGCGGCGAACGGGCGCCTCGCGCATCGTCGGCGTGCCGGGTGGCGGCACCCAGGCATTTCGACTCGAAGGGGCCAGCAAGTGGGCGAGCACCGCGGCTTTCTGCGCCGACGAGCATCTCGACTTCGCCTTTGTTCCTGCCGGCCAGCGCCTCGACCGCGTGCGGCTGGTGTCGATGGACATGGATTCCACGCTCATCACCATCGAGTGCGTCGACGAAATCGCCGATATGCAGGGAATCAAAGCTCAAGTCGCCGCGATCACCGCCGCGGCGATGCGCGGCGAGATCGATTTCGGCGAAAGCCTCGTACGCCGTGTAGCGCTGCTCGCGGGGCTTGACGTTTCCGTCCTCGAGCGCGTCTACACGGAACGACTCGTGCTTTCGCCCGGGGCCGAGCGCATGCTCGCAACCTTCCGTAAGGTCGGCGCCAAGACGCTGCTGGTCTCCGGCGGTTTCAGCTTTTTCACCGAACGCCTGAAGCAGCGCCTTGGTCTCGACTACGCCGTGTCCAATACTCTGGAAGTCATCGCCGGAAGGCTCACCGGCCGAATCGAGGGATCGATCGTCGACGCGAGCGTCAAGGCGGATCGGGTGCGAGAGCTGCGTGCCGAGTATGCATCAGGCAACGGCCTGACGGTCGCCATCGGCGACGGGGCGAACGATTTGCCCATGCTGGGCATTGCGGATATCAGCGTCGCCTATCACGCGAAGCCTCTCGTTCGGGCGGCATGCACCTACGCGATCGACTATTGCGGGCTGGACGCGGTGGTGAATCTGTTCGTTTGAATGATGCTGAGCTAAGCCAGCGCCGGACTCAAAAGATGCGTCGTCCCCGCGAAAACGAGCCCGAAGGACGAAGTTTCGAGGAACGGCCAAGCGGGGTCCCAGTGGCGTTGGTCAAAGACACTGGATTCCCGCTTTCGCGGGAATGACGAAATTGAGGATGCCGACGTCAACTTACGTAAGCCCTGCGTCAGATTTTCGCAATGCTCAATCGTCGAAGTCGCCCTCGTCCATCCACGCCATCTGGATCGCCTCGAGGATTTTTTCGCCGCTGTGCTTGGGGTCGTCGTCGAAATCCGGCAACTCCAGCACCCACCGCCTCAAGTCGGTAAAGAGCACGCTTCTGGGATTCGCGTCGGGATGGGTCTCGGCGAGCGCAATCGCGATAGCGCGGATATCGGTCCACTTCATTTGGTGGCCTCTTTGGCGTAGTTGATCGTGTACTTGGGAATCTCGATCACCAGCTTCTGCTCGCCCACCTTGGCCTGACAGGAAAGGCGCGACAGCGGCGTCAGACCCCACGCGCGGTCGAGAAGATCGTCCTCGTCCTCGGACGACGGCGAGAGCGAATCGAAGCCCTCGCGCACGATGACGTGACAGGTCGTGCACGCACAGGATTTTTCACACGCGTGCTCGATTTCAATGCCGCGGTCGAGCAGGCTGTCGCAGATCGAGACGCCGGTTTCGGCTTCGAAGGTCTTGCCCTCGGGGCAGAGCTCGGCGTGCGGCAGGACGACGATTTCCGGCATCAGGTCAACGCAAGGTATCGATACTGCGGCCGGTCAGCGCCTGCGCCACGCTGCGGTCCATGCGCCGGCCCGCGAACCCTTCGCTTGCCCGATTGAGCGCCACGGTGGCCTCGACCAGCGCCCGGCGATCGGCGCTCTTCTCTTCCATCAAACGCCGCAGCCGCTTCATCGCATCGTCGAGCACGGCACGCTCATCGGCGGCCAGCAGCTCGGCGTCCGCTGCCAGCGCGCTCTCGGTCGCGTCGATGATGCGTGCGGCATCGACGCGCGCTTCCAGAAGTGCGCGCGCGGTCATGTCGGCGGCGGCGTTGGCATGCGATTCCTCCAGCATCCGGGCGATTTCAGCGTCGGACAATCCATACGATGGCTTCACCGTAATGGCGGCCTCGACTCCGGTCGTCTCCTCGCGCGCGGTGACCGACAGCAGGCCGTCGGCATCGACCTGAAAGGAGACGAGTATCCGCGCGGCGCCAGCCACCATCGGCGGGATGCCGTGCAATTCGAATCGTGCCAGCGAGCGGCAATCGTCGACCCGCTCTCGCTCCCCCTGAACGACGTGGATCGCCATCGCCGTTTGGCCGTCCTTGAAGGTCGTGAACGCCTGCGCACGGGCGATGGGGATGGTGGAGTTGCGCGAAATAATCTTCTCGGTCAGGCCGCCCATCGTTTCCAGACCCAGCGACAGCGGAATGACGTCGAGCAGGAGCCAGTCTTCACCCGGCGCGCGGTTTCCGGCGAGGACGTTGGCCTGGATCGCCGCCCCCAGCGCGACGACCTGATCGGGGTCGAGATTGTTCAGCGGAGGCTGGCCGAAAAATTCCGCCACCGCCTTTTGCACTTGTGGCATACGCGTCGCGCCGCCGACCATGACCACGCCTTTGATATCGGTCGTCGCAAGCTTCGCGTCGCGCAGCGCCTTTTTGATCGGCGCAAGCGTCTTGCCGACCAGGGTCTGCGTGATCGAGGTAAATGTTTCCGCGGTCAGCGTCGCGGAAATCGTTTCGCCGGAAGACAGTGTGGCCAGCAGGGTGGACGAGCCGTGGCTGGTCAGGTTCTCTTTCGCTTCCCGCGCCCTCATCATCAGCAGCCGGGTATCCGCTGGCGACACCGGGCCGACACCTTGGGTCTCCAGCGCCCAGCAGTAGATGCGGTGATCGAAATCGTCGCCGCCCAGCGCCGTATCGCCGGCGGTGGCCAGCACCTCGAAGACGCCGCGCGAGAGCTTCAGAATCGATAGATCGAAAGTGCCGCCGCCCAAATCATAGACGGCATAAATCCCTTCGGACGCGTTGTCGAGGCCGTACGCGATCGCGGCAGCGGTTGGCTCGTTCAGAAGTCGCAGAACATTCAGGCCGGCGAGTCGCGCCGCGTCGCGCGTCGCCTGCCGCTGTGCATCATCGAAATACGCCGGTACCGTCACCACGGCGCCGGCGAGTTCGCCGCCAAGGCTCTTCTCGGCGCGAAGGCGCAGCGTTTTCAATATTTCGGCGGAAATCTCAATCGGGCTCTTGCTTCCAGCGCGAGTCTCGATCTGCACCATGCCCGGAAGATCGGTGTAGTGATACGGGAACCGCCGCACATCCGACAGATCGGACAACGCGCGGCCCATGAGGCGCTTTACCGACACAATCGCGTTCTGGGGATCGTGCACCTGCGCCTCCTGTGCCGGGAATCCCACCGAGACTCCGTCGTCGCCATAGCGCACGACCGAGGGCAGCAGGGGCCGTCCGTCCGCGTCGGGCAACACCACTGGGATCCCGCTGCGAACCGTCGCCACCAGCGAATTGGTGGTGCCGAGATCGATGCCGACCGCCAGTCGATGCTGATGGGGAGCCGGCGCCTCGCCCGGCTCGGCGATCTGAAGCAGCGCCATCAGTCGTCGATCTCGGCGATCGCCGCCGCGATGTCGGCGGCGACCTTCGACAGGAACTTGAGCTTGCGAAGCGTTACTCGGGCCTTCGCCGGCACCTCCGGAAGATCGAGCTGCTCGGCGAGCTCCAGCTCCAGTTTCGCCGCGGCCGCCTCGATGCTTTTCTGCAGGCCGTCGAGCGCGCGCGCGTCGCCCCGGCCAATCGCGTCGGCGACCGATTCGCGACATTCCAGTTGCTGCTCGAGAAACTCGGGCGGAAGCGCGGTGTCCGTTTCCGCCAATGCGTCGACGCCCCGCAGGAGCAGGAGGTAATTGGCACGCTCCAGCGGACTCCTTAGCGCGCGATACGCCTCGTTGACGCGAGATGACGATTGAAGCGCGAGCCGGCGCTCGTCGTCGCCCGCCGAAGCAAATCGGTCGGGGTGCACTTCCGTCTGCAGCTTGCGGTATGCGGCATCGAGCTCCGCCGGATCGAACCGATAGCGCGCGGGCAAGCCGAACAGCGCGAAGTAGTCTTGGGAAAAATCGATCATGGTCGTCCTCCCGTCTTGCGGGAAGGATCGAGGCGGGGCTCGGAACGGCGGGAGCCGGTCACTCGCCCCATCGGGGAGCGAACGTCTTATATGTTGAAGCTTTCCCCGCAGCCGCACTCGTCTTTCACGTTCGGATTGTTGAATTTGAAACCCTCGTTCAAACCCTCGCGTGTGAAATCGAGCTGGGTCCCGTCAAGGTACGGCATGCTCTTGGGGTCGACGATCACGGTGACGCCATGGCTCTTGAACTGATGATCCTCGGGCCGGATGTCGTCGGCGTATTCCAGTTTGTACGCAAGCCCCGAGCAACCCGTGGTGCGCACGCCCAGGCGCAAGCCCACGCCCTTCCCCCGCATGGTCAGGAACTTCGCGACATGGCTTGCCGCGGTCTCGGTGAGCGATATCGCCATCGTCGTATCAGGCAACCGCGACGGTGCCGGCGGGCGCTGCTTGCGTCTCGGCCGCCGGCGCGGCGTCAGCACCGTGCTTCTGCTTGTAATCGGCGACCGCCGCCTTGATTGCGTCCTCGGCGAGAATCGAGCAGTGAATTTTCACCGGCGGAAGCGCCAGCTCCTCCGCAATGTGCGTGTTCTTGATGGTCAGCGCCTGATCGAGCGTCTTGCCTTTGACCCATTCGGTCACCAGCGACGACGACGCGATGGCCGAGCCGCAGCCATAGGTCTTGAATTTGGCGTCCTCGATCCGACCGTCCGCGCCGACGCGAATCTGCAGCTTCATGACGTCGCCGCAGGCGGGCGCGCCAACCATGCCCGTGCCGACGTCCTGGGCGTCTTTGGCAAAAGACCCGACGTTGCGGGGATTTTCGTAGTGATCGAGCACTTTGTCGCTGTATGCCATGGTGAACCTCTAGATGTTGCCTTCGTTGTTGAACGTAGTTGCGTCTAGTGCGCTGCCCATTCGATTGAATTCAAGTCGACGCCGTCCTGGAACATTTCCCAGAGTGGTGAAAGCTCGCGCAGCTTGGCGATCTTGCCTTTCATCAGCCCCACGGTGTATTCGATTTCTTCTTCGGTCGTGAAGCGGCCGACGGTGAAACGAATGGAGCTGTGCGCCAGCTCGTCGCTGCGGCCCAATGCACGCAGCACGTACGAGGGCTCGAGCGACGCCGACGTGCACGCAGATCCCGACGACACGGCGACATCCTTGATCGCCATGATCAGGCTCTCGCCTTCGACGTAGTTGAAGCTGGCGTTGAGGTTGTGCGGAACGCGGCGTTCCATGTCTCCGTTGATATACAACTCTTCGATCTCGGACAGGCCTTTCAGCAACTTGTCGCGAAGCATGCGTATACGCTCGTTATCGGTCGCCATCTCCAGCCGGGCGAGACGAAATGCCTCGCCCATGCCGACGATCTGGTGCGTCGGCAGCGTCCCCGAGCGCATCCCGCGCTCGTGTCCCCCACCGTGCATTTGCGCTTCGATGCGCACTCGCGGCTTGCGTCGTACAAAAAGCGCGCCGACGCCCTTCGGCCCGTAGGTCTTGTGGGCCGAGAACGACATCAGATCCGCCTTCAACTGTGCGAGGTCCACGGGCAGCTTGCCGGTCGCCTGGGCCGCGTCCACATGAAAGATGATTCCGCGGCTGCGGCAAAGTTCGCCGATCGCCGGAATATCCTGGATCACACCGATTTCGTTGTTGACGTACATCACCGAGACCAGGATCGTGTCGGGTCTCAACGCCGCTTTGAGCTTTTCGAGGTCGAGCAAGCCATCGGGCTCGACGTCGAGATAAGTGACTTCGAAGCCCTCGCGCTCGAGCTCGCGCATGGTGTCGAGCGTCGCCTTGTGCTCGGTTTTGACCGTCACCAGGTGCTTGCCTTTGCCTTTGTAGAAATGCGCCGCGCCCTTCAGGGCCAGATTGATCGATTCAGTGGCACCCGAGGTCCAGACGATTTCCTTGGGGTCGCAGTTGACCAGTTTCGCCACTTCCTCGCGCGCTTCTTCGACCGCGTGTTCCGTTTCCCATCCGAACGAATGCGAGCGCGACGCAGGATTGCCGAAATGCTCCGTCAGATACGGAATCATCTTGGCCGCAACGCGAGGGTCAACCGGCGTCGTCGCCGAATAGTCGAGGTAAATAGGTTTTTTCATCGATGAATGAGGCTTCAAGCCATGGTGGCGGGTTCGCGTTTCTTGCCCGACAACGAATGGTGGGCGTGGAGAATGTTCACTTCGGGCCGCTCCTGCTGCCGCACCAGCTCCTCGAGCGTCACCGAGCGAAGATAGGCAAAGATGTGGGTGTTGAGTCCCGCCCACAACTCGTGCGTCATGCACCGCCGGTCGTCGAGGCAGTTCTCCTTGCCGCGGCACTGCGTGGCGTCGATGGGTTCGTCGACGGCGAGGATCACGTCGGCCACCGAAACCGCTCCGGCGGGACGCGCCAGCCTGTACCCGCCGCCCGGACCACGGACGCTTGCTACCAGCCCATGCCGGCGCAGCCTGCCGAACAGCTGCTCGAGATACGACAGCGATATCTTCTGCCGCTCGGAAACCCCCGCAAGCGTCACGGGAGCGTCGGTCGCGTGCATCGCAACATCGATCATCGCGGTCACCGCAAAGCGTCCTTTAGTCGTCAGTCTCATGATGTTTGGCCGGTTGCCTGAGGCTCAATCCCGTGGTCGGAATTTTATAATTCCCTAGTGATTTAGTCAACTACAAGGCCGGGAAGTTCACTCAAGCATTTTGTTGATCTGGGTCGGGTCGAAGCGCTCCGCGGTCGCCTTGGCATCGCCGCAATCGACCCCCTCGTTCTGAAGGCGTTCGATCAGCATTTGGAGCCTGCCGTCGGTCGAGGCCGCGTGGTCGAGCAGTGAATGGATGGCTTGAACGACCGGGTCGTTCATATCGGCACTGATGGCATAGGCCGAGAACCCGATTTTCGCCGCCTGAGCCTCCCGCCGCGCCGCGTCCTCGCCGGTCACGATGCGCGCCGGGATGCCCACCGCGGTCGCGCCGGCGGGCACATCTCTTACCACGACCGCATTCGACCCGACCTTGGCGTGATCGCCGACGAGAATCGGGCCGAGCACCTTAGCGCCGGCGCCGAGTACCACGCCCCGTCCGAGCGTCGGGTGGCGTTTACCGGCGTTCCACGAGGTACCGCCCAGCGTCACGCCATGATAGAGCGTGCAGTCGTCGCCGATCTCGGCGGTTTCGCCGATCACCACTCCCATACCGTGGTCGATGAACACGCGCCGTCCAATGGTAGCCCCGGGATGAATCTCGATCCCCGTCAGCCAGCGGCCCCAGTGCGAAAACCAGCGGCCCAGCCATCGCGCCCCGCTCCTCCAAAGAGGGTGCGCCACCGTCCGGTGCCAGACGAGCGCGTGCAGCCCCGGATAGCAGGTCAGGACCTCCCAGGTCGTGCGTGCGGCCGGGTCACGCTCGAAAACGACCGCGATATCTTCGCGTAAGCGGGAAAACATGAACGTATTCTGGCATTTCCGAGCAAATCACTCAAGTATTTGAAAGTGGTCCGGAGCAAGAAGCTTCCGGGCGTTTCGCCCCCAGTATCGTCGTTCCCGCGCAGGCGGGAACCCAGCGTCTTTCGTACAAACGCCGCTGGGTCCCCGCTTTTGCCTGGCCGACGGTCTTACAGTAATGTCACACCGCCCGCTTCGCCAAACGTAATCAATTTCCCCTCCGCCAGCCTTTTTGGACCCGCTCCTCGATGCGCGCCAGGATGCCGCGAAGAATGTTGACCTCCTCCTTTTCCAGACGCGCCCGCGAGAAAAGCCGGCGCAAGCGCGGAAGTAATCGCTTCGGGTTCTCCGGGCGCAGAAAATCGAGCGCGGTCAGCGCCCGCTCGCCTTGATCGAACATTCGCTCGATCTCTTCCTGCGTCGCCGGTTCGAACGTCGGCGCGGTCCACACCGTGTCTCCGAACGCGGCAACGCGCAACTCGTAGGCCGCGACCTGCACCGCAGCCGCAAGATTAAGCGATCCGAAATCAGGCACCGCGGGGATGGTCGCGACAATCTGGCAGCGCGACAGCTCGGCATTCGACAGACCGGACATTTCCGTCCCAAACACCAACGCAACCTCTCCGGACGCCGCGTAACGCAACGCTTCCTGCATCGCCGCACGAACCGGCAGGACAGTGCCCGCAAACTCGCGCGGCCTCCCGGAAAAACCGATCGCCAGGGTCGCTCCTGCCAGCGCTTCGTCGAGCGAAGCGGCGACCCGCGTCGCACCGAGGGTCGCGCTTGCTCCCGCGGCCATGGCATCGGCGTCGGCGTCGGGATAGCGCTGCGGATTGACCAGCACGAGCCGCGACAGGCCCATCGTCTGCATCGCGCGTGCGCTCGCGCCGATATTTCCCGGATGGCTGGTGGCGCACAGCACGACGCGGATCGGGTCAAGCAGCGAGGGCATGGGGCACAGGCAGCTCCGGGTCGATGCGGGTCGATGCGAATCGAATGCGGGTAGAATGCGCGGCTCTGATCTTCTTCTGCGCCGTGTTGCGGACGTGTCGGACGGCGCACGCCACCCATGCACCCTATGCTTTCTACCGCGGTCAAGGCCGCACGGCGCGCTGGCAGCATCATCAACCGCGGTGCCCGCGATCTGGATCGTCTTACGATCACGGCCAAGGGACCAAAAGACTTCGTCAGCGAAGTCGATCGCGCCGCCGAGGCTGCGATCGTCGAAACTCTGCTCGCGACCTATCCGGACCACGCAATTTTAGCAGAGGAAGGCACTGCCAAAGACGCCAACGCCGACGCCGAATATCTGTGGATCATCGATCCGCTCGACGGTACCACCAACTTTCTGCACGGCTTTCCGCAGTACTGCGTCTCGATTGCCGTGCAGCACAAGGGACAGGTGACGCAAGGCGTGGTTTACGACCCGGTGCACAACGACCTCTTCACCGCGACCCGAGGGCGCGGCGCTTTTTTGAACGATCACCGGATGCGCGTCTCGCGCCGCCAGCATTTGAAGGATTGCCTGATCGGCACCGGATTTCCGTTTCGCGACGGCAGCGATCTTGAGGCTTACGTTTCGATGATGCGAGCGATGATGTCCGCGACTGCTGGGATTCGCCGTCCCGGTGCGGCCGCGCTCGACCTCGCCTATGTCGCGGCAGGCTATTACGACGGCTTCTGGGAAGTGGGCCTGAGCCCGTGGGACGTTGCCGCGGGCAGTCTTCTGATTGCGGAGGCCGGCGGACTGGTCGGCGATCTGGAAGGAGAAAACCAGTATTTGTTCGGTGGAGAGGTCGTTGCCGCGAATCCGCGGGTTTTTGCGCAAATGGTCAGGCTGCTAGCCCCCTACCGCGGGGCGCTGGTAGCGCGTACGGCGGCGGCAAAAAAGTAACAGTTTGCAACACATGGGAAGCGTGCCGTAGGGCCTTGGGGCTTCAATCTGCGAGGAAAGGCCCCGTGGGGATCGTGTTTTCCTCGCCTGAATGAATGACAATCCCATTGTCATTGTGTAGCATGGCCCCGAATCCCTGACGCGGCGAAGCGAGGCGGCGCGGTGGGACGCCTCTTGTGGAGCTACCCATGGTGCAGAAAATTTTTCGGCGGCTGGTCGTTGTGCTGGTCTTTGGCGCCATTGCGCCTGGCGCCTACGCCGAGACGGTTTCACGCATCAGGCTGATGCTGCATCCCTACGCCGGTGCGCCGGGTCAGCTTCCGATGGTGGCCAACGCACGCCTGCAGACCCTCGCGGGCTTGCCGCTCACGCTCGCCCGCACGACTCGCACCGGCGGTCTCGAATTCACGCTCGCCCAACCGCTCGACGCGGACGCCGCTGCCGCGCTGGTGCAGCGCCTGCGTAACGATCGCAGCGTGCTTTGGGCCGAGACCATCAGCACGGACTCAGTCGCCAAATCGCAGGCGCTGCCCGCCAATGCCAATGCAGGACCGGGGCAGAAGCTCATGGTTCGGCTTGCCGCGGCTGCGTCCCCTAACTGGTCGGCTTTGTTGCCGCGGTGGAATTCGCTGATTGGGACGGCCATCACCGTCGACCACCAAATCGGCGACGTGTGGGTGCTGAAGCTCGGAGCCCCGGTACCCGACGCCGAGCTCGCGAACATGGCCTCGCAGCTCGAGACCGATGCGGCAGTCCAGTATGCGGATCCGGTTCGCCGCGTCCGGGCCCAGCGTGTTCCCAACGACCCGGATTTCGGCAGGCAATGGGCGTTGACCGATCCGGTCGGTGGAATCAATGCGCCCGCGGCGTGGGACCTGCAAATCGGAAGCGCCGGAGTGACGATCGCCGTGATCGATACCGGCATCACGCAGCATCCGGAGCTTGCGGGTCGCGTCCTGCCCGGCTACGACTTCATCAGCGATCCGAGCGAGGCCAACGATGGCGGTGGTCGCGACAGCGATCCGTCGGATCCCGGTGACAACACCGGTGACAACGAGTGCGGCCCCGGAGTACCCGGCGAGCCAAGTTCCTGGCACGGCACTTTCGTCAGCGGCTTGATCGCCGCCAACACCGACAATGGCGTCGGCATCGCCGGCGTGAATTGGAACGCGAAGATCCTGCCGGTGCGGGTGCTCGGCCGTTGCGGAGGAACATTCGACGACATCGTTGCAGGCATCCTGTGGGCGGTGGGCGCACCCGTCGCTGGCGCGCCGCCGAATCCGAATCCGGCGCGCGTGATCAACCTGAGCCTCGGCGGCCAGTCGTCCTGCCCGCAGGCGATGCAGGATGCGATCAACGTCGCCCTGGCGCAGGGTGTCGTAGTCGCCATCGCCGCGGGGAATGATTCGATCGACGTGTCGATGTTCGCACCGGCGAACTGCGCGGGTGTCATCACGGTCGGTGCAAGCACGCGGCAGGGCGATCGCGCCGGCTATTCGAACTTCGGCATCCGCGTCGACGTGTCGGCGCCCGGCGGGGACGGCAACGAGATCGACTGGATTCTTTCGCTTTCCAACGAAGGCACAAGCGGTCCGAGCGGTCCCTCCTACGCGATCGGCATCGGCACCAGCTTCGCGGCGCCGCACGTTGCGGGGGTCGCCTCCCTGATGCTTGCCCGAAATGCGAATCTGACGCCCGGGCAGGTGCTCGGCATCATTTCCGAGACGGCGCGATCGTTCAACGCGGCAGGTTCATGCGCGAGGGGTCCGGCATGCGGCGGCGGTCTCCTCGACGCCGGGTTCGCGTTACTGGGCACGGTATCCAGCTCCAGCATGGCGCCCCCGGGCACCGTGCCCGTGATCGAGTATTACCGCGCCGAAAAGGACCACTATTTCATGACCGCGAACCCGGCTGAAATCGCGTCCGTCGACACCAATCTGCCTGCTTTTCAGCGCACCGGCGAGGTCTTTTTCGCCTGGGTCGATCCGGCGCTCGCACCGGCGAATGCGGTGCCGGTGTGCCGCTTTTTCAGCCCCTTGCCGCTGATCGATTCGCATTTCTATAGCGCCAGCGCCAGCGAGTGCCTGTTCGTGCAGATGCACTGGCCGGGGATATGGGGGCTGGAGCTAACCGCGGCGTTCTATGTGATATTGCCGGACGCGGCCGGCAACTGCCAGGCAGGCACGCAGCCTGTGTACCGCTTCTTCGACAACCGCAACGATGCCAACCATCGTTATACGGTCGACCTGACGGTGCGTCGCGCGATGATCAACCGCAACTGGGTACCTGAAGGAAACGGGCCGAACGCAGTTTCTTTCTGCTCGCCTGTCTAGGCCGCCACAGCACCGCGTTGCGTGGCGCGATGCGCGTCATGCGGCGACCGGCGTTCCCTCGGGCGCTTTTCCTGCCGCAAAGGAATCGAGCGCAGCGCTCACCGCGCGATCGAAAAGCGGAACAGGTTCCACCACCAGCGTTGCTTTGCCCGCGCCCAGGCGCCAGGCAAGCTCCTCCGGCGTCAGGACGAGGGCCTGGCTGCGCGCGCGGCTGGTAAAGATGTACTTGCTGCGCAACGGGCTCACCCAGGAAAGTCGCGCGGTGGTGATCGCGTCGCCGTGCTTGAATCCGATCCAGGTACCGATGACCATTTCGCTGACGAAGTCGTGGACGTTTCCAATCTTTTGGACCGTATCCGATTCGACGGCAATCGGCGGCTCCGGGTCACCGGAAGCGCTGGCCGCGGCCCGCGCAGCCTCGGGTTTGATCGCCGCCATGTGCAGCTGATAAACCGCTTCCAGGAACGGTTTCATACGGTCGTCGCCGACCTTCGCCGATGCACCGCCGGCCCGCAGGCTGCGGATCAATGGCGGCACCATTTTCGCCAGACGCGCCTTCTGCGACGTGCGTTCCTTCGCGGTGATGCTCCATAACAGGTCATCGAGCGTCTGCACCGCCGCGCGCCAATCATCGCTCTGAGTCCCGTGCTGCACGCGCAGCGAAGTCAGGTGCTCCGCCCAGGTGGTTTCGCTGAACGAGCGCACGTCGAAGGGCAGCGTGCGTCCCGCCAGCTTGTCGCGGATGAGCGCGCGCACGTGCGAGCGGTCCGCCTCGCTCTCCTCGGAAGAAAGCGCGACCGCGACTTCCTGATCGAGCGCGGCGGCGACCTTGCGCTGTTCGGCGTCGATGAATTCCTGCAACTTCGCGTCGGCTTCCTTGAACACCGCGACATCGACACTGAAGTCGCGGCAGACTTCGTCGATGACTCCGGCGGCCATGAGCTCGAAAGCGGTCCGGTATCCCGCATCGCCCATGGCGCCGATGGCCGCCAGGGCCAAGTGATCGAGCAGGCGTCGCGCCGGGTGTTTCTTGTCAGAAAAGAAACTGCGGTCGACCAGCGCCGTCTTGAGAATCGGAACCTGCAAGCGACTGAAAAGGTTGCGCAGCGATTCGGGGATCGACGTATCGCGAAAGATGTAGTCGAACAAGAGCCCGATGACGTCGATCGTGATCTTGTCGGTCGAATTGACGATCTTGTCGGCAATCGCCGCGCGAATGTACGGGATGCGGTTGAGCGGCAAGAGCGTGAGCTCGGACCCGGTCGCGGCCTCGTCGCCGGCAGGAATCTCCCCACCCGGATCGATGCGCTGCCAGCGATCCAGCAGCGCCACCGCCGACGCCAGCGACCCGAGTGCCATCATCGGATCGAGCTGCGGCAGGCCCATCGGGCCGACGACGGATGGAGCCGCGACTACCGGGCGGACCAGATCCAGGGCGTACGGATTCGATGACGGCGGCCATGGCGCGGGCTGCAGTCCGGCCGCACGCAGTGTGTGGATGTCGCCCCCGATCATGGCCGCCGGCGCTGCTGCGGGAGGCGCTCCGACAGCGGCGCCAGCGACGTGTGGCGGCGCCTGCGGTACGACTTGCGGTGTGCTTGGCGAACCTTGCGGCGGCGGCACGCCGGTCGCAGGCGCTGCGGGCTTCGACAAGGGAGCCGCAGTGCTTGCACCCTCCGCCGAGGTCTCGGATGCCGGCGGGATCTCGATATTCAATGCCAGCAACTCATCCGCGGCGGTGGGGCCCGCGTCCTTGAACAAACGCATGAACAAGGGCAGCAGCTCCGAATCGTCGGCGGGTCTGAGCTCGCTTCGTGCGCGCAACTCCGCCTTGATCTCCGGCAGCACGTGCAGATCGGCCAGGTAGCGATTGACTCTTATGTATGCGTTGTTGACGCCAGGGGTCGTGTCCGCAATCAGGCGCACCAGCAGCGGCCGCCAGATTCTCGGATCGGGAAACAGCTGGCGCGAGGTCAATCCCATCGCGTCGAGCAGATAGGCTGGCGAAAATGGATTATCGACATCGCGTGCGCGCGGCTCGCGCAACAGCACGGCAACGCGCAGGTCGAGCGCGTTCAGCTCGCGTCTGGTCGTTCGAATGAGGTGGAAGGCGCCTTCGGTCAGCGCCGCCTGCTGTTCCTGATCGAACGAATTCAAAACTCGCAGCGTCGCGGCCGACGCATCATGGTCGATTCGGCGACCCTTTCGGCGCCCGCCCGCCAAGCGCTTTTCGAAGAGATCGCTGAACGCCTTGTCGAAGAGCGTCACCCATTCGCCGCGCATGTTGCGAAAAAGCGTTGCGGCGTCGTCTTTGACGAACTCGTTCCTTTCGAACAGGTCGTTAGTCGTCTCCATCGACATCATCACCAGGTCGTGAAGCTGTACCTTGAACGGCGCCATACACTTGCGCAACAACGAGTCGGCTTCCTGCGCGCTTAAGAGCAGCTTGCCGTCCGCGTCGGTCGCAGGCGAAAGAGTGTCGGGTGTGGTCGAGTCGGACATCAAAGGTCAGCGTGTCGGTGGAAAGAGCTGAGCGCACTGCTCTTGCCCGTCATTGGTCGAGACGCCGTTTTGGCACGGTTGGCGGAGAGGGCACCCGCCACGATCCGCTCCGGTACCGAATTTGTATGGGGCCTGGCAATAACCAGGCAAAACTCTGCTCTGCATGTTGCCGGGCGTTTCACTTTGGTGCGAGACGAATCGTAGCGCCCTTTGGCCCGACGATGCCAGCACTTAGCTCCGCGGCTCGCTGCGCGTGCGGAGCTTACCGACAAAAGGCGGCCTCGCGGGAGCGCTGAGCGTCCGCAGCTCGGCGGTACTGGATGAATCAGGTCAAATCATTGGGCGCAACGATCGCATGGGTACCGCGCTACCGGCGATAGCCCGGTGACGCTATGAGTCGAAATCAGCCCAACCGCGTCCGGACGGGCCCACCCGGCGTGGCGCCCGGTTCTCCAGTATGTTGCGCGCAAGCCGCGCGCGGCGGTCGCCCGAGCCACCGTGAATCGGGGGTATCCTAGATTTGCGTTAATTGGGGCGTCCGGCTCGTTCGTCGAGGGCATATTGCTTGCTTTGCTTATAGGCTGATCGCTGTACGAATGTTTCAAGGGACAGACGAAGGCCTACGCAAATCGAGGCGAATGGATGTCGACGAGTTCAAAGCAAAGTTACCCGGCCGACTTCAGGCCCAGGACTGTGAAGCCCGTTAAGGGTGGACGCAAGCCGGTGGCGGGGGAAAAGGCGTCACTTCGAGCCGAGAACTTGCTGCTCAAGGGGCAGAACGCACTTCTCGAGAAGGCGGCTGCGAACTTTCGCACGGTCTTCGACAATGTGCACCAGTTCATCGGTTTGCTCAGCCGGGAAGGGATGCTGCTCGAAATTAACCGGTCGACGCTTAAGTTCGCCGGAGTGGAGCTTTGGCAAGTTATCGGCCGCCCGGCGTGGGACATGCCCTGGTGGGGCAAATCCGATGCTGCGCGCGAGCAGGTGAAGAGAGCCGTCGCGGATGCGATTGCCGGGCATCGGGTTAGGCTCGAGCTGGATGTCGTGGGATCAGGCGGACAGATACGCACCATCGACACCTTCTGCAAAGCGATCTGCGACGATGATGGACGGCCTAGCCTGGTTATCGTAGAAGGTCGCGACGTCACGAACTTCAGGAACGCGGAAGGGGAGCTGCGCGAGACCCACGACTTCTTGCAGGCGATCATCGACAATCTGCCGGTGGGCGTGTTCGTCAAGGACGCCACGGCGGCGGCGTTCGGCACGTTTCGCCTCTGGAACAAGAGCGCGGAAAGCATGTTCGGCCTCGACGCAGGACGAGTCATCGGCAAGACAGACCGCGACGTTTTTCCTGCCGCGCAGGCCGACGCCTTTCGCCGGGCGGATGAGACGGTCATTTCCAGCGGCATCCGCCTGGACCTTCCCGATGAAATGGTTGACAGCTGCGCGCAGGGACAGCGCGTCCTACGCAAAGTCAAGGTTCCCATCTACGGAAAGAATCGCGAGCCCCGTTACCTGCTCGGCATCTCGGAGGACGTCACCGAACTGCGGCGCGCCGCGCAGGAATTGAAACGCGCGAAGGATGAAGCCGAAGAAGCGAACCGGGCAAAGTCGTCTTTCCTGGCCGCAATGAGCCACGAGATCCGCACCCCCATGAACGGCATCATCGGCATGATCGAGGTTCTTTGCCACACCGACCTCCCCGCGCAGCCGCGGGAAATGATGGAGACCGTCAAGGAGTCCGCCTTCTCGCTGCTCGGCATCATTGACGGCATTCTGGATTTTTCCAAGATCGAGGCGGGCATGCTTGAGCTCGAGCGAGTCCCACTGTCCATCAGCGGGATCCTCGAGAGCGCGGGCGACACGCTGGTGCCGATTGCCGATACGAGGAAAGTCGAACTGGTCCTGTTCTGCGATCCCCGGATTCCCGACTCCGTCTATTCGGATCCGGTGCGTCTGCGCCAGATTCTGCTCAACCTCGGCGGCAATGCGATCAAGTTCACCCCGACAGGTCCGGGTCGACCGGGTCGCGTGGTCCTGCGCGCGGACTTGGAGTCGATGTCTGCGGAGCGCGCGCATGTGGTGTTCCGCGTCGTCGACAACGGCATCGGCATGAGCTCGGAGACGATCGCCCGCTTGTTTCAGCCATTCACCCAGGCGGAGAGTTCGACCACTCGCCGCTTCGGCGGGACCGGTCTGGGGCTGTCGATCTGCCGCCGCATCGCCGAAGCGATGGGCGGAAAGATCGCCGTCGAGAGCGAAAGTGGCAAAGGCTCGACGTTTTCGGTTGACCTCGACTTTGCCATCGCGCCGGCGCCGCTCATCGTCGAGCGCCGCTTCGATCTGTGTGATTTAAACGTCGTGGTGGTCAGCCAACAACCGGAGATGGCCGATATACTGACCCGCTACATCCGCCACGGCGGCGCCCGGGTCACCGAATTCGCCGACATCGACCAGGCCCAGCGGTTCGCGGCGAAGGCAAGCCGGGACGGCAAGTGGATCATCGTCGTCTTCGACAGCGAAGGCGACAAGGTGCGCGCCCGGGAACTGCAACAGCGGTTCCGTGCCTATCCTGCAGTACCGGAAGCCCGCTTCGTCGTGGTCGCTCGCGGCCGGCGGCGAGTGCCGCGGATGGATGGTCCGGACACGATCACGCTGGACGCGAACGCGATGCGCCGTGCTGCCTTACAACGCGCAGTGGCAGTCGCGGCCGGCCGCGCATCGCCGGAGATTCCGCTTCGCGAATCCCAGCGCATCGCTCCCGTGCTGGTGCCGAGCCGCGAGGAGGCGGAAGCGGCCGGTCGGCTCATCCTCGTCGCGGAAGACAACACGACCAACCAGAAAGTCCTGCTGTACCAGCTACAGCTCCTCGGCCACGTGGCAGAGATGGCCAATCAAGGTCTCGAGGCCCTCGACCTTTGGCGCACCGGGCAGTTCGGTTTATTGTTGACCGACTGCCACATGCCGGAGATGGATGGTTTCGATCTCGCGAAAGCCATCCGCGCCGAGGAAGAAAAAAGCGGACGTCACCTTCCCATCATTGCCGTCACGGCCAATGCCCTAAAGGGAGAGGCTGAACGCTGTATCGCCGCCGGTATGGACGACTATCTGGCCAAACCGCTCCAACTGGACGTGTTGCGGCAAATGCTGGCGAAGTGGTTGCCTCCGCAGCCACTGGCGAGCGCCTTGGAGGCAAAGGGATCGAACCACCAGAGCAACGTGACCGATCTTACTGCTATCACGGACGCGCCAGCGGTGGATCCCGAGGCGCTAAAACAAGTGTTGGGAGATGGTGACGCTGCGTTGATGAAGGAATTCTACGGCGACTTTCTGCGCTCCGCGGAGGCGTCGGTGAGAGAAATCGAAGCCGCATACCGCCGCCGTTCTGCCAAGGAGGTAGGCGCTCTTGCCCACAAGGTGAAATCCTCCGCCCGGACGGTGGGTGCAAATGCTCTGGCGGATTGCTGTGAGACTCTGGAACAAGCGGGCAACACGGAAAACTGGGAGCAGATCGACGCCTTCATGGCAGGCTTGAATGGTCTGTTCGTCCAAGTGGAGCGTTGGGTGCGCTTGAATGCCGCCTGACGCATTTCAGCACGTGTCGGATTGGATAATCGGATCCTTATGCAAATTAACCCAGCTATCCGTCGGATCCTCGTTCTCGATGACGATGCGTTTATTCTGAAAACCGTTTCCCATGCGCTGGGCCGTCTTGGTTACCCCCAGGTCGTCACCACGAGCAGCGCTGTGCAAGCGCTTACGCTGTTGAGTGACGATGGCAATGCCATTGACTTCGTCTTGTGCGATCTCAACATGCCCGAGATGGACGGCATCGAGTTTCTACGCGAGCTGGCCGACCGGGGATTTGCCGGCGGAGTCGCTCTGATCAGCGGCGAGGATTCGCGCACCCTGAAGACTGCGGAAGATTTGGCGCGGGCACGCAGGCTGACTGTCGTCGGTGTCATCGAAAAACCCGTACGCGCGGAGGCGCTGGAGGCGCTCCTCGCGCAATGGCGGACCGAAGCGCAAGAGGAGTTTTCCCTCGACCCGCCGCCGGTCACCCCGGAAGAGTTGCGGCGTGCCATTGAAGCAGGAGAATTCGTCGCGTTCTTTCAACCGCAGATCGAACTCGCCACTGGCTGGGTGGCGGCGGTAGAAGCCTTGGCGCGCTGGAAGAGTCCCGGCAAGGGAATGTTGCTGCCGGACGCTTTCATCTCTGTGGCAGAGCAGCACGGGCTCATCGGTCCACTCACCGAACGGATCATGGCAGACGCGCTTGGCAACATGGCCGCCTGGCGCAGCCGGGGTTTGCAGCTGAGAATGGCGCTGAACGTGTCCGTAGAGAACTTGAAGGAACTGGATTTTCCGGATCGAGTACTGGCCGGCATTCTAGCTGCCGGGGTGTCGCCTGCGTCGGTGATCCTCGAAATCACCGAGAGCCGTTTCATGGCGAATCCAGTCGCCGCGATGGACACCCTCGTCCGTCTTCGCCTCAAGAAGATTCGGCTGTCGATCGACGATTTCGGCACCGGCTACGCTTCCCTGGCGCAGCTGCGAGATATTCCCTTCGACGAACTCAAGGTCGACCGAACTTTTGTTCGAGGGGCGGCGCAAGACGAAGCGGCGCGAACAATCCTGGAAGCGAGCATCGCGCTTGGACAAAAGCTGGGAATGTCGGTGGTGGCCGAAGGTGTAAACAATCAAGAAGATTGGGATCGGGTGGCGCGGCTAGGCTGCCACCTTGCTCAAGGCAATTTCATGGCCCAACCGATGCCGGGGGCAGACATACCGGCTTGGGTGGACGCATGGAATGCGCGCCACATGCACCGATAGCCCTGCATTGGTTCGCGAATGACTTCGGCTGAGAATGACTCGTGGCGGGTGAAGCGGCCGGCATGAATGCTAGCGGTGGCGGTAGCTGCAAGGGCGATAAAAACGCTGCGCTTTGCGGGTTTGGTGACCAAGAAGTGACGATCCGAAAGCGTATGATCCCGCGGCGTCTCAGGTCATGCGGGACCAAAGGTGGTGGATTTGCGGCGGCAACACCAGGACTGTATGATCAGCCGCAGACGAAGACCGTGACTTCGACAAATCTCGTCCCTTGGATTTGGGATTCCGCTTTTCGTGGCTTCGCATCCCAATCGTTTCTCTGTTCCTTGCTGATCGAATACCGTCAAAGACGGCGGAGTGTGTGTGGCAAAGAGCATCTCGATCGATCGCACGAAGCGGCTCGCCGAAGAGCCGAATAAGGGCCACAACCGCTGGCACCCCGATATTCCACCTGCCCTCGAAGTCGAGCCGCTGGAGGAAGTCGTTCTTGAGACGCGCGATTCGTCGGATGGCCAGATCCGTCCGGGCGTCACCGCTGCTGATCTTCTACGGATGGATTCGAAGGTTGTCCACCCGCTTACAGGACCCGTTTACGTCAAGGGTGCCCGTCCCGGCGACCTGCTGGAAATCGAATACCTGAAGATCGCGCCGGAGCGTCACGGCTGGACGCGATTTGTCCCCGGACTCGGCTTTTTGTGCGACCTCTTTGCTGCGCCGTATCTTGTCCACTGGAATCTCGAGAGCGATTGGGCGACGTCCCCCTCACTGCCCGGCTTACGCATTCCGAGCAGCGCATTCATGGGCACCGCGGGACTGGCTCCTTCGCACGATCAGTTGCGGGAGTGGACTCGCCGCGAAGGCGAGTTGTCCGGCCGGGGAGGTCTTGTGTTTCTTCCCGACGCGAGCAGCGCGGTGCCCGCCGACGAGCCGATTGCGAGCCATGGTCTGCGAACGATTCCGCCGCGTGAGAACGGTGGGAACGGCGACATCAAACAGATCACGCAGGGCTCGCGTTTATTGATTCCTGTGAACGTCGACGGCGCTCTTTATTCGGTTGGCGATGCGCATTTCGCCCAAGGCGATTCTGAATGCTGCGGCACCGCGATCGAGACGGGTAGCACCGTTGTCGTGCGCTTTCGCATCCACGCCGGCGAAGCGCTGCGGCACGGGATCCGCTGGCCAAGATTTGCCCATCCGGGATTTTTCACCGCGCCCGAATGGGCCGCTCCCCGCGATTTCATCGCAACGATGGGGATGCCTATCCGCGAGGACGGCACCAATGACGGAGGCAACATCACGCTAGCCGCGCGCAACGCGGTGATCCACATGATCGATTTGCTGGAAGAGCGTGGCTGGACGCGTGAGCAGGCCTACATCATCTGCAGCGTTGCCGTGGACCTTAAAATCAGCAATGTCGTCGATGTCCCCAATGTCGTGGTCTCGGCGGTTTTGCCTGAGGCGATCTTCGAAGGCTAGGTCGAAAACAAGTCCGACACGCTCGTAGCTCCCATGCCGGCAAAGCCAGCGACGCCGGTCGGCATGGCAAGGCGACGGCGCTACAGTTCACAATGGGTCTCACTCAACCATCAGCAACAACACGAGGGGTGTCATGAACAACATGCGTGGAGTAAAGGTCGGATTGATCGGCGCCGGCGCAATCGGCGGGGTGGTCATCGATCGACTTGTGAACGGCGCTGAAGCACAGTCACAGGATATTGTCGCGTGTGAAACGAAAGACGTGCGACGCGAGGAGATTGCACGGCGTTTCGGCGTGCGAATCACCACTGATTCCGCCGATGCGGCCGCCGCAGAACTGGTCATTTTGGCGGTCCCTCCTCTGGAAGTGACCAAAGTACTCGGTGCCATTCGAGACCGCCTGCCGCATCGTCCCGTGATCGTGTCGTTCGCCGCCGCAGTTCCGATCGCCTTGATCGAGTCCTTGCTCCCGCCGGCGACATCAGTCATCCGCATCAACCCCAATTCGCCTTCATTGGTAGGCGTCGGGTTCAATCCGGTCACGTATGGCTCAAACGTCACCGGGCAAGCCCGCGCGCTCGTCGACCGATTGCTCGCCGCACTCGGCGCGACGGTGGAGATCGACGACGCCGCGATGAATCTTTACACCGCGCTGACCGCGGTAGGCCCGACCTACTTTCTGCCCGTGCTCGACGCGATGATCGCCGCCGGCGTAGAGGGCGGATTGAGCCGCGAGGCCGCCGTTGCGGCGGCGACTGCAACGGCTCACGGCACTGCCGCGCTCGCCGCGCAGCGGACCGAAGATCCCGAACAGCTGAAGCTTTATACCGGCTTGCGTCCTTTGCGGGACGCCGAAGTGCGCGACCTCGTCAAACAGGCCATTACCGATGCCGGCGGGCGCATGACAGCGCTGCAACAAAAGATCAC
>DATMNH010000337.1:0-21591 GCA_035568975.1 Casimicrobiaceae bacterium
CGCGTTGCGCGTGGTCGCGACCACCACCGACCTCGCCGCACTTGCGGTGGCGGTGGGCGGCGACCTGGTAAGCGTGGAATCCATTGTGCCGGCCGCCACCGATCCGGAAGCGTTCGAGCCGCGCCCGGGGGACATCGACAAGGTCCGCCGCGCAGTCCTGCTGGTGCGCGTCGGACTCGGCTACGATTACTGGCTGGACACGCTGACGAAACAGATTGGCGACAAGCGGCTCCTGCGAGGAGGCGACGCTTATCTGGATGCCTCCGCCGGTATTCCGCTCCTGGAAATTCGCGGACAAAGCGTCATGAACGAAGGCGGCCACGCGCACGGAGTGGCCAATCCGCACTACTGGCTCGACCCCGAGAACGCCATCATCGTGACCGCGGGCATTGCCGAGGCCCTCGTCCGTTTGGCGCCGGAGCAACGTCAGCGCATCGCCGCCAATCGCGAGCGCTTCCTTGCCGAGCTCAAGAAAAGGCGTCAGCGGTGGAGCGAGCGATTGGCGCCGTTCGCGGGCGTGAAGCTCATCGCCTATCACAATACGTGGCCTTATTTCGCGCGCCGCTTTCGACTCGATGTCATCGATTTCGTCGAGCCTAAACCCGGCGTCGCGCCGAGCCCGGCCCATCTCTCGCAACTGATCTTGGAGGGTCGCAAGGCGCATGTGCGGGCCATCCTGCACGAGCCTTACGAGCCCGAGGAAGCGTCGCGCCTCGTGGCGCGAAGACTCGACGTGCCGCTGGTCCTTCTCGCGGTATCGGTCGACAGCGTTCCCGGGACGAGCGACTATCTTTCGCTGCTCGAGCACAACGTCGCGGCGCTTGCCCAAGCATTGAGCCCGCCCGGCCGGCAAGCGCCATGAGCGATGCGCTTTCCTTTCTCCTGCTACCCTTTGTCGCGTCGGTTGCGTTTGTCCTGATACACGCTTATCTGGGCGTGCATGTGCTGCGCCGGAAAGTCGTTTTTGCCGATCTCGCGCTGGCGCAGCTTTCCGCTCTGGGCGCGACAGTCGCCTTCGCCGCGGGTCATTCCCCGTCGAGCACCGCGGGCTTCGCCTACGCGCTGTTGTTCACGACGATTGGCGCGGCACTGCTGACGCTCGCCCGCCGTCTGGCCCGATTTGTAAGCCAGGAGGCTTTCGTCGGCATTCTCTACGTCTTCGCGACCGCGGCAACGGTATTGGTCGTCGATCGCGCGCCGCAAGGCGCGGAGCATGTCAAGAGAATCCTCCTGGGCAGCATTCTCACGGTGGCGCCGCAAGAGCTTGCGTCGCTCGCCGTCCTCTACGCGATCATCGCCTTGCTGCACTGGTTCGCGCGGCGCCCGCTGCTGGCGATCTCGGGCGAAGCACCCCCGGTCGGGAGAAGCATGTTCGCGGTTTCGATCTGGGATTTTCTCTTTTTCCTTTCCTTCGGAGTCGTGGTGGCGAGCTCGGTGAGCATTGCGGGTGTCCTGCTCGTGTTCAGTTTTCTGATCGTGCCCGCGGTCATCGGCTCGATCTTCTCCTCTGACGTTCGCGTCGTGCTCCCGATCGCGTGGGGTGCTGGTATCGCCGCCTGTGCGGCCGGTCTTGCCGGCGCCTATATGCTCGATCTGCCGACCGGTGCGGCCATGGTGACGGCGTTCACGCTTCTCCTGGTGCTTGCCGGCATCGCCAAAGCGCTCGTGTTTGTCGGCGTCAAGGAGCGGCGGGCGCACCTGCGTTTCGCGGCCAGAACCCTGCTTGCGCTGGCGCTCCTGTTTACCTTCGCGTCGAGCCTCTGGCTCATGGTCAATCCGACGGCCGATCAGCCGCTTGCGGCGCTGTTCGAGGGATCGACGGGGATGGGTCCCGCGCATTTCCTCAGCGCCGGCGACCGCGACATCTACGAAAGCGCCACGCGCGACATGGCGCGTTTCCAGGGAGAGGTCGACCAGCTCAACGCGAGGGAAAAGAGAGCCCGATTTCAAGCCGAACCCCTATCCGATGAAGACATACGGCGGATCGCTTCCTATCAGCAAAGCTTCAACGAGATGGCGCGCGGCGAGCGGTTTGTGCAGGAGGTGCTGCGCGGCAAGGCTCGAGCGCGCGAACGCTGGATCGTCGGTTTGCCCGCGGCGGTCATCGCGCTACTGGGACTTGGGTGGCTCGCACGTCCGCATCGGTGGCGCCATTCGCGCCGGCGCAGCGTGGAGTCGGGCGCGTCACGAAATTCCATCGCTGCTTGACGCCAAGTCAGGTGCCGTCAGCTCAGTCGGCTTGTCCTTCTTCAAGGAGACGTCGCTTCGGTTTCAAGCGCGTTCGCGCGCGCGCCGCATCGCGTCTTGCAAGCGTTGTCTCTCTGCCGCGACCTTTGTGGCATACGCGTTGCTCGTGTCACCCGCAGCGCCGTTATAGAGTTGCAAGCCCGCCGCTTCGGTACCGCCGCGAACGATGTATTCCTTCAAGGCTTGGCTGCCCACCCGGATGTTGGTGCTCGGGTCGCGCACCGATTCGCCTCGGGCAGCGGAGAACTTGTCCGGGTGATAACGTGGAATTACCTGCATCAGGCCGATCGCGCCTCCATCACTTTGCGCGGCGGGGTTGAAGCCCGATTCGACCGCCATCACGGCGACGATCAGCAGCGGATCGAGGCGGTTGCGCTTTGCCTCAAGATACGCGGTCCCTACGAACTCACGCGTAATATCGTGCGAGATGCGATATTTGATGCCGACGACACGGGCGAGGGTCTCGATGTTTTCCTCGACCGCGGATGGCGTGAGGCGTGTCGGCCGCAAGGCGATCGTGGAAACTTTGGCGCCTGACGCGGCGGGTAGCAGCGGTTCATTGGCGGCCGTGCCGTCAAAGCGCCCGGAGGATGCGCCGATGAGCGCCAGCGCGGCGCTCGCGAGTGCAAGCCGAGCTACGACCGGGCTCAATTCGCGGCGCCTGCTCTCGTTCTGGACGATCCGGAAATCAGCACGCAATCCTGCCGTCATTTTGGCGTCTCCGTCGAATGCTGCGGTGCAGCAAATCGACGTGGAGTATAAACCAAGAGCGGCCGCAAGATGTCAGGTTTATCAAGTGTCGACAGTAAGCAATTGTTATAAATAGTATTTGCGGGTAGCTGGCTTGCAGCCGCCTGTTTCCCGATTACCCCCTTTTTTCTGGATTGCCTCGACGAAATAAGCCTTGACAGTTATTGCCTAGGCAGTATAATAAACGCATGACAAAGAACTCCAGCGAGTCCGCAGTGAGCGAGATCTATGATGTCGAGACCTTCGAGCCAGGTCGCTGTGTTGGGCCGCTCATTAACCGTGTTCGCCTGGCGCTGCTCGACGCGCTGGATCGCGCGTTGTCGCCGCACAACGTGACATCCGCGCAGTATGTGATTCTTTCGACGCTTGCCTCCGGTGCGGACTCCGCCTCGCAGATATGCAAAGGCATATCCTACGACGCCGGCGCAATGACGAGGATGATCGACCGCCTCGAGCAACGAGGGCTGTTGAAGCGAGTGCGCGTCGCCGACGACCGTCGCACGGTGAAGCTGCAGCTCACCGACGAAGGCAAGGTGCTCTATCCCGAGATGCGCGCCGCGGCAATCCAAGTCATCAACGGTCTCCTGCGAGGCTTCACCAAGACCGAGGCGCGCCAGCTCGAGGGCTTCTTGAAGCGAATGCTGGAGAACGCGTAAATTTTTTTGCCGCTATAGCTGCCTAGGCATCCATAGCCCGAGCAGTTATATCGACTGAACACGAAAGAATGACCATGAAAAAGCTCGACCCCAAACGCGAATCGCGCGATCCACAGGCGGTTGACATGAACCTCCGGCTCGGACGAGCCGCGAGCGCGCTCTTCGTGACGCTGCTGGCCGCTGGCTGCGCAAGCATGAACGGGCTTTCCACCCAGGCATCGATCGACAGCGCCAACAAGCTCGCAGCGCAGAAGTCCCTCGCCGACGCGGCCGTGTCGGCGGCAGCGTGGCCCGCGACGGACTGGTGGCATTCCTTCAACGACCCGCAGCTCGATCAGTTGATGAACGAGGCGCTCGCCGGCAGCCCGACCTTGAAGGTCGCCGCCGCGCGTACGCGCAAGGCACTCGCGTTTGCCGATGTCAGCAAGGCTGCGCTGTTGCCTCGGGTGGACGGGAGTTTTTCGAGCACACGGGAGCGTTTCAGCGAGCGCGGGCTGGTGCCGCCGCCGGTGGGCGGCACCTGGTCGACACTCAACGAATTGCAAGTGACGTTCGATTGGGAGATCGACTTCTGGGGCAAGAACCGCGCGACCTATGAGAGCGCTTTGGGCCGGGCCCGTGCCGCCGAGATTGACGCTTACGCGGCGCGGCTGGCGCTGTCGACGAATATCGCGCAAGCCTACGCGCAGTTGCAGCGCGCTTACCTGCTGCTCGACGTCGCGCAGGCGAACCTCAGGGATCGCGAGCATATCTATGCGCTGACGCGCGATCGCAACAACGCCGGCATAGAGTCACGGCTGGGTTTGCGGCAGGCGGAGGCGGCTCTCCCCGCGACCCGCGAGCAGATTGCCCAGTTCGAGGAGACGATACAGCTGACGCGTAATCAGCTTGCCGCCCTGCTCGGGCGGGGTCCGGACCGCGGGCTCGCGATCGCACGTCCGTCCGACAACGTCCTCGAACCTGTCGCATTACCGTCCAACGTGCCGGCAGAGTTGCTCGGCCGCAGGCCGGACCTGGTCGCGCAGCGCTTGCGTGTCGAGGCAGCGCAGAAGGATATCGCGTCGGCGAAGGCGGAGTTTTATCCCAATGTCAATCTGGCGGCCTTCATTGGTCTGCAGAGCCTGGGCGGGGCCGGGTTCCTGACCGCTGCCAGCCGCATGATGGGTGTGGGGCCGGCGGTTACGCTGCCGATCTTCGACGCCGGGCGGCTGCGCGGCAACCTCGCAGGTAAGGATGCCGACTACGACGTCGCCGTCGAGCTGTATAACCAGACGCTCGCCGATGCCATGCGCGAGGTGGTCGATCAGCTTGCCTCGTTCAAGAGCGTGGACGAGCAGCGCTTCCAGCAGCGGGAGGCGCTGGCGACCGCGCAGGAAGCCTACGACCTGGCGCTCCTGCGTTACCGCGAGGGCATCGGCAACTACCTCGAAGTACTTTCCGCCGAGTCGCCGCTGCTCGCGCAGCAGAGCCTCGACGCTGAATTGCGCTCGCGCCAACTTGCGCTGTCGATCGACCTGATTCGGGCGCTGGGCGGCGGGTTCGATGACGGCGCCGTCGCGATGGCCGCGGTGCATTGATCGACACGATGATGGAGAAAGAAAACGACATGGCAACCGAAAACGAACGCCTCGCGTGCGGAAGCGCTGGCGGCTCGCCGAGAACGCGGTTCTCAGGGAAGGGACTGCTGAATATCGTCGGCGTCATTGCTGCAGCTTTGTTCCTCATGTACGGCGAAACATGGGCTATCGAGCAGGCCTCGATCTGGTCGAGTGCATGCGTTTTCAGGCCAGCGAGGGGCACGAACGGCGCGAATGGCGATCCGACCGCCAATGCAGACAGCCCTTTCCGCGACACGGCGGGGCCGGTCGCGGTCCTGCATTGATCCTACCGGTGGTATCGACAAAGGAAGCCGCATGAACAGCGATACTCAGTCTCCCGAAGCGCCCGCGACTAAGCCGCCGGTGAGCGCGCGCAAGCGCTGGCTGTTGCTCGTCGCCGGATCGTTTGCGCTGATCGCCGTCGGCTACGGTGTCTATTGGGCGCTGGCCTTGCGCTATGTTCAGTCGACCGATGACGCGTACGTAAGCGGAAACGTGGTCCAAGTCACGCCCCAGATTTCAGGTACCGTGATCGCCATCGGCGCGGACGACACGCAGTTCGTCACCGCAGGACAAACGCTGGTGCAGCTCGATCAGGCAGATGCCAGAATCGCGCTCGACCAGGCCGATGCGCAGCTCGCCAAGTCGGTGCGCGAGGTGCGCAACTTGTTTGCGACGACGGCGCAACTACAGGCGACCATCTCCATGCGCCAATCGGACCTCGTCAAGGCCAACGACGATCTGGTCCGGCGGGACCGGCTTGCGAGCTCTGGCGCAATCTCGGCCGAAGAGCAGCACCACGCGCGCGACGCCGTCGCCAGCGCCCAAGCCGCGTTGCTCGCCGCGCAGCAGCAGCTCGAAGCGAGCCGTGCGCGGGTAGATCGAACCACGGTCGACAACCATCCTGACGTTTTGAACGCTGCCGCCCACGTGCGCGATGCCTATCTGACCTATGCACGCACCGCGTTGCCGGCGCCGGTATCGGGATTTGTGGCAAAGCGCGCCGTGCAGCTTGGACAGCGAGTGAGCCCCGGGTCGCCGCTGATGGCCATCGTGCCGCTCGACCAGGTGTGGGTCGATGCCAACTTCAAGGAGCCGCAGCTCGCGGAGATGCGCGCAGGCCAGCCGGTCACGCTCAAAGCCGATATCTATGGTCGAGGCGTGAAGTACCACGGCAAGGTGGTCGGCTTTGGCGCCGGAACCGGATCGGCCTTTGCCCTGCTGCCTGCTCAGAACGCGACCGGAAACTGGATCAAGATCGTGCAGCGCGTACCGGTGCGCATTGCGCTCGATCCGCAGGAGCTCGCCGCGCATCCGTTGCAGGTGGGCTTGTCGATGCAGGTTGACGTAGACACCCACCAGCGCACCGGCGACAGGTTGCCGCAACTCACGCAGAGCACGCCGGCGTATGCGACCACCGTATTTCACTCGCTCGATGCGATCGCCGACGGACGCGTGAAAGCCATCATCGCCGCCAATGAGGCCACGCGGTTTACACCGGGGCAGCTTACCCGCGCGCAGAGCGACCAGGTAGCCATCAGGCGCGCGGAGCTCATCGCCGAGCAGGCGAAAAGCACCGGTCAGAACCGCGCCAAGCTGCTCTGAGGCGCCGCCACAGGATCCATCGTGGCCACCACGACAGCGCGCGACGCGCCGGCGCAAGGAGTCACCCCAAGCGCCGAGATTGCACCGCTTACCGGCGGCGTGCTCGTGCTCGGCACCATCGTGCTGTCGCTCGCCACGTTCATGAACGTGCTCGACACGTCGATCGCCAATGTATCGATCCCGGCCATTGCGGGCGACCTCGGTGTGTCACCCGACCAGGGTACGTGGGTCATCACCTCCTTTGCCGTCGCCAACGCCATTTCGCTGCCGCTTACGGGCTGGCTGACGCAGCGTTACGGGCAGGTGCGCCTGTTCACGGCGTCGGTATTGCTGTTCGTATTGGCGTCGCTGTTGTGCGCGGTCGCGCCTTCGATCGAGCTGCTGATTCTATTTCGCGTCATCCAGGGCGCGGTGGCCGGCCCGATGATTCCGCTGTCACAGTCGCTGCTGTTGTCGAGCTATCCCAAGAAGAGTGCCGGGACGGCGCTGGCTATGTGGGCCATGACCACGCTGGTGGCGCCGGTGGTCGGGCCGTTGCTCGGCGGATGGATCACCGACAACATTTCCTGGCCGTGGATCTTCTATATCAACGTGCCCGTCGGCATCGCGGCCGCCGCCGTGACCTGGGTGATCTATCGCAGGCGGGAAACCGCTACCGTCCGGTTGCCGATCGACACCATTGGCCTCGCGCTGCTCGTCGTCTGGGTCGGCGCGCTGCAGATCATGCTCGACAAGGGCAAGGATCTCGACTGGTTCCATTCCGGCCAGATCGTCGCGCTGGCGATCGCGGCGGTGGTTGGATTTTCGTTCTTCCTGGTGTGGGAGCTCACCGATCGACATCCCGTGGTCGACTTGCGACTCTTCGCGCGTCGAAACTTCTGGACCAGCAGCCTGGCGATGTCGCTCGCCTATGGCCTGTTCTTCGGCAACGTGGTGTTGCTGCCCTTATGGTTGCAGCAATACATGGGCTACACCGCGACACAGGCCGGCATGGTGCTGGCGCCGGTCGGAGTCCTGGCGATCCTGCTTACGCCATTCGTCGGCAAGACGATCCACAAGGTCGATCCCCGCGTGTTTGCCACCGTGGCGTTCACCATTTTCGCCGTGGTGCTGGTCATGCGATCCCACTTCAACACCGACGCTGATTTCACCACGCTCCTCGTTCCAACATTCGTACAAGGCGCGGCGATGGCTGTGTTTTTCATTCCGCTCATCACGCTTGCCCTTTCCGGCCTGGCGCCGGATCGGATCCCCGCCGCTTCGGGATTGTTCAATTTCACGCGGATCACCGCAGGCTCGTTCGGCACGTCGATTACAACGACCCTGTGGGACCGCCGCGCGAGCCTGCACCACGCGCAACTCGGCGATCACATTACCAATGTCGACCCTTCGACGGTACAGGCGCTCGCGGGCATGCAGGCAGGCGGGATGAGTTCGCAGCAAAGCTACGCGTCGCTGAATCGCATGCTCGATCAGCAGGCTTTCATGCTCTCCGCCAACGATATCTTCTACGTCTCGGCGCTGCTCTTTGTGCTGCTGATCGCGGTGGTGTGGCTCGCGCGGCCGGCAAAGGCCGGGCAGGCAGAAGCGACGACCTCGGCCGCGCATTAGACGCTCCGACCTTACCGGGGACTGGCGCTAGGCGGGAATCTCGCCGAGCACAGTACACCGGCGCACCACGCGCCCCTGCGTCGCCGGGTCGTACGGCGTCGCGCGGTGCATGACGCAGCGGTTGTCCCAGACGATCAGCTCCTCTGGCGTCCAGCGATGCTCGTACGTCAGGTCGCGATGAACGGCGAGAGCGTTCAATTCCTCGATGAGCGCGCGACCTTCCGCGTAGGGCATTCCGACGATGGACTCCGCGTGGTCTCCCAGATAAAGACACTTGCGGCCGGTTTCAGGATGCGTTCGCACTACGGGGTGGTCGACAGGAGGCGTTTCGCGCCGCTGCGTATCGCTCATCGGATCTTCGCCGTGGCGCCGCGTGCGGGAAAAGTCCAGGTTGTGCACCGCGCGCAAGTTTGCGATGCGCGATTTCCACGCGGGATCGAGGCGTTCGTATGCGCCGTACATGTCGCAGAAATGCGTCTCCCCGCCGATGTTCGGGACGACTTCGCCGTAGATGATCGTCGCCTGACCGGTCACGCGGCGCCATGAACCGTCGGTGTGCCAGTAAAGCGTTCCCTTATCAGGATGCTTGCCGTTGGGTTGCCCCTGATGGTCGAGGTTGGAGAGCCGGTACAGTTCGGGAAAGCCATCGGCGTGATACTGGTCCATCACGTGAATCTGGACTTCCCCGAATCGCCGCGCAAACTCGACCTGGCGCTCGGGTGGAAGCTCCTGCGGCGGGAACAGCAGCACCTGATAGCGGAGGTAGGCCCGGTAAATCGCATGGAAAACGTCGTCGCTGATATCTTCCGCCAGCTTGACGTCCAGGATCTCCGCGCCGAGATGCGCGGTCAGCGGGCGCACGGAGATCGGTAAAGGAAGGTCGACGGTCGAGTTCATGGCGTTGCGAGCCTCACGGAGGTGGCATCACGGTGGACAGATATAGCCCGGGGCACTGGGGTTCTTGAAGCAACCGACCGATTCGGGGATGACCTGCTTGGGCAGCCACAGAACGACTTTCGGGAAATAGATCGCAAAAGCGATGGTGCCGAGGAAGACGACATAAATGGGCAACGCTGCTCGCAGCGCCTGCGAGAATCGAACGCCGATGAATTTCGACGCCATCAGCAGCACCAGACCGTAGGGTGGCGTGATGAGGCCGAACGCCAGCGTCGCGATCAGCACGACACCCATGTGGACGGGATTGATGTCTCCCGCCACCGTCAGCGCATTCACCAGCGGCATGAAGATGATAATGGTCGGGACCGGTTCGATGAAATCGCCGATGATCGTAAAAAGCAGCACCATCAGCAACATGATGATATGCGGATCGTTCTTGGCGATGCTCGTTATCCATTCGGCGATCACGATCGCTCCGCGCAAGTAGGCAAGCATCCAGCCGAATGCGTTGGCCGCGCCGATAGTGATCAGCGGCAGAGAAAATATCAATCCCGCCAGGCAGAAATCGTAAGGCAGCAGCTTGATGTGCCCTCTGTTGAGAACCGGAATGACCACGGCAAGGATCCAGATGGCGGCCACCACGCCCGCCTCGGTCGGCGTGAACCACCCGGTGAGGATGCCGCCGAGAAGAATGATCGGGATCATCAGCGGCAGCGAAGCCTCCTTGAAGGCGTGAGCGACGTCCCGGAAGGGCGCGCGCGGGCGCCGCATGCCGGCGGGCCCGAAAAAATAGCAATACAACATCAGGCCGAAGCCGATCATGAAGCCGGGCACGACGCCGGCCATGAAAAGACCGGCGATCGACACATTGCCCACCGCGCCGTAGACCACCGCAGTGATGCTGGGCGGCACCAGCGCTGCGATCGTGGACGCGGCAGCGATGATCGCGGCGGTGAATGCAGGGGTGTAGCCCTCCTTCTTCATCGGACCGCCGAGCGCGCGACTGATCACCGCCACATCGGCGGTCGTCGATCCGGACATTTCCGAGAAAAACATGCTGAATACAGTCACGACCTGGGACAAGCCGCCGCGAATGTGCCCGACCAGCGCGAGTGAAAGATTGGTGATCCTGCTCACCACATTGGCGGAGCTCATGAGCTCGCCAACCAGAAGAAAAAACGGAATCGCCAGGAGCGCCTCGGAATCCATTCCGTCGAATATTTTCTGGACGATCGCCGGGAAGGTCACGTCGGTGAATGCAGCACCGATGAAGACGCCGGCCATCAGGGAAAACGCAACCGGGACGCCCAGGTAGCCGAAGGACAGGAAGAGGAAAGTCATCAGCCCGAGTATCAGCGGTGCGCTCACGTGCGCCTCGCTCTCGACGGCACCGTAAGAATCGGCGTGGTCGCAAGAAGGTCTTCCCTAGGCTCGGGATGATCGAAGCCCTTCCGCAATCCGTTGACTAGCTGCTCGATGGTGAACAGCGCGATCAGCGCGCCGGCAATCGGAATTGCCGCATAGAGCGAGGCGATCGGTGTCAGCGACGGCATCCTGAAGCTCGAGAAGCCGCGCAGAAAATTCTTGTAGCCGAAGTAGATCAGGCAGAAGGCGACACCGAGAACCACCAACCGAATGATGACCTCGGCGACGATTCGCGGCGTTCCGTGCAACGCTTCGGAGACGGCCGTGAGATAGAGGTGGTCATTGCGTCTGGTGGCCACCGCGGCGCCGACGAAAATTGCGTAGATGAAGAAGGTCTGCGTGACTTCCTGAAGCCAAAGCCAGGGATGACCGATCTCCCGGGTGACGATGTCGAACATCACTGTCGTCGAGAATCCGAACAGCAACAGGCCGCAGAGGATCATCAGGATCATCTCGAGGAGGTCGAGCGCGCGCCACTTCAGATGACGCTGCCGTTGAAGCAACAGTTTTTCGGCCAGCTTTTCGGAAAAGCGCATCGGCTACCGCGATAAACGAAAAATCAGGGACGAAGCGATAAGGACCAAGACAAGGAGAGGCCGGCATGTGCCGGCTCTCCGCGAGATCAAACGATTATTTGACGCCGCCGATAAGGTCCTTGATCTTGACCGCGTGCGGCCCAAGCTCCTTGGCAAGCTTGTCCAGATACGGCGCGGCGATCTTGGCGAAACCCGACTTGTCGACATCGGTCACGATCTTCACTCCAATCGCTTTGAGCTTGTCGGCCGACTGATGTTCGAGCTCGATGGCCTTCGGAGGCTCGTTCCTGCCGACCTCATCGGCCGCTGTGGTGACCCACTTCTTCTGCTCGTCGGTCAGGCTCTTCCATAACTTGTCGCTGATCCAGACGAAATTGTTGTTGGCTTCGTGCTCGGTCATCGAAAGCACTGGCGCTACCTCGTAGTGTTTGTTGACGAGATAGACATTCACCCCGTTTTCGGCCACATCCACCACGCCCGTCTGCAGTGACGTGTAGACGTTGCCGAACGGCATGTGTACGGTCTGCGCGCCATACGCCGGGAACATCGTGTCCTCGGTCGCAGTGGCCTGGACGCGAACCTTCAGTCCCTTCATGTCCTCGACCTTGTGGATCTCCTTCTTGCTGTACATGTTGCGAAGGCCGAGGGTGATCACGGCGAGCACATGCCCCCCCTGCACGGTCTCCTCGATCATGTCCTTGACCGCCTGAACAACCTTGGGATCGGCGATCGCTTTTTTCAGGTGATCTTCCGACCGGAACAGAAAGTGCAGCGACATCACACCAGCCTGCGGCGAGAGCGTGGCGGCATTCGCCGACGAAGTGATGCAGAACTCGATGTCGCCGGATTTCATCAGTTGCAGCACTTGCGGCTCCTGGCCGAGCTGCGCGCCGGGATACTGGTCGATGAGCATCGTGCCCTTGCTCAGCTCCTTGAGCCTCTCGGCAAAGATGTCGCCGGCAATGCTGTAACCGGTATTTCTCGGCTGGTCGTAGGCGAAACGGAAGTGGCGAGCCTCCTGGCTTTGTCCCGCCGGCGACCAGCCAGCGATCGCCAATCCGAGTGCGATGACGAAAATGAAAGTCGGCGTTCTGAACATTTCCTCTCCTCCTGGTTATGCCTGCCCGGATCTGACGTCCGTGGGACCTGGCTCGCTGCTCACAGCGCTGCAAGATAACGGGCCATCGCGGAAAACGCAATGGCCACTCTGTCGGGTGAGGTAGGACGCTAAAAATGCGCGCAAGATAAGTCCGCCGTGCACAGCAATGAGGAGGAGGCTGAACCCGCTAGAATGGCGCCGGGAGGCCGAAGGTGATCATGCGCGACGAGCGCGGGAATGAGACTGGCAGCGACCACGGGCATTCTGTGCGCGTAAGCGAATGGTGGCCGTGAAAGGCTCGGTAACGCGCGTTGGTTCTGCCCCGCTCCGGGATTTCATCGGTGCATGCTTGCGGCGGCTCGGCCTGCCCGATCCGGATTCGCTTACCGTCGCATCGCTGATGGTGGAGGCCGATCTGCAGGGTTCGGACGGTCACGGTGTGATTCGTCTGCCGCAATATGCGAGGCGCATTCGCGCCGGTGGAATCAAGCTCCGCCCCAATATTCGCGTGCTGCTGGAGCGGCCCGGAATGGCGCTGATCGACGGTGACAACGGCATGGGACACTTGGTCATGGCGCGTGCCGCGGAGCTCGCCGTCGAAAAGGCGCGCACGGCGGGCGTCGCGTGGGTCGGAGCGCGAATGAGCAATCACGCGGGGCCCGCATCCCTGTACGCACGTAAGGTGCTGGCGCATAACATGATCGGCATGTATTTCGCTGTCGGCAATGCCAACCATCTCCCGCCTTGGGGCGGGGTGGACGTGCTGCTGTCGACGAATCCGATTGCGGTCGCGGTTCCCGCGGGCAGGCAGGCGCCTATCGTGCTCGACATGGCCACCACCGTCGCGGCATACGGCAAGGTGAAGGCCAAGGCGCAGCGCGGCGAGACCATGCCGGAAGGCTGGATGATCGATCGCGAAGGGCGGCCTCTCACCGACCCGCGGCGCGCGGACGAGGGATTTCTGCTGCCGATCGGCGGCTACAAGGGCTACGGGCTCGCGCTTATCTTTGGTTTGCTTGCCGGCACGCTGAATGGCGCGGCGATGGGAAAGGACTTGATCGACTTCAACCGTGACGATGCGAGTGCCACGAACACAGGGCAGGCCATTGTTGCCATCGACGTCGCCGCTTTCGGCGACCTGCAGGCGTTCAAGGACCGGGTCGACGTGCTGATCGACGATCTTCGCCAAAGCAGCCGTATGCCGAACGTCGACAGGATCTGGCTGCCTGGAGAGCAAAGCCATGCCAGGCGCGTCGAATACGAGCGCGACGGCATACCGATTGCCACTGCTTTGTTGCGCAGCCTCGATCAACTGGCCGATGATCTGGGCGTCAAAAAACTGGAGTAGGTCCTCTCGTTCGACGTGATTTCGGCCCATCGTCGACCGTGCCGGCGAAGACGCGAAATGGCTATAACGGCGCAAAGGCGGGAACGGTGTGTCGGACCGCGGCAGTTTTGGAGGCGCGCCAAGGACGCGGATCACCGCCGATCGACGCGTCGCGGTGGCGGCAAGCCCCACGAATGGGAAGGCCAGAGAAACCGCACGCCAGCGCCCGGTGCGAAGCGCAAATCGGCAAGGCGGTCGTCCTATGTTCGGGTCGCGGCTATCGGCTGAATGCTCGTTCCTCGAAGGGGTCGTCGTGCGCATGGGAGGCACGAGTGCTCTTTGACTCAGGCCGCGGCACATCTCTTGCTCAGGGTCCTGTGCCTGTCGATGACGTGTATTCCCGGACGGTACAACTTGTATCCAACACATCCACTGATCTCCTGGCTGCGGAGCCCGGCGCGCTCGACGCTCGCCACCAAGACGTCGACCGTCACATCGATGTTGTTCCTTGTCGCGATTCTCGCGGTCGGGTTGGCGTCGTTGCGTTCGTTCCGCGAGCAGCTTTTGAATGTACTGATCGCGGAACAACATACGCTCGTGGAGCGCGTGGCCGATAATCTTGACCAGAAGCTTCTGCACCTGCAAAGGGTGCTGACGCTCAGTGCTATCGAGATCACCGAGGCGGATATCGCCTCCTCGGACGCCGCGCAGCGGTACCTCGACACCAACACCGGCCTGTTCGCCGCGGTCGACCGCTCCACCTTCTTGTTCTCCGCCGACGGCAAAGAGCTGCTTGCCGAGCGTCCATTCCGTCCTAATCGCCGCGGCGTCAGTGCCGCGCACCGGTCGTACATCAAGGATACGATCCGTACCCAGCGATCCGTCATCTCGGAGCCGTTCCAGACCAATGTGGGCGACGATGATATGGTGCTGGTAGTGACCATGCCGGTCTTCGCCAAGGATGGGCGCATGATCGCGATCCTTACCGGCAGTCTCGGCCTCACCCGTCCCGGGATGCTCGGCAACATCGCCCAGACGGTGATCGGCAAGACGGGGTATCTGTTCATAGTTACGGCGGACGGCAAGCTCATCATGCATCCGGACCGGAAGCGGCTCTCCCAAGCAGCTTTCGTTCCGAAGGCGGATCCGCTTTTCGACCGGGCGCTCGAGGGATTCGAGGGTACCGAGGAAACGGTCGACTCGGATGGGCGGGAGGCGCTGTTCTCGTACAAGCGCGTGCCGTCGTCGAACTGGATTGTCGGCGCCGTCTATCCGAAGGACGAAGCATTCCTGGCCGTTCACGATCTCGTCCGGCGCTTCATGGGGTTCCTGTTGCTGGCGTGCGTGATCGTGGTCGCGGCCATCTGGCTCTTGACTCGATATCTCATGCGACCGCTCGTGTTGCTTACCCATCACTTCGCGAGTTATACGGCGACCGAGGAGAGAATCGCTCCGTTGACCGCCGATACCGGCAGCGGAGAAATTCGCGCTCTGAGGGGTGCGTTCAATCGGCTTACCTCTCGCTTGCACGATCGAGAGGACGCTCTTATCGAAACGATGCAGAAGTATCAAATCATCACCGACAATTCCACCGATCTGATCACGAAGCACGGCCCCGAAGGAACCATCACTTTCGCTTCCCAGGTGTCGTCCAGCATCCTTGGCATGGCACCCGGAGAATTGATCGGTCATTCCCTGTGTGAATTCGTTCACCCGGAGGACTTCGATCTCGTTCGTAGGGCGATGAAGGAAGCAGTACAGGCAAAAGCGTTGCCCACGATCATCTATCGCGCGCGCCACACGGATCAGCATTACGTCTGGTTCGAAACGACGCTGCGGCTGATAAAGGAGTCGACCGGCGAGGAGACTCAGACCATCCTCTGCATCTCGCGCGACATCAGCGATCGCAAGCGGATGGAAGAGCGGCTGCACGCTCTCGTGCGGACAGATCATTTGACGACGCTGCCGAATCGGCTCCTGCTCGACGAGCGCTTTGCGAACGGCCTCGCGCAGGCCCAGCGCGAGGGCTCGCTGCTCGCGATGCTGATGATCGACATCGACCGCTTCAAGAACATCAATGACACGCTCGGCCACGGAATGGGCGACGTGCTGCTCAAGCTGGTCGGATCGGCGCTCAAGTCGTGCATCCGCGAATGCGACACGCTCGCGCGGTGGGGCGGCGACGAATTCGTCCTGCTTCTCCCGGGACTCCAGGATTCCAGCGTCGCCGTTGCGATCGCGCAGCGATGTCTTGCGTCGCTGAAAGAGCCGTTCGTTGTCGACGGCCAGGAACTCCGGATCACCGCCTCCATCGGCATCAGCCTTGCGGAGGACTCGAGCGCGGGGGCGGAGTTGCTCTTGCAGAACGCCGATACCGCCATGTACAAGGCCAAAGCGCGCGGGGGCGATTGCATGATCATATACAGCCCGGACATGAGCGCAGGCGCGCGCAATCGACTGTCGATGGAGAACGCGCTGTTTCACGCCATCGAAAGGCAGCAGCTACTCTTGCACTACCAGCCTCTGATCTCGGCGAAGACCGGTCGATTGGCGGGAGTCGAGGCGTTGCTGCGTTGGCAGCACCCGGAGTATGGCCTGGTCCCCCCCGGGGAATTCATACCCATCGCGGAAGAGACCGGCCTGATCGGCGCCATCGGCGACTGGGTGTTGCGTACGGCGTGCGCACAAATGAACGACTGGTACAGCCGCGGACTCCCGCGGATTGCGATATCGGTCAATCTGTCCAGCAGACAGTTTCGGCAGGAGAGCCTGGTGAGCACGATCAAAAAGGTGCTCACCGACACCGGCTTCGACCCCCAAAAGCTCGAGCTGGAGCTGACCGAATCGCTGCTGATGGACGATATCCCTCACAGCAAGGCAATTCTGGCCGAGCTCAAGGCGCTCGGGGTCACGATCGCCCTCGACGATTTCGGCACGGGATACTCGTCGTTGAACTACCTCAAGGGATTCCAGCTCGATACCTTGAAGATCGATCGAACCTTTATTGCCGAGCTCATGACGAGCGAAGCGAACGCGTCGATCGTTCGCGCGACGATCGGCCTCGCCAAAGGGTTACGTCTGCGAACCGTCGCGGAAGGCGTGGAAACGAGAGAGCAGGCGACTTTCCTGGTGAATCAAGGCTGCGACGTGCTCCAGGGTTTCCTTTTTGCGCGCCCGATGGAGCCGGACGCGTTCCTGTCGTTTGCCAACGCATCCCACACTTATTTGTTGTCGAGATCCACGCGCGAAGACACCGAAAAAATCCGGTGACGCGATTCGCATGCGTGCTTTGCAAGCGGCATGCTCAGCCGGGCACAATCCCCAAGGCACTTGCAACCGCGTCGTATTGCTCGGCCGCATGCACTTGCGCGTTGCATACCGCGCTCGGCGCCGCCGGCGAGCGCCCGGCATAGGTAAGCGACGCTTCCGGCGGCAGTGCGGCTTCGAGCTGATCGCGAACAAGATGCCATGCACCGTGATTCTTCGCCTCTTCCTGCGCCCAGACGACCGTCCGCAGACGCGGAAATCGCGCAAGCTCGTCGCGCAATGAATGCATCGGGAACGGATACAGTTGCTCGACCCGCAGGATGGGCCGGTTTTGAAGCCCTGCCTTCGAGCGCTCGCTCAGCAGATCGTAGTAATGCTTTCCGCTCGTCACGATGAGCCGGTCTACCGACGCGCGATCGATGTTTGCCGGATCAACAAGCAGGGGATGAAATTCACCGTTCGCGAGCTCGTGAAGGCGCGAGTACGATGGCTGATGACCATACAGCCAGGGCTTCGGCGTCATTACGACGAGCGGCTTACGCTGGTCCAGGAGCGCCTGTCGGCGCAGCAGGTGATACGACTGCGCCGGCGTCGACGGCATGGCCACCACTATGTTGCCCGCCGCGCAGAGTTGAAGGAAGCGACCGAGGAAGGCACACGAGTGCTCCGGACCCGCACCGTCATAACCGTGAGGCAGCAGAAGCACGAGCCCGCTCTCGTATCCCCATTTGGATTCGCCGCTCGAGATGAACTGATCGATGATCACCTGGGCATTGTTCACAAAGTCACCGAACTGCGCTTCCCAGACCACCAGATCCCGCCCGCATTGCAGCGTGTAGCCATATTCGAACCCGACAACCGCTTCTTCGGACAACGGAGACTCGAAAATCGAGAACGTTCCCTGCGCCTCCGCGACGTGCCGAAGGGGGACGTGAACCTTTAGCCAATCCGTATCGGTGGCTTGATCGTGCCAGAGGTGCTGCCGATGTAGAAAGCTCCCGCGTCCTATATCCAGGCCCGACAGGCGCACGTTGAACCCGTTCGCGAGCAGAGATCCGTAGGAGAGGTTCTCCGCGAGACGCCAGTCGACGGGGTGATCGTTGTCGCTTGCAACCCGCCGCCAGTTCTCCAGCATCTTCTCGATGTTGGCATGCAGCATGAAGCCCGGTGGCGCTGTTGCAAGCCGTCCTATGATGGTTCGCAGCTGATCGAGCGGAATCGCTGTTCGGATCGGCCTGTTGTGCTGCGTTCTCGCCGAACTGCTGGCAGGCTTCGCGGCCGACGGGACGCCTTGTTGAGACTGTGCGATGGTCAGGATAGTGAGCGCTTCGGCCTTCAGCCGATCGAGCTGGCCTCCGGCCGCAATCCCCCGACTGACAAGCTGCTCGGCGTAAAGCTCGACGACGCTTCGATGACGCTCGATTCGGCTTTGCATCGCTGGCCGCGTGATCGTCGGATCGTCACCCGTAAAGTGGCCATGACGGCGGTAACTCACATGGTCGACGACGATGTCCGCGCCAAATTTCATTCGATAGTCGGTTGCGAGCTGTGCCGCAAACACGACCGAATCGGGATCGTCCGCGTTGACATGAACGATCGGCGCATCGATTGCCCGTGCGGTATCGGTGCAGTACAGCGTCGACCGCGCATCCCTGGGATGCGAAACGGTAGAGCCGATCTGGTTGTTCAGAATCAAATGCAATGTTCCGCCCACACCATAACCGCGCGTCTGCGAGAGATTGAGCGTCTCGCTTACGACGCCTTGGGCGGAGAACGAAGCATCGCCATGAACGAGAACAGGCATCACCTTCCTGCTGGAACCGTCCGATTTTCGATCCTGCAGCGCTCGCGCCATGCCGCATACCACGGGCGACACGCTTTCCAGGTGCGAAGGATTGTGCGCGAGCAGTACATGGATGTCGCCGCCGGCCGCCTGTATTCGCCTCGATAGGCCGGCGTGGTCTTTCAGATCCGACGCGGCGAGGCTCGGCTCCGGGTTGCTGGTAAACAGCGATACGAGCTGCTTCGCGGGAACGTCGAGGGCGTTCAGCATCATGTTCAATCGCCCGCGATGGGGCAGGCCCAGGACGATGTCTTCGACGCCATGTTGCGCAGCCTTTTCGACGACGGCTTTCAGCAGGACGACGAGGCTCTCGCTTCCCTCGAGACTGAATTGCTTGTGACTAGGGTAGTTCGCTCTTTGGAAGTGCTCGAAGCCTTCCGCCGCCGCGAGCTTCGCGAATAGGCTCAGCGAGTCGCGAACCGTCGACTTCGAGGAGGCGGGCCTTCCTTCCATCTGCGCATAGAGCCACTGCCGTTGTGCCGACGCGCGGACATGCGCGCTCTCCAGCGAAATCGAGCCGCAGTAAATCGCTCGCAGATGGCTTAGCAGCTCGGGCAGAGTCAGCGTGCGGGCGGCGCCGCCGAGATGAATCAGGTAGCTGGCGAACTCGTCGAATGCGAGCCCATACGCCCCGGGATCGAGCTCGGCGACGAGCGGCGATTCGAGCGGAGAGCCATGCAGCGGATTGATCGACGCCAAGCAGTAGCCATGCAGGCGATACGCTTCGATGAGTGCCTGGGCTCCGCTGGAGAAATCCGGATACGGCGTCTTGTCGGGCGACGCTACGCGGGTTTCTCGACCGATCGGTTCCGGTTCTGCGACCGGCGCAAGCTTAAGCGTGGAAAGCTCCATTTTTCTTTAGCCTTTGAGTGGACTCGATCCGCGATACGATCAGGATACGGAGCCGCCCCCACTTTGAAACGCCTCAGTACGCTACAGCCTGTCACTGCATGGTAACCCGAATGGCTCTCCCTCCAAGACTTTTAATAAGATGGCGTGAAAGTGTGACGGGAAGGCGAGGATGACATCAATTTATAGTAGGCTACAACTAACCGACTCGAAGACGAACCCGCGAACCTTGACGACGCCCTTCAGCGCTCCGACGCAGGCGATGTGCGAGACAAGGGATAGATGACCGCGTGGGACAATATCGCCTACCCCGGGAGTCCCGCCCGCCGGGCGAAACGACAGCTCTCGGGCGGTCGAGACACTCACAATCTGAAACTGCCCGTCACATAGAGTCCGGGATTACGGCATCCTATTGGTGCGGAGGAATCATGTTGTCCAGGCATCACATCGCTTTTCGCATGCTTCTCGCCGCAGCGCTGGCAGCCGGATTTTCGACGGCGACCGCGCAGTCCGCCTACCCGAACCGGCCGATCCAGATGATCGTCCCCCTTGCGGCGGCAAGCGCCGTCGACAACGCGGCAAGGATTCTCGCCCAGCGCATGTCGGAGAACATGGGCCACGCGATCGTCGTCGAAAACCAGCCTGGTGCGGCGGGATTGATCGGCACCGATCGGGTGGCCAAGGCCGCGCCGGACGGGTACGTTCTCGGCGGCTTCAACGACAGCATCATGACCATGCTGCCGAATCTCTACACCACGATGTCGTGGGACATTCTCCGGGACTTCGAGCCGATATCGCTGGTCGCAACCGTCGAATGGGGCCTGGTGGTGAACAACGATGCGCCGTACAGGACCGCTGCCGACCTGATCGCCGCGGCCAAGGCGAATCCAGGCAAGATCAACTATGGTTCGGGCGGCAATGGCAGCCCGCAGCACGTGGCGATGGAGGTGTTCGCCGCGGCCGCCGGCGTTTCGTTGACGCATGTGCCGTACCGCGGCGCCACCCAAGCCGCGCTCGATGTCGCGTCGGGCCAGGTCCAGGTGGCGTTTCAGGGGTTGGCAACCGTCACCTCGCTGGTGCGTGGCGGCAAGTTGCGGCTGCTTGCGGTGACCACGCGCAACCGCCTGACTCAGTTTCCCGACGTGCCGACGGTATCGGAATCCGGCTTGCCTGGCTTCGAATTCAATTCATGGTTTGCGTTGATGGCGCCTGCCCGCACGCCGAAGCCGATCATCGCGCGCCTTAACGCGGAAGTGCTCAAGGCTCTCGCCGATCCAGAGGTACGCGAGCGCCTGAATGCGCAGGGACTGACCATACGCGGCTCGTCGCCGGAGGAGCTCGGCAGCGCGACGCGTGCGCAACTCGCCAAATACGCGCGGGTGATGAAGGAAGCCAATATTCGAAACGATTGACGTGACGCAACCTGGATTTGATCAACAGCCGGTGTCAGATCAGGCAGGAACGCGCATCCCACCGAGCTGGGCCGTAGCATCGCCCGGAACGAGGCACGGCAGGGGCACGGCCCCCGGATAGTCAATTATCGGGCCGGGCCGCGAATACTCATCGAGCCGCAGGTGCTGCCCGAACCGCTGGTCGAGTGACGCAGGATGAAATGGCGAGAGCCCTTTGTTGGGTGAGCTCGTCAATTCGCCGAAGTAGATGCGGCCTTCGACGTCATATAGGTCGACCCGCACGAAATCGACGCCGAGCGAGACGGCTTCAGCGGCTTCGATCATCGCGGGCAGGTTCGCCGGCGGCAGGGTCGGCCGTCCCGGCGCGCCAGCAACGGTCCCCTCGATCACGTTCCAATGCTCGTCGTAGAGGACCTGCGTGTGGCATACGAAGCGGTCTGCGTCGACCTGGATGATCCTGACCTTGCCG
>DATMNH010000338.1:0-26159 GCA_035568975.1 Casimicrobiaceae bacterium
CGTCCGTTGTCAAGACGGAAAACACCCGAATTGCCGTGCTTGTCGGCATGCATCCTCCATTTCGTCGCGCCAGACCCTTGAACTGGCGCACCGGCAGTGCAATACTCAGCTCGCTTTCGGTGAGCATCGTGCTCACACAGCGTTCATGCCGGCTGGTCATCCAGCCATGCATGAAGTCCAGTACCTCGGTATTGGCGTTGCGGTCGTTACCCGCGTGCGACTCGTGTCGTACGCTCTAGAGAGAGCTGGATCTCTTTAATCATCGAGCCCTAGAAGCTGGCTGCTTCGGCAGCCAAGTCTGGCATGACCAGACGTAGCAGCAAACCTCTCATGTAACAAGGAGAGGTGAGCACGAACCGGAAACAGTTCGGTTCTTAGGAAGGCAATACCAAGAGCGTCAAGCTCTGCGGTGTCTTGTCGTGCCCACGCGCTGTTAATCACAGCAAATGGTGCCATGACCGGACGTGCGACCGTCCGTCCCTTACTCAAGCCTGCGTCGCCGGTGACGGCGGGGTGGGAAGCCTTGAGGACAATGATCCCCGCTTCGGTGGCATCGGATTCGTGCGAACGAACCGGTGGAGACTGCTAGCAGCAAAGCGGTTAAGGAGCTAAGGGAAAGTCGCATGGGCAATGTAACGTGAACGGTTGTGTGAAACCTTCGTGACGACCAAAAGGCTTAAGCTGCTTATGGCCTTCACCAAAATGGTATGTGGTTGGTATTCCTATGCGAGTCGGGAATACGTCGCCATCAAGCCACCGAGGGAGAGACCGGCCCTAAACGACATATCGCGTCGCAGTTGGACGCGCTTGGCATCGCAGGGAACGAGGAAACCCCGATTCATCGCCGAGCATTCCAGAACATCGGAAATCGGCAGGCAATCCGCGAGGAACGCTGATGATGGAGCGGGCATAGGATGGCGGAAGAAGCGAAGGCCACGCTGTAATGGCGTGGATACGGACTCTCTGTCCGAGCCTGAAAGGGTGCTGACGTCCGCCGGGTGTAACAGTCGTAGGCGACTGTGTCGGCTTAGTAGATGTCTATCTATTTCCCCGAGGGGATGCTGCTATCCCTTCGGGGGAGCTATGCGTCCTCGACGGGTTCATCTATCGAGGTACAGCATGAGAGTAACTGATGGCAGTGATGTCGGTTCTGCGTCCTCGCGCGCACCGCAGCAATGGGCTTTGATCGATTGGAAGCTCGTGTATCGGAACGTGAGGGTCGTGCAGAAACGCTTAGCGAAGGCAACACAGGAAGGCAACTGGCGCAAGGTGAAAGCCTTGCAACGGATGCTGACCCGCTCGTTCAGTGCGAAAGCACTGGCAGTCAAACGAGTGACCGAGAACCAAGGCAAGAAAACGGCTGGTGTAGACGGAGAACTGTGGGACACACCGCAGATCAAGGTTGCGGCCATTGCCCAGTTGAAGAAGCAGCGGTATCGACCCTTGCCGCTACGGAGGGTCTACATTCCAAAATCGAATGGGAAGGAACGCCCGCTGGGAATCCCGACCATGCGCGACAGGGCCATGCAAGCGTTGTATCTGCTGGCCCTCGACCCGGTGTTGGAATCGGTGAGCGATCCGAATTCATATGGATTCAGGAAAGAGCGCTGCACCGCTGATGCGATGGAGCAAATCTTTAAACAGACGTGCCGGAAAGTCTCGGCGCGTTGGATTTTAGATGCTGACATTGCTGGCTTTTTCGACAATATCAATCATCAATGGATGGTCGATCACGTCTGTATCGACAAGTCGATCCTCCGACAGTGGTTGAAGTGCGGGGTCATTGACCGCGGGCAGTTGCAAGCAACGAGCGTAGGGTCGCCGCAGGGTGGCGTTATTAGCCCGGCGTTGGCCAATTGGACGCTGAACGGTTTGGAAACGCAACTCGTCGCCCATCTACGGGCGAAGTGGGGCATCGCCAAACTGGAAAAGCTCAAAGTCGGTGTTACACGGTATGCCGATGACTTCATCGTGACTGGCGCTTCAAAAGAGCTGCTGGAAACAGAAGTCAAGCCGTGGATCGAGGCTTTCCTCGCGACGCGGGGATTGCAACTGTCGGCGGCAAAGACGCGCATCGTGCACATTGACGAAGGCTTCGACTTCCTGGGGTGGAATTTCCGGATGTACTCGGGAAAACTGCTCATCAAGCCCAGTAAGAAGAACGTACAAGCGTTCTATGACAAGCTGCGGAAATCGATCGGCGACCATTTGACCGTGAAGCAGGAGGACCTCGTTCGCCTGCTGAACCCGATGCTGCGAGGCTGGGCGCAATACCATCGTCACGCCGTCGCGAAGCAAACGTTCGCACGCTTGGAGTCGCTGCTGTATTGGCGGCTCTGGGCATGGGCCAAACGCCGACATCCCAACAAGAGCGCCCAATGGATACGCCGGAAATACTGGCGCTCCGCGGGCGATCGCAATTGGGTATTTGCGGCGGATGTCCGCTCGGAAAATGGTGGCAAAGGCATAGCGGAGCTGTATTCGCTATCCGCCACCCCGATCCAACGGCACCGCAAGGTCCAAGGGCTATATCACCCCTACGACCCGAAATGGGAAATGTATGGCGCGAGCAGCTCCGACAGACTCGTATGGTAAGCAACATGCGATATCGAAAGGAGTGGGCCAAGCTATACACGGACCAACAGGGCCGGTGCGGACTGTGCGGTTACGCGATGGACATCGCTACTGGATGGCACGATCATCATCTCGTCCATCGAGCCGATGGCGGTTCCAATGCTTTTAGCAATCGCGTCCTGCTTCATCCAACGTGTCACCAGCGAGTTCATAGTCTTGGTTTGGAAGTGGTGAAACCGGCTTCCATGTAGGAAGCTTTTGTTATGCGTGAGCCGTGTGCGGTGAAAGTCGCACGCACGGTTCTTGGGGGGGAGGGATTCCGGCAACGGGTCCTTCCTACCCGCCCCTTGAAGCGATCGGTAGATCTGATCTGTCGCGAAAGCGACTGAAGACGGCGTCGCAAGGCGTCTACAACACTGCAGCAAGGGCCGTCTACGCGACGGTCGAAAGTAATCGTCGGCGTTTACGGCGATGCAGTACCGCAGGTTGCCATGTTGGGACCTGCACCAGCCTCGAAAGGCCCGGCCAGGCGTTCATGCCAGTCGTGAACGGCTGACCTTCAGAAGACCGAGCAACGTGGTTCGTTGCTCCGGTCTGGACGGCGCTACGCGTCCGTACCAGTACCGCTCCGCGCCAGACGTGGAGCGGTACATCCAGCAACGTCAATGTAGCGGAGCGGCGCGACTGTCCGTGCGCGTGCTTCCTTCGCGTGTCCCCGTCGAACGACGGGGACCATCGCGCCACCGCTGCCCTGAGCGTTGCCACCGGAGCGGCCGCGCGCCTGCAGAACAGCTCAGGCGTCGCCGGCCTTCATCCGAGCCACACCCCGAGATCGCCGCCCCGTACGGTGTTGCTACGCGAGGCCTTCGCGCCGCGTGTGTGCCCGCGAGCCTTGAGCTCGCCACACGACGTGGCGTGAGGCCGTAGCGCGCACGCATGGCGCTGGTTTGCGCGTCGGCACTGCCAGTGACGTACGCGCGCATCGGCACCGTCTCTGCGTCTACGCGGCATCCCGTCGCGTGATCGAGGGCTCAGAACCACGTGATGGCCTCCTTGAAGGCCATCACGCCAGCTCTGCGAGGAGCGCAACGCTCCTCGCCGAATGATTCCCGTAAGGGATCAAACAGCCGCGCCTTAACGGCGCTCCTTGAGTCCTGGGTTAATGACTCTCGCGATGAAGCGCTCCCCCGGGGGAGCGCGGTCGCGACGCTGAGTAAAGCGCCGTGCGGCGCTGGCGATCAATACAAACGACCGCACACAACGGGAGTGGTGTCCCGTGCTCAGAGTACCCCCTGTGGCTGCCACTGGCGCCCCAGGCGAGCAGAAACACTTACCGGACATGAATACACCAAGGCAGCAAGAAAGAAACCGCTCTAGACGATTTTAGAGCGCCTGATGAAAGGAAACGAAAGGAGGTACCGATGCGCGATTGAACTACGACTTGAAGCAGCTCTGCCGGCACAACCGCGACGGTAGCTATGCCACCCAAGCGGATCGGGAACACATCCTCGATTTGATCGCCGACCAGCTCCACGAGATGGGATTCCGGCATATGAACGCCCATAGCTTGAAGCCCAAGCACGTTGAGAAGCTGGTCGAGCGCTGGCTCGCCGAGGACCTCTCCTCCGGGACCATCAAGAACCGAATGTCGGCGCTTAGGTGGTGGGCCGAGAAGATCGGTAAGGAGAACATCATCGCTCGGACCAATGCCGCCTACGGCATTCCGGATCGGGTGTACGTAACCGACCATTCCAAAGCTAAGGAGCTCGCCATGGATCAGCTACAACAAATCCGCACCGATTGCATCCGCATCTCGCTACGCCTGCAGGCCGCCTTCGGTCTCCGCCGGGAGGAGTCGATCAAGATCGTCCCGAAGTGGGCGGATCGGGGTCATTCCCTCATGCTCAAGGATTCCTGGACCAAGGGAGGACGCGAGCGCGAGATTCCGATCCGCACGCTCGAACAGCGGCAACTCGTCGATGAGGCAAAGGCGCTTGTCAACGGTAGGAGCCTAGTTGCACCCGGCTATACGACCTACCGCGAGTATCTGCAGCACTTCCGTGCCGAGTGTGCGCGAATCGGTATTCACGGCTTCCACGGGCATCGCCATTTCTATGCGCAATGTCGCTACAAGGAATTGACCGGCCGGGAATGCCCAGCGCGGGGCGGCGCTAAGTCAAAGCAACTCACGCCGAAGCAGAAAGCCATCGATCGCGAGGCGCGGGAGGTAATCAGCCACGAGATGGGTCACGGTCGCGAACAGGTGACGGCGGTTTACTTAGGTCGATAGGGTTGCTCGCAACACACGCCAATAGGGTTCGCGCATGAACACGCTCGATCTGCAAGCCGCTGCCGCGTTTCTGCACATCCATCCGGTGACGCTGCAGGAGAAGGCCCGCGCCGGAGAGATTCCAGGCGCCAAGATCGGCAAGTGCTGGGTGTTCGTCGACGTTGACCTCGTCGAGCACATCCGCGCACAATATCCGCGGCGTGTGTTGCAGAGTGAAAAGGAGTTGGAACCATGTCACTCTACAAACGCGGGGATTCACCGCATTGGTGGATCAAGATCAGCCACAGCGGAACAACAATACAGCGCAGCACTGGGACTGAAGACAAATCTCAGGCCCGGGAGTACCACGACAAGCTGAAAGCATCGCTGTGGGAGCAACAACGGCTCGGCGTCAAGCCGCGTCGTGCATGGAAGGAAGCGGTCGTTCGCTGGCTTGCCGAGACCTCGGAGAAGGTCACGCATCACCAGGACATCGGGAAGCTTCGCTGGTTGGATAGATTCTTAGGCGGTTTGATGCTCGACGAGATTACGCTGGACGTCATCGACCGGATTAAGAGCGAGAGGCTCAAGACGGTGAACAAGCCCACGGTGAACCGCTATTTGGCGCTCGTCCGAGCGATTCTGCTTCGTTCACGAGACGAGTGGGAGTGGATCGACAAGGTGCCGAAGGTGAAGTTGTTCAAAGAGGGTCAGGGGCGGGAACGCTCGATTACCTTGGAAGAAGCAGAGACGCTCCTCGGCGAGTTGCCCAAACATCAACGCGACGTCGTCCTCTTCGCGTTGGCGACCGGATTGCGGCAGTCCAACGTGCTTCGTCTGGAGTGGTCACACGTGGACCTCAAGGCGGGTCATGCCTGGGTTGATGCGGATCAGTCCAAGAACGGCAATCCGATTTCCGTGCCGCTGAACGCGACCGCGCTGGAGGTGTTGCGCCGGCAACTGGGCAAGCATTCACAAAGGGTATTTACGTATGCTGGGAAGCCGCTTGCGAATGCCAATACGAAGGCCTGGAGAAACGCGCTCAAGCGCGCCGGCATTGAGAATTTCCGCTGGCACGACATTCGCCACACGTGGGCCTCCTTGCATCGGCAATCCGGTACCCCGACGCACGAGTTGCAGCGGCTGGGCGGCTGGCGCTCGTCGGTCATGGTCGAACGCTATGCGCATCTGGCGCCCGACCATCTCGCGAAAGCTGCCAATCGGCTCGACGCGCTGTTCGGTGGTTACGATTTGGCTACGTCGGAGCAAGAATAGACGCAAGAACTTCGCGCCAATCCTTTGAAAAACTGGGTGGGCCCGGCTGGACTCGAACCAGCGACCAAAGGATTATGAGTCCTCTGCTCTAACCAACTGAGCTACAGGCCCGCACGCGGATTCGGCGTCGATTATAGCGAACCGGCGACAAGGCACTCGGCCGCGTTCCGGTAGACTCGGTGTTGATAGCCACCGTGCGCTGTGCGCGTCGCGCAACTCGCGTTAACCTCCGATCATGGCGATCGATCCCGATCCTTCGAAGCTCGAAACGACGCTGACGCTGCGCGACGGTCGGCGCGCGCGGGTGCGATCGATCCGCCCCGCTGATGCAAACATGGACCGCGCGTTTTTCGCGGGCTTGTCCAAGCAGAGCCGTTACATGCGCTTCATGCAGCATCTGGCGGAGCTCACGCCGCGGCTGGTGCAGCAATTCACGCAGATCGACGACACGCGGGAGATGGCGCTGGTCGCGCTCGACGATGTCTCAGGGGACGAGACGATCGTCGGAATCGCGCGCTACGTTGCCGAAACCGAACAGGGCGAAAGCGCCGAATTCGCGATCGTACTCGCCGATGACTGGCAAGGGCACGGACTTGGCCGCGCCCTGATGGAAATGCTGATCGACGGCGCGCGGCGGCGCGGTTTGCTCCGGCTGGTCGGAAGCATCCTGGCAGTGAATACACCGATGCGGGCGCTCGCCACCGCGCTGGGCTTTTCCATGCACGTCGATCCCGACGATGCGAGACACCTGATCGCCACCCTCGAGCTCGGGCGGCCCTGACCTCTGGGGCTTAGGAGTTCGAGCACCAAAGTACGGCGACGGAGTTACTGTCAGCCTTCGCCCTCGATGAAGCTGCGCAGTTTCTCCGACCGCGAAGGATGACGGAGCTTGCGCAGCGCCTTGGCTTCGATCTGCCGGATACGTTCGCGCGTGACGTCGAACTGCTTGCCGACTTCCTCCAGCGTGTGGTCGGTGTTCATTTCGATCCCGAAGCGCATCCGAAGGACCTTCGCCTCGCGTGGCGTCAGCGTATCCAGCACGTCCTTGCATACGTCGCGAAGGCTCGCGTTGACCGCCGCGTCGATCGGCGCCACCGTGCTCGCGTCCTCGATAAAATCGCCCAGATGCGAGTCGTCGTCGTCGCCGATCGGCGTCTCCATCGAAATCGGCTCTTTGCTGATCTTCAGGATCTTCCGGATTTTCTCTTCCGGCATTTCCATCTTCTCGGCAAGGAGCGCCGGATCAGGCTCCTGTCCGGTTTCCTGCAGGATCTGCCGCGAGATCCGGTTCATCTTGTTGATCGTCTCGATCATGTGCACGGGAATCCGGATCGTTCGTGCCTGGTCGGCGATCGAGCGCGTGATCGCCTGCCGGATCCACCACGTCGCGTAGGTCGAGAACTTGTATCCACGGCGGTATTCGAATTTGTCCACGGCCTTCATCAAGCCGATGTTGCCTTCCTGGATCAGGTCGAGGAACTGCAGGCCACGGTTGGTGTACTTCTTGGCGATCGAGATGACCAGCCGCAGGTTGGCCTCGGTCATCTCGCGCTTGGCCTTGCGTGCCTTGGCTTCCCCGGTCGACATCTGCTTGTTGATCTCCTTCAGATCCTTCAAGGGGATCATCACCCGCTTTTGCAGATCGAGAAGCTTGTGTTGCTGCTCGACGATCGCTTGCCGGAAGCGGGTCAGCGTCTCGCTGTAAGGGTGGTGCCCGGCGATCTCGCGGTCGATCCAGCGCAGGCTCGTCTCATGCTCGGGGAATTTCTTGATGAACTCGGGCCGCGGCATCCCGCCCTTGTTGACCACGAGGTCCTGGATCTTGCGCTCCGTCTGACGGATATTGTCGACCTCGCAACGCACGCTGTCGCAAAGCCGCTCGACCTGGCGCGCGCCGAAGCGGATCTGCATCAGTTCGGAGGAGATCTTCTTCTGCAGCTCGAGGTACTTCGGCGCCTTGTGGCCTTCCTTCTGCAGAACGGCCAGCATGCGCGTGTAGAGGCGCCGGATCACCGCGAAGCGCTCGAGTCCGGCAACCTTCAGTCGCTCGAGATTTTCCGCGGCAATCGCTCCGCTGTCGTCCTCGCCTTCCTCGCCTTCCTCTTCGTCATCGTCGATCGCCGCAAGCGTCTCGGTGAAGTCCATCAATCCGTCGACGACGTCGTCGATCTTGAGCTCGTCACGCTCGATCTTGGCGGCGAGGTCGAGAATCTGAGCGACGGTCATCGGACAGGCCGAAATCGCCATGATCATGTACTTGAGTCCCTCCTCGATCCGCTTGGCGATTTCGATCTCGCCTTCGCGGGTGAGGAGTTCGACCGAGCCCATTTCCCGCATGTACATGCGCACGGGGTCGGTGGTGCGGCCGAATTCCGAGTCCAGCGTGGAGGCGGCAGCCTCGGCGGCTTCCTCGTCGACGTCGTCGGCGGCGGCGGTGGGCGCCGCCTCGGACATCAGCAGCGTTTCGGCGTCCGGTGCCTCGTCGTAGACCTGGATCCCCATGTCGTTGATCATGGAGATGATGCCTTCGATCTGCTCGGCGTCGAGAATGTCGTCAGGCAGGTGATCGTTGATTTCGGCGTAAGTGAGGTAGCTGCGCTCCTTGCCGAGCACGATCAGATTCTTGAGCCGGGTCTTGCGCGCTTCCGCCTCGGCCGGCGACAACTCGAGCTTGCGCAATTCAACGCTGCCGTTCTTGCCGCTTCGCACCTTGCCTTCGGCGAGCGCTTTTTCTGTCCGCTTGGCGGAAAGCCGCGCCGCGATTTCACCCGGGGACGGCTTGACCACGGCCGGAGCCGCGACGGCCGCCTTGCCCCCTTTGCCATTCGCTTTCGTTGCCGCCTTCGCTGCCGTTTTGCTCGTAATTGCGGCGGTCTTGAGGGTGACATTCTTGGCAGACGACGAAATCGACTTGGCCGAAATCTTTCCCGCCGCGTGGCGTGAAGTCTTCGCCAAAGGTTTCTTCGAGACCTTCTTTAACGGTTTCTTCTTTGCGACAGGCTTCCCGGCGCGCTTCGACGCGCGGCCCGACGTGGCGGATGCCGACTTTTTCTTCGCCGGTTTCTTCGCTGCGGCGTTCGCCTTCGACGGCTTGGCCGAACGCAACTTTGGCGCGCGCGACTTGAGTGTCGGCCGCTTCCGCGCCGGCTTCGCCTTCCGGCTGGCTTTGGCGCGAGATTTCTTCATGGGCTTCGAGGCTTTTCTGGCCATGGTCGTCCTACTGTTGGGGCGCGACTCTCTAGCGAGCGCACCGCTGGTCTGGATTCTCCCGAGATTGGGGCGATTCGGGAAAACTTCAAATTATAACATGCGCTTAACGGGGTCAGCTTGGGGCGCCGCCACCGAGTTGGTCGCGGGCCAGCTGCAGCTGACGAGCACGTTCGGTCTCTTCCACAGAGAGATCCACCGGTGGTCCGCGGCGCGATTCGGCGTCATCGCCGCGTTTTCGTGCGTTCAACCAATACCGGTTGACAGCTTCGACAAGCTCGGTTTCCAGTAATTCGGCAGTCAGGCCTTCGCTTTCGGCCGAAGTAAGCGCCGCCACGAATAAGTCTTCGTAGGTCCCGCCGGCGAAGTGCTGCATGACGCCGGCGGTAGTCAGCGGTGCCTTGCCCGTTTCGCAAAATGCGACCAGCGCCGCCAATGCGGCGCCGTCGACATTGGCTCCCAGCGGCTTGGGTACGGGAATGCGGCGCACGAGCTCGGGCTGCAGTAGCACGCATTGAATCAAGCCGCGGATCAGCGAAGGGGCCGGGCGGGAGAGGCCGCCTCCGCGCACTGGCGGCGCGGCGGGAGCGGCTTTCTGGGGCGGCAGCAACGCTGTCATCTCCCGCTCGGGCAACCCGGCAAGCTCTGCCAGCCGCTGCCGGAGGAGTGCGCCGAATACCTGCGCGTTAAGCTGGGCGAGGAGCGGCTTCGCGGCATGGACGAGCGCCGCGCGTCCTTCTGCCGAACGTGGAGGGTGGCGCGCGGCGAGCTCGCTGAGGAGAAAATCGGATAAGGGCGTGGCCTGGTTCAGAAGGGCCTCGAACGCGGACTTGCCGCGCTGGCGGATATAGTCGTCGGGGTCCTCGCCGTCGGGAAGGAACAGGAATCTCGCGTCCTTGCCGTCGGCAAGTACCGAAAGCGTGTTTTCGAGCGCGCGCCATGCCGCTCGGCGTCCGGCATCGTCGCCGTCGAAGCAGAAAATGACGGTGTCGGTGACGCGGAAGAGTTTTTGCGCATGGGTCGCTGTGGTCGCAGTGCCAAGCGTCGCCACCGCAAATTCCACGCCGTGCTGAGCCAGGGCCACCACGTCCATGTAGCCCTCGACCACGACGACCCGGGCCGCGGCGCGAATGGCAGGCCGTGCCTGAAACATCCCATAGAGCTCGCGACCCTTGGAAAACACGGGCGTCTCCGGCGAGTTGAGATATTTTGGCTCTCCCTTGTCCAGGACGCGTCCGCCGAAGCCGATCACACGCCCGCTGCCGTCGTGGATGGGAAACATGATGCGATCACGGAAGCGGTCGTAGCGTTTCCCGGCGTCACCCGCGATCACCAGCCCGGCGGTCTCCAGCACCTTGCTCTGATAGTCGGGAAACGCTCCGGCCAGGGGTTGCCAATCGTCGGGCGCGTAGCCGATCCCGAAGCGCGCCGCGACCGGTCCGCTCAGGCCCCGTCCTTTGAGGTAGGCGATCGCCCGCTCCGACTCCTTGAGCTGCAGGCGATAGAATTTTGCGGCCTGCAACAGCACACCCGACAGGTCGAGAGCTTCCTCGCGCCCGCCCGCCGCCGGCGCGACCTGGGTGCGTGGAACTTCGAGGCCTGCGTCACGAGCGAGCTCCTCGACCGCGTCGGGAAAAGGCTTGCCGCCGAACTCCATCAGGAAGCTGATGGCGGTACCGTGGGCACCGCACCCAAAGCAGTGGTAGAACTGCTTGGTCGGGCTTACCGTGAAGGAAGGAGTCTTTTCGCTATGGAAGGGACAGCAGGCAACGAAGTTAGTACCCGCTTTTTTGAGCGGCACGTACCGGTCGACCACCGCAACAATGTCGACCCGGCTCAGCAGCGTTTGGATAAATTCGTGAGGAATCATGGTCTTAACCCCGCCGGACCATGGCTCAGCTGACACACACCACGGGGCCCATGAAATACATTATAGGCGACGATTTCGGGTCTGCCGAAAAACTGCGAGCGACTGCCAGATCCACGTTTTTGGTCAGCCGTTGAGCCTGCTTTTGACCTTGGCCGAAACCAGCCCCATGTCCGCCCGGCCGGCCAAATGGGGCCGGATCGCCGCCATTACCTTGCCCATCGCCGCCATGCCGACGGCGCCGGCCTGTGCGGCGTCCGCCACGGCGCCGGCGATCAGCGCATCGATCTCAGTGTCCGAGAGCGGCTGGGGCATATAAGCCTGCAACAGCGTGATTTCCGCGCGTTCCGCCGCCGCGAGGTCCGGCCGGCTTCCTGCGTCGAACTGGACGATGGACTCCCGGCGCTGCTTGATCATCTTATCGATGATCGCGACGACGTCCGCGTCGGCAAGCTCGATGCGCTCATCGATCTCGCGCTGTTTCATCGCAGCGAGGAGCATGCGTATGGTCGACAGGCGCGTCGTTTCCTTGGCGCGCATGGCGTTCTTCATGTCCTCGGTAATGCGTGCCTTGAGCGTCATCTGCTACCTCCGTGAACGAACTAAGCGGGCGCAATGCGCTAGCGCGTCGGTAGCCGCGTCGACTCGCAATTCCCCGTCGATCCCCGCTACGCGGGGCCCCTCGCCGGGTGGCTCGCGCCACACCTCCGTGAACGAATCGAGTGGGCGCGATGCGCTGGCGCGTTTGGTAGCCGCGGCGACTCGCAATTCCCCGTCGATCCCCGCACTGGGTGCGGGGCGACTGGCGACGCCGGGTGGCTCGCGCCGCCCCGCGAAAAACAAAAAGGGGCGAATCGCTTCGCCCCTGGATAGATTCACTCGGCGCGCTTTGCGCTAGTAAAGCTTGGGCGGCAATTGCTGGCTGCGCAGGCGCTTGTAATGGCGTTTGACCGCGGCGGCGAGCTTGCGCTTGCGCTCAGCGGTCGGTTTTTCGTAGAACTCGCGAGCGCGCAGCTCGGTCAAGAGACCGGTCTTCTCGATGGTGCGCTTGAAGCGGCGCAGGGCCACTTCGAAAGGCTCGTTCTCGCGAACGCGAACGCTGGGCATGTTTATCGAATCCTTTGGACAACGATGGTCTGGGAAAGCCCATAAGTCTAACAAACCCATGGCAGCTACGCAAGGCGCAGCAATGCCAAATCCCACTGGCGATGGCGGCAACCGGCACGCGCAACTTGTGCACACTCGCCACGGGACCGATCGCCCGCGTGCCACAGATATACTGGTCCGATGCTGGTCTTGGGCGTAGAGACTTCCTGCGACGAAACGGGCGTTGCGCTTTATGACAGCGCTCGGGGTCTGCTTGGGCACGTGCTGCATTCGCAGATGGCGATGCATCAGGCGTACGGCGGCGTCGTACCGGAGCTCGCCTCGCGTGACCATATTCGTCGTGTGGTGCCGTTGGTGGAGAGCCTGCTGGTCGAGACGGGGACCGTCCTCGCCGACCTCGACGGCATCGCCTACACGCAGGGACCGGGACTTGCCGGGGCCTTGCTGGTGGGCGCAAGCGTGGCAACGGCGCTCGGATTTGCATTGGGCAAGCCAACGCTCGGGGTCCACCACCTCGAGGCGCATTTGCTGTCTCCGCTGCTGGGTGAACCGAAGCCCGCGTTTCCGTTCGTCGCGCTGCTGGTTTCCGGCGGGCACACGCAGCTCTACGCGGTGGCGGAGGTCGGCGACTATACGCTGCTGGGAGATACACTCGACGACGCCGCCGGAGAGGCGTTCGACAAGACCGCGACACTTCTCGGCCTCGGGTATCCGGGCGGCCCCGCCCTGGCGAAGCTTGCCGAGACCGGGCGATCGGGCGCCGTCACACTGCCGCGGCCGATGAAGGACAGCGGCGACCTCAATATGAGCTTTTCCGGACTGAAGACCGCGGTGCTGACGCTGGTCCGCGGTCAGGACGCGCTCGCCGCGCAAAAAGCAGACATCGCGCGTGGGTTCGAAGACGCGATCGTCGACGTGCTGGTCGCGAAGACACTCGCTGCGCTCGACCGGACCACATTTTCGCGGGTCGTCGTCGGCGGCGGCGTCGGCGCGAACCGGGCGCTGCGCGAACGCTTAAGCGCGGCAGCGAGCAGGCGCGGCGCCGAAGTGTTCTACCCGGACCTGCAATTTTGTACTGACAACGGCGCAATGATTGCGCTGGTCGGCGCGCTACGTTTACGACGCGGCGCCGTCGACGATTACGCGTTCACCGTCAGGCCGCGGTGGGAGCTCGCCGATCTCTCTATGCCGCCATAAGCCGGACAAGAACCAGGGCTTTAGGCCCCGATCTTGGCTTCGTTGCCGGCGAGAAGCTTGCGGATGTTGGCTCGATGCCGCCACACCAGGAGCAGCGCGATCGGAATCAGCGCCCACGCTTCCGGCCAGTTGCCGAGGAAATAAAAACCCAGCGGCGGTGTTGCGATGGCAGCGACAATCGCGGCCAGCGAAGAAAAGCGAAAGGCGAACGCGACGGCGACCCAGACGACCAGTGCTGCGAGCCCGAGCTGCCAGGACAGACCGAAGGTAATGCCTGCCGCCGTCGAGACACCTTTACCGCCCGCGAAACGATGGAAGATCGGATACAGATGTCCGACAAAAACCGCAAGCGCGGCTCCCGCGGTCGCGAGCGACGCGTCTCCCCAACTGACACCCAGGTGATACGCGATCACGACGGCGGCAAACCCCTTGGCGCCGTCGCCGAGGAGCGTCAGCAGCGCGGCTGCCTTGTTGCCGGTGCGCAGCACGTTGGTGGCTCCTGGATTGCCCGAGCCGTAGCTGTGCGGGTCCGGCAATCCGAAAAGCTTGCTGACGGCAACCGCAAACGAAACGGAACCGATCAGGTACGCCGCGACGATGACAGCAAGGGTGGCAAGCGGGGGATTCATCTACAATGCGTGGCATTCGGGCGCGGTCGATTGTAGCAAAGCGCCGCGAACACGCCCGCCACCATGTTTGGCACGTCTTCCTTCATCTTTCTTTGACTCCCATTCGTTTTCCACGGACCGTGAACCGAATTTTCATCAACGATCTGCGCATCGAGACGCGCATCGGCGTCTACGAGTGGGAACAGCATCTGGCACAGCCGCTGTTGGTGAATCTCGAGTTCGAGCTGCCTTCGGCGCAGGTGTTCAGCAGCGACCGCTTCGAGGATACGCTCGATTACTCGGCTGTCGTGAAGCGCCTGCAAGCCCTCGCCGCGGGCCATACGCATAAGATGCTCGAGCGCTTTGCCGAAGCGATCGCGGAAATTTTGTGCCGCGAGTTTGGAGCGCCATGGGCGAGCGTCAGAGTCTGCAAGCTCGCGCCGCTCCCCGGGGTGAAGCAGATCGGCGTGGCGATCGAACGCGGCACGCGAAGTTGAAGCTCCCGCGCGAGCAATCCGTCCGCGTCACGCATACGCGACCATCGGAACTGACCACGGCTCCGGCAATCGGATCGATGGTGGCGCGAGACTCCTGCCACGCATCCGTTTCGGTGGTCATCCGCGGGGATGATGGCGCTGATGCAGCTGCTTCAATCGTTCGCGCGCCACATGCGTATAGATGGTCGTCGTCGTAATATCCGCGTGGCCGAGCAGCAGCTGAACGACGCGCAAATCGGCTCCATGATTCAGAAGATGCGTCGCGAATGCGTGCCTCAGCGTATGCGGCGACAAGGTCGCGCCGGCGATACCCGCCTTCATTCCATAGCGCTTGATCAATTGCCAGAACGCCTGCCGTGAGAGAGGCCCGCGGCGAGCGGTGAGAAAGACCGCGTCGCTCTTGCCCGAACCGGCCAGCTCGACGCGCGCGGTCGCCAGATAGCGCTTGAGCCAGCCGATGGCTTCCTCGCCCATGGGGACCAATCGCTCCTTGTTGCCCTTGCCCAGAACGCGGACGACGCCCATGTCGAGGCTGACCTGAGCCAGCGTGAGCCCGACCAGCTCGGAAACGCGCAAGCCGGTCGCGTACAACGTCTCGAGCATGGCGCGGTCGCGCAGTCCCAGCGTGGTTTCCGGATCGGGAGCGTCGAGAAGCGCGCCGATCTGCGCCTCCGACAGATTCTTCGGCAAGTGTCTGGGTAGTTTCGGCGCCTCGATGCGTAGCGTCGGATCGTCCCGCAGAGCGCCGAGCAAAAGCTGCAGCCGGTAGAAGCGGCGCAATGACGACAACCGCCGATGGATCGACGACGCCTTTGCCCCGGTCTGGAACTGCATCGCGAGGTACGCCTCGATGTCGCCACGGGTCGCCGCGAGAAGTCCCTTGCCGGTCCTGTTTTTGTCATCCTCGAGCCAGCGCGCCCACGCTATGAGATCCCGCCGATAGCTGGCGAGGCTCGATGCGGCAAGTCCGTCCTGCAGCCACACCTGGTCGCAGAACGCATCGATCAACGCGGAAGAATTCGGCACTTGCTGAGGATTACCGCAATGGCGGACAGCTCTCAAAGACATCGCGTCGTCCCCGCCCCCGATTCAAGCACTCGAGGGCAGGCTTCAGCGGGGACCCAGCGGCGTTCGTCAAAACGACACTGGATTCCCGCCTTCGCGGGAATGACGAACTTATCCTGGTAGCACGCACTCTTGCCATGCCTAAAAAGTCGCTATGAAATGAGAATGACAGGTAACTACCGGCCGAAACGATAGCCCTCGTGCGTCAACAGCCAGCGCTTGATATCGATCGGGTTGCCCTCGGTCACACCCATGAACCCGCCCAGAGAACCTTGACTGCCGACGACACGGTGACAGGGAATGATGAGCGCGATCGGATTGGCGCCGCATGCGCCGCCGATCGCCCGGGGCGCGCTGCCGAGTTGGCGCGCGATCTCGCCGTAGGTTCGCGACTCGCCGACCGGAATCGCCGGCAGCGCGTCCCAGACCCGGCGCCGAAACGCGGTGCCCGCGGGTGCCAGCGGCAGCGTGAAGCGGAACAGCGGATCATCGAGAAAGCGCTCGATCTGGCGGCAGGTGCGTTCGGCGAGCGCATTCACCGGTGCCATCGCTCTTTCGCTTAGCGGCAGGTATTCGACGCCAGTGAGAGCCGAGCCGGAGACGCGGATACCCAGGACCGCGAACGGTGTTCTCAGCTTGGCCGCAAACACCGGAGCGCGTGGCGCCTGTCCAACGAAGGAGCGCATCTCGCTTAACCCAGCTTTATCCGGTGCGGCAAGAATGTATCAATGACGCCGATGCGAATCTCACCCTGCGCCAGCGCCGGCCGCACCAGCGAAAGCGAAGACGCGAGGTCAAGCGCGAACAAGTGCCAAAGACGTTTCGTCACAGGCTCCCTGGTTCAAGAAACATCGATGCCGGCGCACCGGCTTCAGGCGCGAACGGTCCCTCAAAATGCCGCCAATTCGTGATTCAACCGGTCGGTAATGAGCATGCAGCCCGGTGAATGCGTTATGCAGAATGTCGGACGAGCTGCAGCTACGACCGCTTGGGGAGTGACACCGCATGCCCAGAAAACCGGCAGCTCATCGGCAGCCACGGGAATCGCCTGGCCATAGTCCGGCCTCGACAAATCCGCGATGCCTATCAGCTCGGGCTTGCCGAGGTGCACGGGCGCGCCGTGCACTGAAGGAAATCGTGAGGTGATTTGAATGGCGCGAATCGCGTTCGCCGGCGTGAACGGCCGCATCGACACCACCAGCGGCCCGTGGAAGCGGCCCGCCGGCTCGGTGGCGACGGAAGTGCGGTACATGGCGACGTTGAGTCCAAGCTCCATGTGCCGCAGCGGAAGGCCGGCGTCGATCAGCGCCTGCTCGAACGAGAATGAACAGCCGATGACGAAGGTGACAAGATCTTCCCGCCAATAAGCTCCAATGTCCGTGGGTTCGTCGACGAGTGTGCCATCGCGCCAGATGCGATAACGCGGGACGTCGGTTCGAATATCGAGGTCCGCACCCAGCGCCGGCAGGGACGCCCGGCCGGGCTCGGAGACGGCGAGAAGCGGGCAGGGCTTGGGATTGCGCTGGCAGAAGAGCAGAAAATCGCTTGCCAGATCGGCCGGCAGGATGACGACGTTGCCTTGAACATGGCGGGGTGCAAGGCCCGAGGTATGGCCACTGAAGACTCCCGATCGGATCCTCTGCCGAACCGCGCCGGCGTCGGTCACGGTGTCGACGGGCGCCCGATTGGCCGTAGCGCTCGCTGGAACATCTAACGCGCTCGAGATTGATGCGATAGCCAACTGATCTATTCCCGTGTTGAGGGGGCGGCGGTATCGGACAGGATAGCCCATTGCCGTTCGAGTCTGAAGCTCGTTGCGGCGCTCGTTGCAATCTGACAGATACGAAATCACAAGTCAAAAGAAGTATCCATCGTTTGTTCTCGACGTGCGGCTTGTGGCCTTGTCGTGAGGCGTAGCTGCGAGCGCCAAGTCCTCCATCATGTTCTGGATGGCAAACAAAGCCGGATGATTGTGGCCGAGCTTTGCGTCAAGCGAAAAAACAGTAGAATTTCACCGGACACGCATCGAGGAAGCAATGTTTCCTCGCCGGCGAGACATTGCAACCTGCGTCCGAAAATGACAAGGAGGATTTCATGCTGAGCCGCTCGACAACCCGAGTGCTGGGGCTCTTGTGTGTGATGTACTTCATTACGTATGTCGATCGCGTCAACGTCAGTACCGCGGCAATTGTGTTCGGCAAGGAATTCAATCTTTCAAATACTCAAGTCGGCTTCGTTTTTTCGGCTTTCGCTTATCCCTATCTCATCTTTCAAATTATAGGCGGCTGGGTCGGTGATCGGTTTGGGCCGCGGCGGACGTTAACGATCTGTTCATTCATCTGGGCCGGAGCGACCGTGCTCACCGGCTTGGCTGGTGGACTCGTCTCGATGGTCCTTGCTCGCATCCTGCTGGGCCTTGGTGAAGGCGCAACGTTCCCGACCGCGACACGGGCGATGTCGAACTGGACGGCGATGGGAAAGCGCGGCTTTGCGCAGGGTATAACCCATGCTTTTGCGCGCATCGGCAACGCGGTGACGCCGCCGCTGGTGACTTGGCTGATGCTCGCTCTCTCCTGGCGTGGCTCGTTTATCATTCTCGGCGCCTTCAGTTTTCTTTGGGCCCTGGTCTGGGCCTGGTACTTCCGCGACAATCCGCGCGACCACGCGAAGATCACCGAGGCGGAACTCAAAGACCTGCCGGCATACATTGGCGTAAAGGAAGCACCGGCGACTCCGTGGGGACCATTGATCAAGCGCATGGCACCCGTGACCGTCGTCTATTTCTGCTATGGCTGGACCTTGTGGCTGTTCCTCACGTGGATCCCACAATACTTCCTCCACAACTATCAGATGAATCTGAAGAACTCCGCGGTGTTCGCGGCGGGTGTGTTTTTTGCTGGAGTCGTCGGCGATTGGCTCGGCGGTCAGACGACCGACTGGTTGTTCACTCGCACCGGAAGCCTGATGAAGGCTCGCAGCCTCATGGTCGTCGTGTGCAATCTCGCTACGCTGGGCTCTCTTTTGCCCATCCTTTTTGTGCACGACTCGACGGTGGCAGCGATCTGCCTGAGCCTGGGATTCTTTTTCGCGGAGATGACGATCGGCCCGATGTGGGCCATTCCAATGGACATCGCTCCAAAATATTCCGGCACCGCGAGCGGCATCATGAATAGCGGATCGGCATTGGCGGCAATCATCAGTCCGGTGGTCGGCGGGTGGATCATCGACGTCACGGGAAACTGGGACTGGCCGTTCATCGGGTCGATGGCGCTAATGCTGGTCGGCGCGCTGCTCGCTTTCACGATGAAACCCGAAGAGAAGTTTTAACGCAGCGCATACACCGCGATCATTTTTGCCAGAGGCGTCACGGTCTTCGGCATCTAGCGAACTGGCCAAACGATGACCGAACCCGCGCACTCCCGCTGGCAGTTCTGGATCGACCGCGGCGGCACGTTCACCGATATCGTCGCGCGACGCCCCGACGGAACGCTGTCGACGCACAAGCTGCTCTCCGAAAATCCGGAGCGCTACCGCGATGCTGCGGTTCACGGGATCCGCGAGCTCCTCGGCGTCGCGCCGGGTGCACCGATCGCGAAAGGCACGATCGAGACGGTCAAGATGGGCACCACGGTCGCGACCAACGCGCTGCTGGAGCGTACCGGCGAGCGCACGGTGCTGGTGATCACGCGCGGCTTCGGCGACGCACTGCGCATAGCCTATCAAAACCGGCCGAAGCTTTTCGTGCGCAGGATCGACCTGCCGACGATGCTCTACGAGCGGGTGATCGAGGTCGATGAGCGCCTCGGCGCGCATGGCGAGACGGTGCGCGCGCTCGATCTCGCCATCGCCGAAAAATCGCTGCGCGCTGCCTTTGACGAGGGCATTCGCGCCTGCGCCATCGTGCTGATGCACGGCTATCGATATCCCGCGCACGAGGCCAGGCTTGCCGAACTCGCGCGTGTGATCGGCTTCAGACAAGTGTCGGTGAGCCACGAAGTGAGCCCGCTGATGAAGCTCGTGTCGCGCGGTGATACCACCGTCGTCGATGCGTATCTTTCGCCGATCCTGCGCCGCTACGTTGCGCAGGTGGAAGCCGATCTGCCCGGCGTGACCCTGCAGTTCATGCAGTCGTCCGGCGGCCTGACCGACGCGCATCGATTCCAGGGCAAGGACGCCATTCTGTCCGGGCCCGCAGGGGGTATCGTCGGCGCGGTGCAGGTTTCGCGGCTCGCCGGCTTCGACGAGATCATCGGCTTCGACATGGGCGGCACGTCGACCGATGTCACGCACTACGCCGGCGAGTACGAGCGCGCCTTCGTCACCGAGGTCGCGGGCGTGCGCTTGCGAGCGCCGATGATGAAGATTCATACCGTCGCCGCGGGCGGCGGCTCGATCTGCACCTTCGATGGCGCGCGTTTCCGTGTTGGACCCGCGTCGGCGGGGGCCAATCCAGGGCCCGCGTGCTATCGCCGCGGCGGGCCGTTGACCGTCACCGACTGCAACGTGATGCTCGGCAAGATCGATCCGGCGCTGTTTCCGAAGGTCTTCGGCCCCGGCGGCGACTTGCCGCTCGACGGGGAAGTCGTACGCGCCAAGTTTGTCGAGCTCGCGGCGAAGGTTGCGGCGGATACCGGCCACGCGCGCACGCCGCAGCAGATCGCCGACGGCCTTCTTCAGATCGCCGTGGAAAACATGGCCAACGCGATCAAGCACATCTCGGTCGAGCGAGGCTACGACGTCACCGAATACACGCTGTGCTGTTTCGGCGGTGCGGGCGGCCAGCACGCCTGCCTGGTCGCCGACGCTCTGGGCATGACGCGCGTTTTCATTCATCCGCTGGCCGGCGTGCTCTCCGCCTACGGCATGGGACTCGCCGACGTGCGCGCGTTGCGTCAGAAGGCGATCGAGTCGCAACTCTCTGCGGCGTCGCTGGCGGCCGTGCAGCCGGTGTTAGCCGAGCTCAGCAGCCTTGCGCGCACCGAGGTCGAGGCGCAGGGCATCGGCGTCGAACGCATCCGGACCAGGCGCACCCTGCACCTCAAATACGATGGAACGGATACAACCCTGGAAATCCCGCTGGATGGCGGATCGTCCATCGCTGGAACGGATGAAGCATTGCGGAAGGTCGACGATGCGACGGTGGCCGCCACCGTCGCCGACTTCGAGCGGCGTTACCGTGTCCAATACGGGTTCCTGATGCCGGGCAAAGCGATGGTGATAGAGGCCGTCGCAGTCGAGGCAATCGGCGTTACGACGACCGCGGAGGAGGCGGCGCCGATGTTTGAACCTCGCGACGGTGCGCTCGCGCCGTTCAAGAGCGGGCAGGTGTACATGGCCGGCGGATGGCACGCCGCGCCGGTGTTTACGCGCGAGCACCTGCGTCCGGGCGACACCATCGCCGGTCCGGCGGTGATCGCCGAGAAGAACGCGACCACGGTGATCGAGCCGGGCTGGCAGGCAACGCTCACGCCTCGCGATCATCTGACGCTCGAACGGATCGTCGCGATCGAGCGCCGGCACGCGATCGGGACCCGGGCGGACCCGGTGCTGCTCGAGGTCTTCAACAACCTGTTCATGGCCATCGCCGAGCAGATGGGTGTGACGCTCGCCAACACCGCGTACTCGGTCAACATCAAGGAGCGCCTGGATTTTTCGTGTGCGCTGTTCGACCACGAAGGCCATCTCATCGCCAATGCGCCGCATATGCCGGTGCACCTGGGATCGATGGGCGAGAGTGTGAAGACCATCATCGAGCGCCGGCGCACCACGATGCAAGCCGGCGACGTGTTCGTGCTGAATGCTCCCTACAACGGCGGGACGCACCTGCCGGATGTGACCTTGATCGCGCCGGTGTTTCTGGATTCGTCGTTCCCGCCCAGTTTGGCAACTGAGCGGGAACCCAGTGTCGTTCGTTCAAAGACGCTGGATCCCCGCTTTCGCCGGGACGACGAACGAGAAGATGGCGATGGCGACGCGCCGCGGCCTGAATTTTTCGTCGCATCCCGAGGCCATCACGCTGACATCGGAGGCACAACCCCAGGATCGATGCCGCCGGACTCGCATCACGTGGAGGAGGAGGGCGTGCTGCTCGACAACATCCAGCTGGTCGCGCAGGGCCGCTTTCTCGAGGACGAGATGCGCGCGATCCTCGCTTCGGGCAGATATCCGTCGCGCAATATCGACCAGAATCTGGCCGACCTTCGGGCGCAGGTTGCCGCGTGCGCGAAAGGCATCGAGGAGCTGAAAAAGATGGTCGCGCATTTCGGCCTGGACGTCGTCCGCGCCTACATGACGCACGTGCAGGACAACGCCGAGGAAGCGGTGCGCCGCGTGCTGGACGTGCTCAAGGACGGGCACTTCGAGTACGAGATGGACAGCGGCGCCAGGATCGTCGTGACCATCCGCATCGACAAGGCGAAGCGGGAGGCGACGATCGATTTCACGGGCACCAGCGCGCAGCAGCCGACCAACTTCAACGCTCCGTCGGCGGTATGCAAAGCCGCGGTGCTGTACGTCTTTCGCACGCTGGTCGACGACGAGATTCCGATGAACGCGGGCTGTCTGAAGCCGCTCAACATCGTGATCCCCGAGGGATCGATGCTGGCGCCGCGCTATCCGGCCGCGGTGGTCGCCGGCAACGTCGAAACGTCGCAGGCGGTGACCGACGCGCTCTACGGCGCCCTCGGCGCGCTCGCCGCGTCGCAGGGGACGATGAACAACTTCACCTTCGGCAACGAAACTTACCAGTATTACGAGACGATTTCCGGCGGCGCCGGCGCGGGACCCGATTTCGACGGCGCCAGCGTCGTGCAGACGCACATGACCAACTCGAGGCTCACCGATCCCGAAGTTCTCGAATGGCGTTTTCCCGTGCGTCTCGAGGAATTCCGCATTCGCCGCGGCAGCGGCGGCGCCGGCCGGCATCGCGGCGGCGACGGCGGCGCGCGGCGCATCCGCTTTCTCGAACCCATGACCGCGGCGATGCTCGCCAACCATCGCCGCGTGCCGCCGTTCGGGGTGGCGGGCGGCGCGCCGGGCGAGGTCGGGCGCAACTGGGTGGAGCGCGTCGACGGCACGCGCGAGGACTTCGGCGCGACCTTCAAGGTGGAGATGAGCGAAGGCGACGTCTTCGTCATCGAGACGCCCGGCGGGGGCGGCTTCGGCACACCCTGAAGGCCGGCACCGGAGCCTTGCCGCGGCCGGCTTTTGTCGGCGCCGGCGGCCAGCGCATAATGTCGTCACCCACAATCTGGAGCACCTCATGAGCGAACGAGCGGCCAACTCAGCGACCAAATCGATCTACGACATTCCGGTGACCGACATTCACGGCAAAGAGCAGAAGCTCGATCAGTACAAGGACAAGGTGCTGCTGATCGTGAACACCGCGAGCAAGTGCGGGTTCACGCCGCAGTACAAGGGGCTCGAGGCGGTGTACAAGAAGATGCACGCGCGCGGGCTCGACGTGCTCGGCTTTCCCTGCAACCAGTTCGGCGCGCAGGAGCCCGGCACCGAAGGCGAGATCGAGTCGTTCTGCGAAATCAACTACGGTGTGACCTTTCCGCTGTTCGCCAAGGTCGATGTCAACGGCGACAAGGCCGCGCCGCTCTACCAGTATCTGAAGAAGGCCAAGCCGGGAGTGCTCGGCTCCGAGGCCATCAAATGGAACTTCACCAAGTTCCTGGTCGACCGCAAGGGCAAGGTCGTCGAGCGTTACGCACCCAACGTCGAGCCCGAAGCCATCACCGGCGACATCGAAAAGCTGTTGTGACGCAGGCCATGCGCCGCGTCGTCGCCGTCGTTCTGGCATTCGTTGCTGCGCTTGGTTGCGCTGCCGCGGCGGATCTCAACAAGACGCTGCGGGTCTCGTTTCCAATCGCGGAGACCGGCTTCGATCCACAACCCGCCGGCGACGTCTATTCGCAGCACGTCAATCGCGTGATCTTCGATCCGCTTTATCGTTACGACTATCTCGCGAGGCCTTACAGGATCGAGCCGAACACTGCGACGGCGATGCCGGATATATCGCGCGATGGCAAGACCTGGACGATCCATGTCAAACCCGGTATCTACTATTCCGACGATCCGGTATTCAAGGGCAAGAAGCGTGAGCTCACCGCCGCCGATTACATCTATTCGTGGAAGCGGATCATCGATCCCAAAGTGCGGTCCAATAACTTGTCGGTGTTCGACGGCAAGCTCGTCGGCGCCGCCAAGATCGTTGCCGCCGCGAAGGCCTCGGGCAAGTTCGACTACGATGCGCCCATGGAAGGTTTACAGGCGGTCGATCGCTATACAATTCAGATCAAGCTCAACTTTCCAACCTATGAGCTGCAGTCGGACCTGACGACGGTTCCGACCGCCGCGGTGGCCCGCGAAGTGATCGAGAAATACGGCGACGACAGTGGCTGGGCCATGGCGAACCCGGTTGGCACCGGACCGTACCGGCTCAAGGAGTGGCGCCGCACGCAGAGGATCGTGCTCGAGGCCAGTCCGAGCTTTCGAGACGAAAAGTTTCCTGAGAGCGCGAAGCCCGAGGATCGCGCGCTCATGAAAGAAATGCGCGGCAAGAAGATTCCGGCTATCGGGCGCATCGAGATCAACATCATCGAGGAGTCGAATCCGCGGCTGCTCGCGTTCCGGAATCGCGAGCTCGACTATTTGCAGACGCCGACCGATCTCGTCAGCAACGTGCTCGGTCCGGACAACAAGCTCAAACCCGAGTTTGTCAGAGAGGGTATCGTACTCGCGCGCGGGGTTCTGCCGGCGGTGACGTACACGTACTTCAATATGGAAGATCCCGTTGTCGGTGGCTATAGCAAGGAGAAGATTGCGCTGCGCCGGGCACTTAGCATGGCGTACAACGTAGAGGAGGAGATCCGGATCATCCGCCAGGGCCAGGGCGAGCCCGCCACGCAGCCTATCCCGCCCAACACGTCTGGTTACGATGCGACGATAAGGGGCAATGCCAAATACGACCCTGCGGCGGCAAAAGCGCTGCTCGACAAGTTCGGCTATGTCGACCGCGACGGCGACGGCTGGCGCGACCTCCCCGACGGCAAGCCGCTAAAGATCATGATGGGCTCGGACCCATCTGCCTTGACGCGCCAATATGACGAGCTGTGGCAGCGCAGCCTGAACGCGATCGGTGTGCGTATCGAATTCGTGAAGCAGAAATGGCCCGACTTGCTCAAAATGGGACGCTACGGGCAGCTCCAGATGTGGTTTCTGGGCAATATCAATACGACGCCCGAGGGTTTCGGCTTCATGTCGCTCCTCTACGGCCCACACTCCGGTATCTCCAACCTTTCCCGTTTCAACCTGCCCGAATTCAACAAACTTTACGAGCAGGCGCAGCAGCTGCCCGAAAGCCCCGAACGCGCGCGCCTTTTTCGTCGCATGTCCGAGCTCGTCAACGCGTATGCGCCATGGATGTATAACGCCTACCGCTACGAGAACGTTCTGGTGCACCCTTGGATACAAGGTTTCAAGCACACCGTGTATGAACAGCATCCGTGGCGGTATTACGACATCGACCTCGAGCGGCGCAACGCCGCAGGCAAATAGACTGCAGAGGATGACAACGTCGGCGCCATGGCGTGCGTGCTGCGGTGTGGTGGCCGCCACATTCTTCGCCGCGATTTTTCATGCGATGCCGGCCGAGGCAGCAGACATGTCGAAGACGCTGCGCACAGCCTACATCGCGGCCGAGACCGGGTTCGATCCGGCGGCCTCGAGCGACATCTATTCAGACAGCGTACAGCGGGCGATTTTCGATGCGCTCTACGGCTTCGATTACCTCGCGCGGCCTTACAAGCGGACGATGCGGACCGCGGCGGCGATGCCAGAAGTGACCGACGAGGGCCGGACGTGGACCATGCGTGTCAGACCCGGCATTTATTTTGCCGACGATCCGGTATTCAAGGGCAAGAAGCGCGAGCTCGTCGCCGCCGACTATGTCTATTCGTGGAAGCGCCTGCTCGACCCGCGCGTGCGCTCGCCCTTCGCGTGGTACCTGCAGGGCAAGATCGTCGGCGCAGATCGGGTGCTCGACGCTGCGAAAGACACCGGCCGTTTCGACTACGACGCGCCGATCGAAGGCCTGATGGCGCTCGACCGCTACACCTTGCGGCTGAAGCTCAAGGACCCGGACTACATCATGGCGGGCTACATGACGCAGTCGCCGATGGCGGCGGTCGCTCGCGAAGTGATCGAAGCGTACGCGGATGCCAGCGGCTGGGCGATGGCCAACCCCGTCGGCACCGGCCCGTACCTGCTTAAGTCCTGGCGGCGCGGCGCGCAGATCGTGCTCGAGGCGAATCCCAACTACCGCGATGAAGTGTTTCCCGACAGCACCGATCCGGCGGACAAGGCGCTGGTTGCGAAGATGCGCGGCAAAAAACTCCCGATCGTGGGACGCATCGAGATTTCCATCACCGAGGAATCCAATCCGCGGCTCCTGGGCTTCAACAGCGGCGCGCTCGACTACGTCAACG
>DATMNH010000339.1:0-2603 GCA_035568975.1 Casimicrobiaceae bacterium
CAAAAGTGAAATTGGCTTGATCGCCCGGGTTGATCTGATTGGCCGTAAAGGCTTTCGTGTAGCCGCCGGTCGCGACGAAGACCAGCGGGTCTTGCCGCTTGAGCGCAGTCAGCGAAAAGGCGAGCCTGTCTTGTCCGCTCACCAGCGGAACACCGTTGGCCGACCTGGGCCCAGTCGGAATTTCATAGCTGACGCGGCCAAGGAGGCCCGGAATCCAGCCGTTCTCGTGTAGGATGGTCTTGGCTCCACCAATCGTCAGATCGTCGATCGCGTTTCCCCAGCGATTTGCAACCAATTGCGGGGGTGATACCGCGACGTCGGTCGTCTGTTGCTCAGTGAAATTCCACGGGAGAAGCATTTCGATTTGCGATTCCCACGGCAAGCCGAGCCGGACATCGACTGCCGGGAAGAACTCGTTGCGGGTCACATTGAACAGGACCTGTGTGGGCGCTTCCCGGCGGGTATAGCTCAACAGAGGCTCGAATTCCGCAAAGCCCTGCGGCACCACAAGGTCCACACCAACAGAAGCAAATCTCTACGAGTTCACGCTGTAGGCGCCCGATCAGAATGTCACCCCTCTGGCCTATCGTCACCACTCTGTCGACTCATCGGCTACCGCACTGCGCGCACACCAGCCGGTCGCGCCAATCCGGCACAGTCGTCCCGGCGCCGTTCCGCCCGGCGTCAAATTGCGCTCGATGGCCGGGCGCCGAGCGTCGAGGAGCAGATCAAGCACGACGCGCCGCGATCACTTGCATCCATCAGGAACTGCCGGGATGACGGACGCTCGAGCAGGACGAATTCGCCACGGAGATGTAGAACTGGCAGCGGGTCGAGCGGCGCGCGCCGTGTCACAGGTGTGGTGGCTGCCATAGATAGGCGCGGGTGAATCAACGAGGGGTCGCAGGTGTTGCGCTCGAGCCGCGCTCGTCCTCGAGCCCGCCTTCGATGAAGTCGAAGGCGATCTTCGGCAGTCGTCGCTTCGCCATGCGGTGGAGGTCTTCGATATTGACGGCTTGATCGAGGTTCATGGTCCCGTTCTCTCCTCGGCGCGGTGAAAGGTGATGATAAGTTGCGCGCCCCCGATCCTCTCGCAACAGAAAATCGGGGCCGAGCTGCTGCAAGGAGGAGACGGCAGAGTACCGCTGAGCCGCACTGGGGGGAGCGTCGTCGCGCCAATTATCGACGGCGACCGCGAACAGACCGTCGCGTCGGCACGGATCGACATAACCACAGGTTCGCAGCAGACTCTTCGCTGGAGAGAGCTGGATTCGAACTGTCGGTACCCGCAAGACTCGGCGTCGATTTTGGATCGCCGTGCGCCGGAATTAGCGCGCTATCGTTCGCGCCGGCCTCGCGTGATCCGGTGTCAATCTTAGCGTTGCAGGCGGCGAATTGTATTTAATGCCTCAAAGGCATTCACATTGCCTTCCGCAGGTCGCTGAAGTTGCCCGCATCGCTGGTGACGATCGCATCGTCGGCTAGTCGAGGCAAAGGCGCCGATCGTGCCCGGCGGCCCTCGAGCGGGTCAAGGAGCTCGCGGCGGCTTACGCCTACGGCGCGGGATCACCGCTGGCCGTCCCAGCACCTGCGGGATGCCGCCGTCGCCATTCCCTAGCGGCCCGCGCCGCGCGCGCCGTATCCGAAGCCGCCGCGGGCGTCGGCTCGGTGCTGATCGTTTCGGAGGTGAGCGCGCTGAGGCGGAGCGCCTGGTCGGCGCCCACCGCGCGTCCGTCAACGACAAAGATCCATTGGCACCCGTCATCGTGGCGGGTCGGCTCGCGCAGCCGGTGATTGTGGCGAGCGGCGCGGAGGCGGGCGACTTCTTTGCGACATGCGGTCGGGTCAAGCGGGGGCGGTGACTTTCGATCCGCCCGAGGGTGCGCTTAGGTGCGCCCTTTTTGTCTCTGGGCCGCTTGCGATGGCTCGCAGGCGCAGGGAACGGGGTCGCGCGTAGCATTGTGAGGGCGGGCGGTTCACCGCGTTTGCGAGGTAGAAACAAACCGCTTATCTTCTGAGCAAAGATTGGGCTGGTCTGTGGCGACCGAGCTGGAATCCGTTCGCTCTTCACCGGCTCGCCTCGACTGGTGTCGGTATGTACCAGATGACCGCTGCTTTCGCCGAGGCGCGACGCGTTTGCATCCGCAATCACGTTGTCGTCGAGGGCGCTTGCTGGTTCAGCGGCTTCGGGCGCGACTTGTTGGTTTATCGGCAACACGACTGAATACGTGCGAATACGTATGGCGGTCATGCTGCAGGTTGAAGCAAAGTGACGGCGCCGGAGCAATCAGTGCGCAGAAAACGTTGCCTCTGGCGAACTCCCCAGGGGTGGATACATGAGTCGACCAACCATGCTAGTGGAGGACCGATGATCTGGGAAAGTTGAGCACATGGCAACGGAAGAGGCTGCCCACGACATCATTCGTGCGCCGGAACGGGCAGCTCCGATGGGTTGGAGCGGTAACCGTGGCTGGCGAGCCATCGTGCTGTCGATCGGCTACATCGCACTCTATCTGGCGCTAGATCGATTAAGCTTTATCGGCGCTCTGCATGGCATCGGCATCACGCCGTGGGATCCATCTGCAGGTCTCGCAATGGCCTTG
>DATMNH010000340.1:0-4120 GCA_035568975.1 Casimicrobiaceae bacterium
TCGCCAAGGGCTTGGCTCCTACCACCCAGTTCTGCCGTCACGATGGCCAGTTTTCCGCCGACCTGCCTGAGCCCGGGAAGCGCCGCGCGCCAGCTCTCCAATTCGCTGACACAGTAAGGGCACCAACTGCCTCTGTTGAAGCTGACCACAAGCGGGCCGTCGGCCAGAAGGCTCGTCAGCGTGCGATAACGCCCGCGATGATCGGGCAGGACGATTTCGGGGAATCGGTCGCCGACGCTTGGCGCGCGGGCGCCAACCTCCAGCGCGCGGAGCCGCGCCACCAGTTCGTCGTAGCGCTCGCGCCACTTGGGTGAGGCGCCGCGGAGATAATCCAATCGCTCTGTTAGGGATGGCGTGGTCATCGCATCCATCTTGAGCCGGCTCTGCGCTGGGCGGAAGCCATCCCGGGGCATGAAGTTCATACGTCCCGCGTATGTGTTCATCTGTAACCAGGCGACCCAGTGAGACGGAATAGGTTTAGCATTAATGCTCGTCGGAAGGAACCAATCATGCCGCCCGTCCCTCTGCCAACCGGCCGCAACGCCAAACCACGCGTAGTCATCATCGGCGCAGGCTTCGGCGGTCTGGCGGTGGCGCGCGGGCTTGCACATTCCGGTGCCACGGTCACAATTGTCGATCGCCAGAACCATCACGTCTTCCAGCCGCTACTCTACCAGGTAGCGACCGCGGGATTATCGCCTGCCGACATCGCGGCACCGATCCGCTCGATCGTCAAACGTCAGAAGGAGACGCGCGTTCTCCTCGCCGAGGTCACCGGCGTGAATGCCGACCAGCAGCGCGTTCTCCTCTCGGACGGGACGACGCTTGATTATGACTTCCTCGTGATCGCGACCGGCGCCCGCCACGGCTATTTCGGCCGCGACGAATGGGCGGAGCATGCCCCCGGCATCAAGACGCTCGACGACGCGACCCGCGTCCGCCGCAACATTCTGCTCGCCATGGAACGTGCCGAGACGATCCGCCAGGAAAGCCTGCCCGACCGCGATGAATATCTCACCTTCGTTGTCGTCGGCGGAGGACCCACGGGCGTGGAGATGGCGGGCGCCATTGCCGAACTGACCCGCCACGCCACCGACATGGATTTCCGCTTCATTACCCGCCGTTGTCTCAGGGTCATGCTCGTCGAGGCAGGTGACCGGCTGCTGCCCACCTTTCCGGCAAAACTGGGAGACGCCGCCCGCAAGGCTCTGAACGGACTTGGCGTGATCGTCCGGTTGAATGGCCGCGTGACCGACATCGGCGACTACGGTGTGACGATCGGCGACGAGAAGATCACAACGTCGACCGTTATCTGGGCGGCCGGCGTCCAGGCATCCGATGCTGCCAAATGGCTCGACGTCGACGCCGACCGGAGTGGCCGCGTGAAGGTTAAGCCCGATCTGAGTGTCCCCGGTCATCCCGACATCTTCGTGATCGGCGATACCGCAACCCTGGTCGATGCGAGCGGACGGCCGGTGCCCGGCGTGGCGCCCGCCGCCAAGCAGGAGGGTACGCATGTCGCTCGCTGCCTGCTGGCACGATTCACCGGAAGTCGGACGCCACCGCCCTTCCGCTATCGGAACTGGGGCAATCTCGCGACGATCGGGCGAAAGCGCGCCGTCGCGGAGATCGGCTCGTTTCAGATCTCCGGCCTACCTGCATGGCTGCTGTGGTCCACCGCCCACATCTATTTTCTCGTCGGTTTCCGCAACCGCATCGTCGTCGGAGCGAACTGGCTCTCGAACTACATCACCTTCGAGCGTGGCGCACGTCTTATCACCGGCATGACACATGTTGCGCGCCACAACGCCTGAACTTCATCCGACACCCGACGCTGCACCCGCGGCCCGATCGAAAAGCCGGCAACCTTCCTCCAATTCAGGACATCTCTCATGTCGCAAGGTATTGAAAATCCGAACCCGGCCACCCTCGGTCAGCAGGTGCTGGTGCTGCAGGGCGGCGGGGCGCTCGGCGCCTATCAGGTTGGCGTCTATCAGGCCCTCGATCAGTTCGGCATCGACCTCGACTGGGTGGTCGGCACATCGATCGGCGCCATCAATGCCGCGATCATCGCGGGCAGCCCGCGCAGCGAACGCATGCAGCGATTGCGCGCATTCTGGAAGCGCGTCGAACATGGTCATGTGTTTGACGACATCTTGCCGTCCCTGCTCTCCTCGCCGTTGCGCAACTGGCTGGCGGTGTCGACCGGGATCGCGGGGTTCTTCAAACCGCGGGCTCTCGCTTTTCTAAGCCCCCACTTGACGCTCGGCCCCGGGGAGGCAGGCTACTATTCCGTGACGCGACTCAAGGATACGCTGTCCGACCTGATCGAGTTCGATCTTCTCAGGACCGGGTCGACGCGACTCACCGTCGGGGCCGCGAATGTCGAGACCAGCGAGATGACCTATTTTGATTCACGCGCCATGGCACTCGACATCCGGCATGTCCTCGCCTCCGGTGCGCTTCCGCCCGCCTTTCCCGCAGTCGAGATCGATGGTCACCACTACTGGGATGGCGGCATATTCTCCAACACCCCGGTCGAAGTGGTATTCGACGACAATCCGCGCCGCAATTCGATTGTGTATGCCGTCCACGTCTGGAATCCCGAAGGCGCCGCGCCGCAAACGATGTCGGAGGTCGAGAATCGCAGAAAGGACGTGCAGTATTCGAGCCGCTCGGCCGCCCATATCGCGCGCCAGCGGCAGCTCCACCGTCTCCGCCACGTCATTACCCAGTTGGCGGACCTGCTACCCGTCGAGAACCGCACGGATCCCAAGATTCGCGACCTCGCAAGTTATGGCTGTCGTACGCGGATGCATGTCGTCCGCCTGCTCGCGCCCCGGCTTGGGCACGAGGACTATAGCAAGGACCTCGACTTCAGTCCGTCAGGAATCCGACAGCGTTGGGAAGCGGGTTACGCGCATACGATGAGGGTGCTGGAAAGCGCGCCCTGGCGGGGCGAGTTCGATCCGCTCGAAGGCTTCGTACTGCACGAGGCGATGGGCGGCGAAAGCCGTGGAGCTGAACTGATCTTATCCCCGACGGCATTGTAACCGCTTGGCCGATACGCACCGACAGATTCACGCCAATCCTGATCGAGGAAAACCCGACGCGAAGCTCTTGTTGCCGACATGTCGCTGCGAACCGTACCAACGTCACTTAGCCACGCAGATCATGCGACGGAACCGGGCCCACTCCCATGCCTGGCTTGGGCGACATCGGCGATTTTTGCGAACGACCGCTTTGCGCCAACAGCGGTCATTCCATAGCCGCCCAATTCCAAGAATGATCATCGGTCGTTGGTGCGTTTCGACGGGTGCAGTTCTCGCTTGCGCCGCTTCGGCTGCGACGCCTGCGCAACGTTTGCAATGGTTCGAATCCCTCATGCAGTGCACTAGACTAAACCGCATTCCTATTCATTCACCTCGCCGGCGAAGATGTAGAGCTCCGGCGAGATCGCGACCCCGAGTGCGTTGTTGCGCTCGGCCTGGCCTTGGGTGGACGTTGGGGCCAGGCATGGGCCCCAGTGCATTGCTCGAACAGCTCAAGCTCACGCGGCTCTGTGAGCTGGATCGGCGGTAGCTATCCTCAGGGCGTTGAGGACCTCGTCTGCGGTGGGGGTCTCGCTGAACCACTTTTGGAGGACGTCGAGCGCGCGGGCGTGGGCCTCGTCGCTGTCGGCCTGGCAGGCGTCGGAGACGACGATCGTCCGGTATTGCCGGTCGGACGCAGCGCGCGCGGTGGATTCGACCGCGACGTCGGTCGCGATACCGACGAGCGCGAGGGTATCGACGCCTGCCACGCGGAGAATGGTGTCGAGCGCGGTGCCGTCGAACCCGTTTGCCGCCTGTCCTCTGACGACCGGCTCATCGGGCCGGGGAGCGACGTCGTCGATGATCTCAACCGCGGGAGTACCCCGCAGAAGAGTGGGGCTCCCGACGAGCGTGCGAAACAGCGGCGAGTTCGGCCTGACCCCGGGCAGCCCCGGCTGATAGGTGACAAGCGTGTAGACCACCTTCGCCTTGGCCTTGCGGAATCCGTCCAGCAGCCGTGCCTGGATCCCGATGACCCCTGTCTTCTCAGCCCGCTGCCGGAAAAGCCGGTTGAAGGGGGTGTCGAC
>DATMNH010000341.1:0-3778 GCA_035568975.1 Casimicrobiaceae bacterium
ATGTGCGCGGTCGCGGCGTGCACGTCGCGAAATGCGCGCTGCAACGGATGATTGTCGAACAACGCACCGCCGCCGCCGATCTTGAATAGCACGTCGACCGCGCGTTCACACAGCTCGGCCGAGAACGCACCGTCGCGCCGCCACGTCGCCTTGATCACGATATCGGGCACTTCGCCGCGCTCGGCCAGCGTCTGGGCCGCTTGACAGTGATCGCGCATCACCCGTCGTGCGGTGTCGATGCATGCGGCCGCCTCGGCGAGCTTGATCTGCACCGCCGTCATCTCAGTAAGGCTTTTGCCCGAGTATCGCGCGACGCGACCGCGCAAGCCGTCGACGACGCTCTCGTAAGCGCCCTGCGCGATGCCGAGCGCGATGCCGGTCAGCATGTAGGGAAAAGTCGCGAAGATCGGGATCCTGAACAACGGCGCGGGATTGGCCGCGGCGCCGGGATGATTGTCACCTCCCTTCGTTGCGTCGACGGCGACGGTGCGATCTTCGGGAACGAATATGTCCTTCGCCTCCACGTCCTTGCTACCAGTGCCGCGTAGCCCCAGCACGTGCCAGTTGTCGATGATCGTATAGTCTTCGCTCGGCAGCAGGAACATCCGGTACTCGCCGCCCTCCGCCTCGCCTCGCACGACGCCGCCCAGCATGTTCCACGCGCTCGGATCGACACCGCTCGAGAAGGGCCAACGCCCGCTCAAGCGATAACCCCCGGGCACTCGCTTCGCTTTCCCGGCCGCAAATACCATCGACGACGCGATCAGGACGTCACGGTCCGCGCCCCAGATTTCGTCCTGGCATGCGATTGGCCAGAAAGCCAGCATCCAGTGGTGCACCGCGTAATTCGCCCAGTTCCATGCCGTCGAACCGCAACCGCGCGCGAGCTCGGAGCCGACATCGATCAGAGCGACCCAGGCCAGCTCGGATCCGCCGACACGCCGCGGCTGCAGCAGACGCATCAAGCCGGATTCAATGAGCTCGCGGACCGAATCATCGGGACAGCGGCGCAGCGCATCGGCAAGGCTCGCGCGCGCCTTGAGCCGCGGGACCATGGCGCGTGCACGCGACAAGGCCTCATCGGGCGTGAGTACCGGCGCCGCAGTGCTGGCTACGACTTCGGCGGACAATGGCGGCTCAAGCTGCGGCTCAAACAGCGGCTCAAGCAGCGGCAGTGCCCTGCGCCGGCGAGCTCTCGGATGCCGGGAAATTGAGCTCGATAGTGACGCCGTTGGGATCCTTGATGAACACCTGGTGCAATCCAAGCGAGGGCACCGTTCGTTCGAAAAAGCTGACATTGCTGCGACGGCACTGCTCTAGCATCGCCGCGCGACCGGTCACCGCCAGCGCGATGTGATCCAGCGCGCCCGTGCTGTCCTTGAGCGTGTCGGGATCCGCGCCGCCCATGTAGTCGATGAGCGCTTGAGGATTGTCGCGGTCGACACCCATCACGTGCACCATGCCGTAATTGTTCTCCGGGTTATCGAGATCAACCGGCGGCTCGCCCTTGTAGAGCCAGACGCCGGGGAAGTCGAACGGCGGCCGGGGCCCGACTTTGAGGCCGATGATTTCGGTGTAGAACCTGCGCGACGCTTCGACATCGAGCGTTCGGATCGAGTAGTGGTCAATGCGCTTGATTTCCATCGGGCCCTCCTGGATATCCTAAACTATCGGCGCCGTCCGACGCTGTCAAGCGCGGCGAGGAATGACCGGAAGCAGCAGGTAGGAGGCGCGCGTCCCGCCGGCGAATATCGTGTTCGTTCCCGAGTTGTAATCGGCCGCGTAGTGCGTATAAGGCGCACTGCCGATGCCGTCGCGCGGCTGGATATCGAGCCGGATGCGATGACCCTTCTTGAACACCATGGAGGTCGGCCAGATCTCGACGTCGACGCGCACCGGCGTGCCGGGCTCGAGTAGCTCGCGTTCGCTGTGCGCGTGATACGGTCGATAGGGCAGCGACAGATGAGAATCGAGCTTGCGGTGCGAGGCGCGGAGCCACCCTTTAGCCACCGGAACCGGCTGACTCTGCTGGCCCAGCTCGAACACATCGCGGCCGTCGGGCGCGATGTTGCGGATGGTCGCGAAAATATCCATGTCCTCTGTGCTGCTCGCCACCCACAGAACCAATACGATCGGCCCCGTCACCTCGGTGTCTTCCTCGAGCGCATCGGTTGCGAAGGACGCGCCCATCGGCGGCAGGCTGCCGGCGAGCGCCGTCGACGTCCAGGAGGCGCTGGCGACGCCGGCCTTGGTCATGCCACTTGCGGAATAGGAAAGCGAGCTCGCCTTGCGCGGCGCCTCCGCGACCAGCGCCCCGGGCACGGCTTCGTCGCCACCGCGCGCCGATGGCCGAAGGAAGAACCTGGTCCAGCGCGTGCGCTTGATCGGCCACTCGTTCTCGAAGCGCCACTCGCAATTGCCATGCCCGCCTTTGCGGATCAAGAGCTTTACCGGCGGCTCGCGCATGATGCCGGTGTCGACCCCCTTGAGCCAATGATCGAAAAACCGCAGCTGATCGAGGCGGCCTTCGGCGGAGTAGAACGGGTGGTAGTGCGTTCCCGCGTGGATGCGCAGCTTCTTGTGCTTCGAAGCCGCACGCATGTAAGCCTCGGTGTTGCCGCGCAGGTGCAGCCCCATCCCGCTCCAGTTGCCGGCGCTGTAGAGAGGGCAATCGATATTCTCCCAGCGAGCGCGTCGGCCGTGGTACCACTCGCTGTCCAGGTTATAGCGCATGTACTCCCAGACCCAGGGCGTCGCGAACGCGTCCGGGGAGGTCGCCTGCGGCTTCCCCAGCAGGTGATGCGCCATGTGGTTGTTGTACCAATTGACAACGAAGGTGAACGAGAAGATGCCTCCGTGATAACCGAAGTCGCGATACATGTCCGCCGCGCCCTCCCACGGAATCATCGCCTTGAGCGACGGCGGCTTGAGCCCTGCCACCAGCCACTGCGTCATCGCGAAATACGAGACGCCGCTGGTGCCGACGCGACCGCTGCTCCACGCTTGCCGGCCAGCCCATTCGATGGCGTCGTAGAAGTCGATCGACTCGCTGGGCGACCACGGATCGGTCCGCCCGGGCGACTTGCCGCTGCCCCGGCCGTCCACGCGCACGGCGACGTATCCGCGCGGCACCCACCACAGCGGATTCACCGTCTCCCAGTTCATGTGCGGATTCGGCGCTTCCTCGAGATCGGCCGGAGGCACCCACAGCTTGTCTTTCTGGTAGGCGCCGAGGTTGATGATGACCGGGAAGCGCGCGCCTGCTTTTGGACGGAAGACGTCGGCCTTGAGCCGTGCGCCGTCGCGCATCGGAATCTCGAGGTCCTTTTCGATGATGAGATCGTAGCGCGGCTGCGATCCGCGATGGCGCGATTTGGCCAACGGCGACTCCGCCTCTCCTCAGTCGATCCTGACTTTATTGTCGCGGACGACTTCCGACCAGGCTTGCGTCTCGGCGCGAACCTGGTCGGTGAATTCCTGCGGTGACTTCGAAACCGCGACCGTCATCAGTTGTTGCGCAAGCATCTCCTTCATTTCGGGACGCGAGAGGACCGCCACGACGGCGGCATGCAGCTTGTCGAGAATCGGCTTCGGCGTTGCCGCCGGCGCGAAGAGCCCCTGCCAGGCATTGGTGCCAATGCCGGGGAAGCCCTGCTCCGCCATCGTGGGGACGTTTGGCAATTCCGCCACCCGTGTCGGCATCGTGGTCGCGATCGCCTTCAGCCGCCCGGCCCTGATTTGCTCGATCGTCGAAGCGAGGTTGATGAACGAGACTTGG
>DATMNH010000342.1:0-4957 GCA_035568975.1 Casimicrobiaceae bacterium
GCCGCAGGGCTACGGGTATACCGTGTTCGGAAAGGTGATCCAGGGCATGGACGTCGTGAACAAGATAGCGGCCGCGCCGACCGGTGCCGGCGGACCTTTTCCCAAGGATGTGCCGCTGGAGCAAGTCGTGCTCAAGACCGCGTCGGTCGTTCAGAACTAGGCCTGCCATGGTCATCCTGCATACCAATCACGGTCCGATCACGATCGAGCTCGATCCCGCGCATGCGCCCAAATCCGTCGCCAACTTTCTCGAGTACGTTCGCGCGGGGCATTTCAACAACACGGTGTTCCATCGCGTCATCGATGGATTCATGATCCAGGGCGGCGGATTCACGCCCGACTTCAAGCAGAAAGCGACCCGCCCTGCGATTGAAAACGAAGCGAAGAACGGGTTGAAGAACAAACGCTACACGGTCGCAATGGCGCGCACCTCCGACCCGCATTCGGCCACCGCGCAATTCTTCATCAACGTCGCCGACAACAGCTTTCTCGATCACCGGTCTCCCGACGCCAACGGCTGGGGCTATTGCGTCTTCGGCCGCGTGGTTGCCGGTACCGATGTGGTCGATCACATCAAGGGCGTGCCCACCGCCAACCGCGGCTCCCATCAGGATGTGCCAGCCGAAGACGTAGTGATCGAACGCGCCGAGGAAACGGCGTAGGCGCGCCTCTCGCCGGCGCGACGGCGATGCCGCGGACGCTGTTCATTTCAGACTTGCACCTGTCGGCAGAGCGCCCCGAGCTGGTCGCCGCGTTTCATGAATTCGTGCGCGTCCCGGCCAAGGGCGCCGCGGCGCTCTATGTCCTGGGCGACCTGTTCGACCTCTGGCTGGGCGACGACCAGCTCCGCGATCCGCTCGCTGCCGGCGTCGCGAGCGCCTTTGCCGAGCTTGCGCGGTCGGGAACGGCGGTGTATCTGCAGCGCGGCAACCGCGATTTTCTGCTCGGCGAGCGTTTCGCCAAGGCGAGCGGCGCGACTTTGCTTGCCGACGCGGTGGTGCACGACCTTCATGGCACGCCGACACTGATTATGCACGGCGATCAGTTATGCACTGACGACGTCGGTTACCAGCGCTTCCGCGCCTGGTGGCAGGACCCGGTGCACCGCCGCCGCTTTCTCGCCCTGCCGTTCTTGGTCAGACGGGGTATCGGTGCCGCGTTGAGCGCCGGCAGCCGGCGAGCGATCGAAAACAAGCCCGAGGCGATCATGGACGTCAACGCCGATGCCGTCGCCGCGGCGCTGCGCGAGCGCGGGGTGACCCGCCTCATCCACGGTCACACCCACCGTCCCGCGCGGCACGCGCATGATGTCGACGGGCGCGCCTGCGAGCGACAGGTGCTGGCCGACTGGTACCGCAAAGCGAGTTACCTGGAAGTCTCCGAGTCAGGGATGACCGCGCGCGCGTGACGTGACGGCCCCCATCGAATTCCGGCTTAGCCGATCAGCGCCTGCCCAAAATCGGCGATGAGGTCTTCGCAATCCTCGATGCCGACCGAGACACGGATCAGTGAGTCCACGATACCCATGCTCGCTCGCCGCTCCGCTCCCATCTCGTGGTAGATGGTGTGCGCAACGGGAATCGCCAGCGTGCGATTGTCGCCAAGGTTCGACGACAGCACGACGTTCTGCAGGCGATTGAGAAAGTCGAAACAGTCAAGCTTCGGATCGAGCTCGAATGACAACAGCGCACCGTAGGCGGCGAACAGCTCGCCCGCAAGCGCGTGCTGCGGATGCGAATCGAGGCCCGGGTAATAAACCGCGCGAATCTCGGGCCGCGAGTCGAGGAACTGCGCTAGAGACATGGCATTCGCGCAGGCGCGATCCATGCGCAGCGACAGCGTCTCGGCGCCGATGGCGAGGTGGTGCGCCTGCTCCGCCGCCAGCGTCCCCCCCCAGTCGCGCAAGCCCTTCTTGCGGATCTGCGTGAGGCCCCACAGCGCGGACTTCGGGCCCTTGTACGTGTCCTGAATGTTGGCAAAGCGCGTCCAGTCGAAAATCCCAGTGTCGGTGACGCTGCCGCCGAGCGCGTTACCATGACCGCCGATGTACTTGGTCAACGCATTGACGACCAGCGAGGCGTTGACCGTCCTGGGGCGGAAAAGATAGGGCGAGGTCATGGTGTTATCGACCACATAGAGGAGTCCACGCCGGGTGCACAGCTCGCCGATGCGCGACAGGTCCGCGATCTGCGTGCGGGGATTGGCGATGGTCTCGACGAATATCAACCGCGTTTCGGGCCGGATGCCTGCTTCGACCTCTCGCACGTCGGTCGCATCGACGAAGGTCACCTCGTTGCCGTGCGCCGCGAGCGTATTGAAAAGGCTGTTGGTGTTGCCGAACAGAAACGAGCTTGCGACGACGTGATCGCCGCTGCGCAGAAGGGCCAGCATGATCGCGCCTATCGCCGCCATGCCGGTACCGAAACAGACCGTTGCGACGCCGTCCTCCATCCGATTGACTTTTTCCTCGAGCGCGGCGGCGGTCGGGTTGCCTTGGCGCCCGTAGGCGTAGCCCTGGGTCTTGCCCTGGAATACATTGGCGAGCTCGCGCGCGTCCCGATACCCGTAGGCAACCGACAGGTGCAGCGGCTTGTGCAGCGATCCGTGCTCGATGACCGACTCGCGGTCGGCATGAAGAATGGACGTCGTGAATCCGGTCTTGCGCGCGGTCTTGAGTTTCATGGCAGCTCGACAAAAAGGCCCGTCAGCTTGCGCTAAACGGGCCCCGGAATCACTCGACGCCTCGCTTTGTCGGGTAGGGACAGCTCGTTACCGAGCCATCCCCCCCTCAGAACCGGGCGTGCGAGTTTCCCCGCACCCGGCTCAAGCCTCTTCTAAGCCCCGTTTTACCGGGGCCGGCTCTCCAACGTCAAACCAGCAGCATGATGTTGACGGTGGCAATTCGGGTGCAGCAGGGCCAGATTAGCGTAGTTATCTGCGCCGCCTTCACACTTGGGGATGCGATGGTGAATGTTCCACCCCGTCTCCTTGGTGATCAGTTGGTCACATAGTTTACAACGCTTGTTCTGACTCCACCAAAGCCGCAGTAGCTTCGCTTTTCCCTTCATGTCGCCTTGCATCTTCAAACCGAGTCGGTCTTCGAAGTAAGGCTCCCATTGCGGGTCAAAGGGATTGGCGTCGCCCTTGATCTTGGCGTGCCGACGGATTGGAGTGTCACTAGCTTTCGCCAGCGTCACCCGTTTCCGCTTTCCATCCGAATCATTGAGCTTCACAGAGAACACCCAATCTCGGCTGCCCATGCTCACAAAGTATTTAGCTTTGATCCAATCGGCGCTTTTGTTCGGATGTCTCCGCTTGGCCCATTGCCATGTCTTCAACCACAACCACGAGTCGATCGAGGCGAAAGTCTGCGAAGCACATGCCGCTCGGTGATAGTTCGCCCAGCCCCGCACTACGGGATTGAGGACGCCTATCAGGTTCTCCTGCTTGGCGGTTTTGTTCTCCACGAATATCTCCTTAACCTTGGCTTTGAACGCTTGAATGTTTCTCTTCGCCGGCGTGACAATGATCTTGCCGTTGAAGCTCCGCACGTTCTGACCGAGGAAATCAAACCCCTCCGCGATATGCGTCATCTTCGTTTTCTCGGGCGAGAGTTCCAATCCTCTGATGGAAAGAAAGCGCTCCACCAGTGGCTTGACTCCCGTTTGCAGAAGTTCTTTCGAACTGCCCGTGATCACAAAATCATCCGCGTACCGCACCAGGTTAACCTTGCACCTTCCGGCTTTGTGGTTGCCTTTCGACCCAAAGTGAGCCTCCAGTTCCACTTCCAGTCCGTCCAAGGTCCAGTTGGCCAACGTTGGCGAAATAATTCCGCCCTGAGGCGTACCTGCCTCCGTTGGAAAGAGTTTCTCCGTCTCGATATAGCCAGCCTTCAACCACTTCCGCAGAATCTCCTGGTCCATGCGAACGTGGGAGAGTAGCCAGTCGTGGCTGATATGCTCGAAACAGCCTTTGATATCACCTTCCAGAATCCACTGCGCCTTGTCGTGTCCCGACAGTATCGTATGACACTGCCGGATCGCATCAGCCGTGGATCGCGCCGACCGAAACCCATACGAGTTCCGATCAGCAAGCGTTTCCGACACCGGTTCGAGCGCGAGCAAATGCAACGCTTGCATCGCGCGGTCGTGCAGGGTCGGAATACCCAGTGGGCGGTACTTATTTGGCTGCCCGGCTTTCGGGATATTCACCCGTCTCAGCGGACGTGGCTGATACCCACGCCCTTTGAGCGACTCGATGGCTTGTCGCTTCTCCTCCGGGGTGGACCACGTGATGCCATCCACACCCGGCGTGCGTCTGCCTTGATTCTCCGTCACTCGTCGTACGGCGAGTGCTTTGCCGCTAAACGAGCGGGCCAGAAATCGTTGCAAGGCTTTCACCCTACGCCAATCGCCGGCCTGTGTTGCCTTCACCATACGCGCCTGTAGCCGTCTGACCGTCCCGTGTGTCCTGGCCCAATCGATCTGGTGCCATTCACTCGGGGCGGCAGAGACCGCAGACGTCTCCATTGACGTTCTCACTTGCTTGTCTCCTTGAGTTAATCCTTCTGGAGAACAAGCCGATCCCCTTGCGGGGACTTCGCTTGTCCCCCTCGGGGTGTGATGTCGGTTCTACCGGCTCTCTGATGAAGAGAGACCATGCGGAAGTGGGCGCCCTTTCGGGTGGGGTAACGTTCAAACCCCTATCCATCCCATTACAGGACAGCATTCGCTTTTTCCGCGCTCCTTTACCCGCACTTCCAACAGCTTCTCTTGCGATCCGCTTACCCACGCAATTCTGTGGGTGGAATTACGGGCTTACCCTGTTCCTCTCGGGTGACACGAGTGGGTTAGACCTTGCCTATCCGCCGGTGGCTTTGTATCAGCGTATTCCGAACCGCTAGCGGAATATCCGACCACGTACCTTTTGGTTCAGGCCTGACAGCAGCTTGGGCCTG
>DATMNH010000343.1:0-36395 GCA_035568975.1 Casimicrobiaceae bacterium
ATTCGCGCTTACAAGGCGAATGTCGGGAGTTCGAGCCTCTCAGCACCCACCAGCAGATCCGGGAGTGGTAGTTCAGTTGGTTAGAATACCGGCCTGTCACGCCGGGGGTCGCGGGTTCGAGTCCCGTCCACTCCGCCAACACTGGTCCACGGGCGAACGCGAGTTCGCCATTTTTTACCGCGGAATGGAACATCATTTCGCGCCGGCCTCGTTTCTTGGGCAGAATGGCCGAATGAATTCGACGCTAAAGGGCAACCGTCTCGATCATGTATGATTTAATTTACCGCAAGAAGCGCCTGGTCCAGGTTATTCTGGGGCTCATCACGCTGCCGTTCGCATTCTTCGGCGTGGACTACTACTTTCGCGGCGGTGGTTCAGCGTCCGAAATTGCGCGCGTCGGGGGTGACACGATCAGCCAGGCGGATTTCGCCAACGCGATTCGCGATCAGCAGGACCGAATGCGCCAGTCGCTCGGCAAAGACTACGATCCGAGCGTGTTCAATAACCCGGAGGTCCGCTATTCGATGCTCGAGCAGCTCGTTGGGCAGCGGGTGCTGGACCAAGAGGTTCGTCGCAGTAATCTGCGCGTTTCCGACGCGCAACTGGCGCAATTCATCGGCGAGCTGCCGCCGTTTCAGGAAGACGGGAAGTTTTCGCGCAGCCGATACGAGCAGCTTCTCACCGCGCAAGGCATGACGCCGCTGGCGTTCGAGCAGCGCGTGCGGCAGGAACTGACGCTCGCGCCGTTGCAGGAGCCCATCGCCAACGGCAACATCACGGCGGTCAGCAACGTCGAGCGCTATCTGGGTCTGCTCGATCAGCAGCGGCAGGTTGCGGTCGCGACGGTCTCGGGCGACGCCTATCTCAAGGACGTCAAGATCGACGATGCCGCGGTCAAGGCGTTCTACGACGCCAATCAAGGCGTGTTCCAGGTGCCCGACGAGGTGAAGATCGAGTACCTTGTGCTCACGCCGCAGTCGCTCATCGGGCAGATCACGGTCGACCCGGCGGAAGTGAAGAAGCAGTACGACGACAACGTCAAGCAATACACCAAGGCGGAAGAACGCCAGGCAAGCCATATCCTGGTCGCGGTCAAACCCGATGCCACCGACGCCGACAAGGCCGCGGCCAAGCAAAAGGCCGAAGCGCTCGCGGCGACTGCGCGCAAGACGCCGGCCAAGTTCGCCGAGCTTGCCAAGCAGAATTCACAAGACCCAGGTTCTGCCGGTCAAGGCGGCGATCTGGGTTCTTTCGCGCGCGACGGCTCGATGGTCAAGCCATTCGAAGATGCGGTCTTTTCCGGCAAGCAGGGAGACATCGTCGGCCCGGTGCAGACCGATTTCGGATGGCATATCATCCGCATCACAGGCGTCACGCCCGGCAAGACGCAGAGCTTCGACGAGGCCAAGCCGCAGATCGAACAGGATCTCAAGCAGTCGAAGGCGACCAGGAAATTCGTCGAAGCCGCCGACCAGTTTCAAAATCTGGTTTACGAGCAGGCGGACTCGCTTCAGGCCGCGGCCAAAGGGCTCAATCTGGAAGTGAAAACGACCCCGATGCTCACCCGCGCGCAAGTTCAGGCGTTGGCGCAGAACAGTGCCAAGTTCGTCCAGGCGGTATTCAGCCCCGAATCGCTGCAGGCGAAACGCAACACCGAAGCGCTGGAGGTCGCACCCAATACGCTAATGGCCGGCAGGGTCATCGACTACAAACCGGCCACGACGCGCCCGTTCGATGACGTGAAGGTCGAGATCCGCCGCCAACTCGAGCAAAACGCGGCCAGCGAGCTCGCGCAAAAAACGGGGAAGGAAAAATTGGCGCTGCTGGAGCAGGGCAAGGACGCCGGCATGTCGTTCGGCAACCCGGTGACCCTGACCCGAAATCAGGCGCAGCCTGGATTTCTGCCCGATGCCCTGATCAAGATTTTCCAGGCCAATGCCAGCAAACTGCCGGCATACGTCGGCGCCCTCGCCGAGCGCGGCAGCTTTTCGATCTACAAGGTGATTCAGGTGGTGACGCCGCCGGCCCCGGATCCAGATCGGCTCAAGGCATTCAACAATCGTATCGGAGACCAGGTCGGGCACGAGCTGTTCAATGCCTACCTCGCCAGCCTGAAGAGCAAGGCCGACGTCAAGATCAATCAGGCCAATCTGGAAAAGAAATAGATCTTGTCGACGGCTGGACGTGCGGCGTCGCTGTTACGATCGCTTCAAGCGGCGCTGCCTTGCTTACGTCGTGGGTAGCACCGGGCAGTTCAGGTCGCGCATCAGCTTCTGATTGTCGGCGAGGGCCCGTTCGCGATCCGCCGCATCGTAGAAGACTTTCTCGCCTTTTTCGTTGTATCGGTACACGGCCGTGTCGTTGCGCAGCGTCTTGATTCTGCCCCGCGCCTGCACGCATTGATCGAGTTTCTTTTTGCCGTCCGACTCGTCCTTTGCCGTCTTGGCTGCCTCGTCCGCGCGTTGCTGCTGACGCTTCTTGATCTCCGCGTCCTTGCTGGCCATGTCGCGCACCGCGTTCGGATCGGCGGGGCCCATGCTGGGATTGAGCTTCTCGGGTTTCGCGCCCGGCGGCGGCTGGTCGCCGTAGGCCACGCGGCCATTCTCGTCGACCCACTTGTAGAGAATTGCATGAGAGGCGGTCGTCGCCACAGCGAGGAACGCCCCAAGTCCGGCGGCAAAAATAAGCGAGGTGCGCAGCTTCATTCGGGATCCGGGTCAGGCAAGAATTATGACAAGGTAATGCTATTCCCTGGGCAGCGTCAACTCGCCGCCGCCAGGCGGTCCGTCGCCGCCGTTTACCGGTGTGCATGACCCGCGTATAATCGATTTTTGCGCATAGGAGAAATGAACGATGCGTGTCGTTCAAAAAGCCCTCACTTTTGACGACGTTCTGCTGCTCCCTGCCCACTCCACCGTCGTTCCCCGCGACGTCAGCCTCCAAACCCGCCTTACCTCGAGCATTGCGCTGAACATTCCGCTTCTTTCGGCGGCAATGGACACTGTCACCGAAGCACGCCTCGCCATCGCCATCGCCCAGGAAGGCGGGATGGGTATCGTGCACAAGAACATGGCCTCGAAAGCCCAGGCGGCCGAGGTGGCGAAGGTCAAGCGCTTCGAGAGCGGTGTGGTCAAGGACCCGATCACGGTTCCACCGACCATGTCCGTGCACGACGTGCTGGCCCTGACGAAGGCGCACAGGATCTCGGGCCTGCCGGTGCTCGATGGCCGCAAGGTAGTCGGTATCGTGACCAATCGCGACTTGCGTTTCGAGACCAATCTCGATCAACCGGTGGCCAATATCATGACCAAGGGCGACAGGCTGGTCACGGTTACCGAGGGCACCGACCTCGAGCATGCGAAAAGCCTGATGCATCGCCATAGGCTCGAACGTGTTCTTGTTGTGAACGACAAGTTCGAGCTCAAAGGTCTCATCACGGTAAAAGACATCCTGAAAGCAACCGAGCACCCGCATGCCTGCAAGGACGAGCTCGGACAGTTACGCGTCGGCGCGGCGCTTGGAACCGGTGCCGACACCGATGAACGCGCCGAAGCGCTGGTCGCCGCCGGCGTCGACGTTCTGGTTGTCGACACCTCGCACGGCCATTCTCAAGGCGTGCTCGAACGCGTTCGATTGGTCAAGCGTGCCTTCCCGAAGGTGCAGGTCATCGGCGGCAACGTGGCGACCGCGGGCGGGGCGCGGGCGCTGGCGGATTGCGGCGCCGACGGGATCAAGGTCGGTATCGGCCCGGGATCGATCTGCACCACGCGCGTCGTCGCCGGCGTCGGCGTACCACAGATCTCCGCGATACTCAGCGCGCTCGAGGGCGTCGGCGATCTCGGCATTCCGTTGATCGCGGACGGCGGCATTCGATATTCCGGAGACGTCGCGAAGGCCATTGCGGCGGGCGCGTCCAGTGTGATGCTGGGCAGCCTGTTCGCCGGGACCGAGGAATCCCCCGGAGAGATCGAGCTCTATCAGGGACGCTCGTACAAGAGCTACCGCGGCATGGGCTCGCTGGGCGCGATGCAGCTCGGCTCCAGCGACCGCTACTTTCAAGATACCGAAGGCGAAGGAGCCGCGGAGAAGCTCGTTCCCGAGGGCATCGAGGGACGCGTGCCGTACAAGGGAACGATGGTCGCGGTCGTGCATCAGCTCCTTGGCGGCGTACGCGCGGCGATGGGCTATTGCGGGTGCGCGAACATCGACCAGTTGCGCACCCGCGCCGAGTTTGTTGAGATCACGACCGCAGGCATTCGCGAATCGCACGTGCACGATGTGCAGATCACGAAGGAAGCGCCGAATTATCGCATCGACTGAAAGCGTGGTTCCATCAACCCGGCGCTTACCCTCGCCGAACGAAGTCGCTGCGCGGGACGATCCGGCAACCACATCCGTGCACCTGGTGATGAAGGTTTCCGATGTCTAGCGCAAGCACCGCGCAAGGCCGTCGCGCGGCGATGCCCTTTATCCTGGTGGTGGTCTTCATCGACGTCCTCGGCATTGGCATCGCACTTCCGGTGCTGCCGATGCTGGTCGGCGAATACACCGCGACCCGCGAATTGCAGACTTACTGGTACGGCGCGCTCGTCGTCGTCTACGGCGTCATGCAATTCTTCTGCGCGCCCTTGCTCGGTGCGCTGTCGGACCGCTTCGGGCGCCGGCCGCTGCTGCTGTGGTCGCTGCTGGGCCTCGGATTGCATTTCCTTTTGCTCGCGCTCGCGCCGTCGCTGGCGCTGATGTTCGGCGCCCGGGTGGTCGGCGGCGCTGCCGGGGCAAGTTTCTCGGTCGCCAATGCGTACGCGTCGGATGTCTCGACCACCGAACAACGGGCGAAGAGCTTCGGCATGATCGGTGCGGCCTTTGGCCTCGGCTTCATTTTCGGTCCCGTGATCGGAGGCCTGCTCGGCAGCGTGAACCTGCACTTGCCGTTTTACGCCGCGGCCGGTCTGTCGCTGGTCAACGCCGCCTACGGCTTTCTCATCCTGCCGGAGTCGCTGCCGCCCGATCGCCGCTCGCCGTTCTCGCTCGCCAGGGCCAATCCTTTCTCCGCGCTGCTGACACTCGCCAGGCACCGCGAGATCGGAAACCTGGTCATCGTGTTTGCGCTGGTGGTGCTGGCCCAGTTGATGCTGCAGACCACCTGGGTGCTCTTCACCCACTTCCGCTTCGGCTGGGGCACGCGCGAAAACGGCTTCGCGCTGTTTTGCGTCGGCCTGGTGGCGGCCGTCGTGCAAGGCGGCTTGCTGGGGCCCCTGCTGCGCCGCTTCGGCAACGTTCGGCTGGCCCTTGCCGGGCTGGCCACCGGAACCGTCGCTTATGTTCTCTACGGCCTCGCGCAGCAGGGATGGATGATGTACGCGATCATACTCGCCAACTTCCTGTCTTTTGCCGTGGGGCCTGCGCTGCAGGCGGTGGTCTCCAATGCCGTGGATCCACGCGAGCAGGGCGTCACCATGGGAGCGCTCAACTCGATCAACAGCGTCATGTTCGTCGTCGCGCCTCTGATCGGCACGCCGTTGCTGGCAGGGGTGAGCCATTTGCCGCCCGAGGACTGGCGCGTCGGCATCACGTTTTTTGTCAGCGCGCTGCTGCAGGGGGTTGCATTCTGGCTGGCGCGCCGGCATTTCGCCGGCGCGCCAGCGGTTCGCGCGGTTCAATGACGCCCATGCATTCATCGATCCTGATTCTCGATTTCGGCGCCCAATACACTCAGCTCATCGCCCGCCGCGTGCGCGAGCTGAATGTGTATTGTGAAATCCATCCTTTCGACGTGTCGGAGTCGTTCATCCAAAAATTCGCACCGGCGGGGATCATTCTTTCGGGGGGGCCGAACAGCGTTATCGACGGCGAAGCGCCGCGCGCTCCGGCAAGCGTATGGTCGGCGGGAGTGCCGGTGCTCGGAATCTGCTACGGGATGCAGGACATGGCAGCGCAACTCGGTGGTGCGGTCGAAAGCGGTCTCACCCGCGAATTCGGCTACGCGCAAATTCGCGCGCGAGGCCACGGTCGCCTGCTCGAAGGTATCCAGGATCGCGGCGACGCCGACGGCCACGGACTGCTCGATGTATGGATGAGCCACGGCGACAAGGTCACCGCGCTACCGCCGGGCTTCACGCTGATGGCGAGCAATGAAGCAACGCCTATCGCCGGCATGATGGATGAATCGCGCCGCTACTACGCGGTCCAGTTTCATCCAGAGGTTACGCATACGGTTCAAGGCAAGGCGATCCTCGAGCGCTTCGTCCGCGACATATGCGGCTGCAAGGGCGACTGGACGATGCCGGCCTACGCCGACGAGGCAGTGGCGAAAATACGCGCCGAGGTCGGCGCCGAGGAGGTCATTCTCGGGCTCTCCGGCGGGGTCGATTCGTCGGTCGCGGCAGCGCTCATACACCGGGCCATTGGCGACCAGCTGACGTGCGTGTTCGTCGACACCGGCTTGCTGCGCCTGAACGAAGCTACGCAGGTCATGGACACATTCGCGAAACACCTCGGCGTGAAGGTGCTCATGGTCGATGCGAGCGATGTCTTCCTTCGCGCGCTCGCAGGGATCACCGATCCGGAGGAGAAACGCAGGACCATCGGGCGCGAGTTCATTCACGTGTTTCAGGCGGAGGCTGCCAGACTGCCGAACGCGAAGTGGCTGGCGCAGGGAACCATCTACCCTGACGTGATCGAATCCGCGGGTGGCAGCAAGACCGCGCACACGATCAAGTCGCACCACAATGTCGGCGGCCTGCCCGAGACGCTGCACCTGAAGCTGCTGGAGCCCTTGCGCGAGCTGTTCAAGGACGAGGTACGCGAGCTCGGCCTGGCGCTCGGCTTACCGCGCGACCTGGTGTTCAGGCACCCCTTTCCCGGACCCGGCTTAGGCGTTCGCATCCTCGGCGAAGTCAAGCACGAGCACGCCGAGCTTCTGCGCCGCGCCGATGCGATTTTCATCGAAGAGCTGCGCAGGACGCCTTGCGCGACGACAGCGGCGGTGATCGCCGCGGCTCCGGACGCGCAGAACGCCAACCGCGGACCTGGCAATTGGTACGACGCAGTCGCGCAGGCGTTTGCGGTGTTTCTGCCGGTGCGCTCCGTCGGCGTGATGGGCGACGGCCGCACCTACGAGCACGTCGTCGCGCTGCGCGCAGTACAGACCACCGATTTCATGACCGCGCATTGGGCGCCGCTACCGCACGAGTTGCTGGCCACGGTGTCGAACCGCATCATCAACGAGGTGCGCGGCATCAATCGCGTCGTGTACGACATCTCCGGCAAGCCGCCGGCAACCATCGAGTGGGAATAGCCGATGCGCCGCCAGCTTTACTCGTCGGGAACCTCCTGGGAGCCGGTGGTCGGCTACTCGCGCGCGGTCAGGGTCGACGGCCGAATCTGGGTCTCGGGAACGACCTCGACCGGGAGTGATGGCGCCATCGTCGGCAAAGGCGACCCGTACGCACAAGCGAAACAGGCGATTGCCAATATCGAGCGGGCGCTCGCGGCGGCCGGTGCAGCACTCGCCGACGTGGTCCGCACTCGCATCTTCGTGACCGACATCGCGCATTGGCAGGACATCGGCCGCGCGCACGGCGAAGCGTTTGCCGACATTCGCCCCGCAACGACCATGGTCGAGGTATCCCGGCTCATCGATCCGGACTTGCTGGTGGAAATCGAAGCCGACGCCGTGATCATCGACCGCGTCGAGCGGCGATGAGGTGGGGATGATTGCTTCACCAACCGACGCCGTTACGCCCGGAAATCCGGGTGAAGCGTTTCCGCCCGAACACTGGATGGAAGCGGCGCTTACGCTGGCACGCCAGGCGCAGGCGCGAGGAGAGGTGCCGGTCGGCGCGGTCGTGATCAAGGACGGCGCGATCATCGGGCGCGGCGGCAACGCGCCGATCGCCAACAACGACCCCACTGCGCACGCCGAGATCGCGGCCTTGCGCGAAGCCGCGCGAGCGCTCGGCAATTATCGCCTGCCCGACTGCGACCTGTACGTCACGCTCGAGCCGTGCGCGATGTGTGCGGGAGCGATGCTGCACGCACGCATCCGGCGGCTCGTGTTCGGCGCTCGCGATCCGAAGACGGGAGCATGCGGCAGCGTCGTCGACCTGTTTGCCGAGCGGCGCCTCAACCACCACACGACCGTGACCGGCGACGTCGCCGGCGAAGCGTGTGGGCGGCTACTGAGCGATTTTTTCGTTTCGCGACGGCTTTGACCAAGCCTTCATACGGCATCGGATTTTATGCGCCCGCCGGTTTCACGACCGATCCGTCGGCGATCGTGCGCGCGGTATCGCGGCTCGAAGCCGAAGGCCATCGAGTGGTCGTGGACCCGACGGTCTCTTCGCGCTGGCAGCGCTTTTCAGCACCGGACGATGAACGTCTCGCTGCGATCATGCGCATGGCAAGCGATCCGAAGGTCGACGTCGCTATCGCGGTCCGCGGGGGCTACGGTTGGTCGCGGCTTCTCGACAGCATCGACTTCGGTGTCATCGCCGCAGCGCGGAAATGGTGGCTGGGCCACAGCGACTTCACCGCGTTCCAGTTGTCCGCGCTGGCGCATGAGGGCATGGTCAGCTTCGCCGGTCCGATGGCCGCGTACGATTTCGGCGCCGAAGCGCCGTCCGCGTTCACGTCCGAACATTGCTGGAGACTGCTGGGCGCGGATCAGTACATGGTGGACTGTCAGCTCGACGGACCCGCTTCGTTCGACGCTGAAGGAATCCTCTGGGGCGGAAATCTGGCGATGCTGTCGCATCTCGTTGGGACGTCTCACTTCCCGCACATCAACGGCGGCATTTTGTTCATCGAAGATACCGGCGAGCATCCGTATCGCATCGAGCGGATGCTCTACCAGCTTCATTTCGCCGGTGCGCTGGAGCGACAACAAGCCGTCATTCTCGGCGACTTCAGCGGCATCGAGCTTGGCGCCAACGACAACGGCTACGACATTGATGCCATGGTCGAGCACGCACGCTCGCGCTTCGGCGTGCCGGTATTCCGCGGACTGCCGTTCGGGCATTGCCGCGACAAGCTGACGCTGCCGGTGGGCGGCCATTGCCGCCTGACCGTGCGCGATGGCGCTTCGCGCCTGACGTTTTCTCGCTATAAGTAACACACACCGGCGAGCCGCGCCCGGTTTCAGGCGCGTTGCTGCTCCTGCGCCACGACGGTGAATGCGTGCGCGGTCTCACCGGTCATGTCTCCTGCTGCATCAAAACTGCGCTCGACGAAGTGGGCGCTCCCGTCCCGCGCCAGCGTGAAGACGGTCGAGCAGCGCGTCCCGTAATCGGGACTGACGATGAAAGCGCTCGACAACATGCGCTCGCGCTCTCGCGACACGCCGGTCATCGGCAAGATGGCATCGTCGGCCGGCTCGCGATCGGCGAGCAATGCAAAGACGGCGGCGGTATCGAGCGCTTCACCGTCGAGCGCGTCGGCGAGGCGCGCCTTGCTCCGAACGAGCTTGGGCCATGGCGTCTCGAGCAGGTGGTTGGACAGTCCGTGAATGCCCGCGGACAGAGCTATTGCCCCGCTGGCTCGATTCGACACGTAGGCCGCTGGGCTTCGATCGTCGGGCGATGGTTCACGGGTCTCCCGTCCCCCTTTAGGCGAGGAATGGGGGGGCAGCTCTGCGATCTCACCGACGAGAAGATTGAATCCGTGATATCTCGCGCCGTCGCGCGCGATGGCCGCAGCGCATAGCAGCGGCGGCGATGGGTCCAGCAGCGCACCGGTCACCAGCTCGCCACGCGACGGCGCGTCCGGATCGCGCGGTATGCCTTCGCGAAAGTTCGTGACCAGCGCCCAGCGGCCGCTGCGAGAAACGCCGAACCAGGCGCCGCCGCCGATCAGGTCCTGGCCCGCCAGCATGCCGCTCGTCCACCAATGGGCGGGCGCCGCGGGGCGAGCGTGAAATTCGTCCCGATTGGCGGCGATCACGATGCGGTACCGGGGATGCGCGTCGAGCGCGATGACGGCAAGGCACACGGCAGCGTTTGGAGTGCGGAGTCAGCCGCGGCGCACGTCGATTGCGCTCAGTTTGCGAGCGCCACGAATCGCTCGGTACGCCGCGCCGAGCCTGGCGCCACCCAGGACGCGAAACGCGCCTCCCCGAGCAGCTTATTCATCGCTGCTTCGAAGTGCGCCGGGTCGCCTACGTGCTCGTAGACTTCCATCCACAATGCGGCGTCATCTTGCGCACACAAGAGCCGACCAGTAACCGCGAACTGCTTTTCCAGCGCTTGCATGACCCCTGCGAGCGCGTCGCGCGCTTCGGCGGCGTGCGGTGGCGCGATCCGATAGTAGATGTAGAAGTGAACCGACGAAGAGCTCATGCAGTTCTGTCTCGGGCGGTGTCGGCTCCGGCGGTCGAGCTCGGGGAGCCATCGGGCAGCGGGTACGGCAAGGGCAGGAAGGCGATGGCGGCACCGTCCGGGGACCCGATTCGAACATCGCCGCTTCGCGCCGCCGCGACTTGCAGCGCGGCAACAAGATCGCTGCCGCCGCCAGGAGCCACCGCGGCGTTGAGCACCATGCCGCACGATTGTTCGCCGAACGCCGCACTGTAGAGCTTCTCGCCGGGGCCCGGAGGCGGCGCGTCGACATGCGCGAGAAAAGTGCGTTCCTTCAGCCGCCCAAGGTACTGGGTCCGGGCGACGATTTCCTGCCCGGTATAGCATCCCTTGCGGAAACTGACGCCATCGAGCGCGTCCCAGTTGGCCATTTGCGGTATCAGACGGTCGGTCGTCGCCTCGGTGACGATGGGAATACCGGCGCGAATGGCGAGCCACTGCCATACCGGAAAGCCGGCCGGACGCGCGGCGCCGGAAATGCGGTCCCAAAACGGCTCCGCAGATCCGGGCGACATCAAGGCGATAAAGCGGCGTCCCGGGACGGCGACGATCAAACCGCCGTCGAGCGTACGACCCTGAAACGGCGCCGGCACGTCGATCAAGGCGGCTTTGAGCGCCGCCGCCGAGGCCGGACCGCCGACGCCGATGCGAACGCTCGCGTCGCTGGTATCTTCGAGCGTGACCTTGGAGCGCAGCACGAACATCTTCAGGCGCTTTCGTACGGCGTCGATGATCGACGCCGGCAGCAGCAACTCGAACGTCGTCTCCTCGATCCGCAGAAGCAGAAAGTTGGCGAGCATCCGCCCCTTGGGCGAGCACCATGCGGAATACTGTGCTGTGCCGGTCGCAAGGGCAGCGACATCGCTGGTGAATTGTCCCTGCAGGAATCCCGCCGCATCCGGCCCGGCAACGCGCATCGAGGCCAGCGGCGCCAGGTCGCACAGCACCGCCGCATCGCGCGCGGCGGCCAGCTCTTCCTCGGGCGCGGAAAAGCGGCTGACCGCGTTACCGTCGAAAGTCGCACCACGGCGAACGAGAAATTCGGTCCAAGAAGTCATGATTCCAGCATACGCTATTTGACCTTTAACCCTACGGCACCCACCGTCCTCGGCGTGAGTCGCCGCCGGGGTCAAGGGGACGCCGCACTTCTCCATGGGCGCATGCCATGACGGCACAGCTCGGCTGGGAAAATCGCCGAAAACTGTGTTAAAATCAAACGTTAGCTCGGATTGGTGCGTCTGGAAACATCGGTCGCGCGATCCGGGAAATTCGCAGATCCGCCGATTCAGGGTGCCCCGCAGCGTCTCACGCCGTCGCAGGGCCCGGTTGCGGATCGAGGCTCAACCCTGAAAGGAACGAGGCCATGTCGGTCACGATGCGTCAAATGCTGGAGGCTGGCGTCCATTTCGGGCACCAGACACGATACTGGAATCCGAAGATGGCGGACTTCATCTTCGGACAGCGCAACAAGATCCACATCGTCAATCTCGAAAAGACGTTGGCGATGTATCAGGATGCGATGAAGTATGTTCGTCAACTCGCGTCCAACCGCGGCACCATTCTGTTTGTCGGTACCAAGCGCCAGGCGCGCGAAATTGTCGCCGAGGAAGCCCAGCGGGCCGGCATGCCGTTCGTCGATCATCGCTGGCTCGGTGGCATGCTGACCAATTTCAAGACGGTCAAGGTGTCGATCAAGCGGCTGAAGGACCTCGAGACGATGACGCAGGACGGCACGTTCGAGAAGATGAGCAAGCGCGAGGCATTGACGCTGCAGCGAGAGATGGAGAAGCTTACTCGGAGCCTCGGCGGCATCAAGGAAATGAACGCGCTGCCCGACGCGCTGTTCATTATCGATGTTGGCTACCAGAAGATCGCGGTGACCGAAGCGACCAAGCTGTCGATTCCGATCGTCGGGGTGGTCGATACCAACCATTCGCCCGAAGGGATCGCCTACGTGATCCCCGGCAATGACGACTCGAGCCGCGCCATCAGGCTGTACGCACGTGGCGTCGCAGATGCGATCCTCGAAGGCAAGAGCCAGGTTATTCAGGAGATCGTGCAGACCGAGGAATTCGTCGAGGTCTCGGGCGACGAGGCAGCAACATTGCGTTAGGGACCGAAGCGAGCGCTGGCGCGCATTTTTTTGCCCGCCAGTGTCAAGGGGGCGTAGCGAACAAGACGCGGAGTGAACAAGTAATGGCGGACGTTACCGCAAGCATGGTGATGGAACTGCGCGGCCGAACTGGGCTGGGCATGATGGAATGCAAGAAGGCGCTGACGGAAACCCGCGGCGACCTGGGCAAGGCAGAAGAGCTGCTGCGCATCAAAAGCGGCGCGAAAGCCTCCAAGGCCGCGGACCGCATCGCGACCGAAGGTGTGATCGGCGCCACTATTGCCGCCGACGGAAAGGCCGCGGCGATGGTCGAGCTCAATTGCGAGACCGATTTCGTCGCCCGCAACCAAGACTTCGTCGACTTTGCGCGGAAGCTGGCGCAGCTCGTCGTCGACGCCGATCCGGCCGATGTCGCCGCGTTGTCGGCGATGGCGCTTGGCGGGACCACCGTCGAGTCCGTCCGTCAGGCGATGGTTCAGAAGCTCGGCGAAAACATCGCCATCCGCAGACTGGTGCGGGTGACAACGCCTGAGCACCTCGCCCAGTACCTGCACGGTGGTGGACGCATCGGCGTGACGGTTGCCTACCAGGGTGCCGACGAGCAAACCGGCAAGGATCTGGCCATGCATGTCGCCGCGTCCGCCGCGCCGGGCGCAGTGCGTCCGGTGTGCGTATCGCGTGACCAGGTTCCGAAGGAGCTGATCGAAAAGGAGCGCGCGATTTTCAGCGCGCAGGCTGCCGAATCGGGCAAGTCTCCGGAAATCGTCGCCAAGATGGTCGAAGGCCGCATCAACAAGTTTCTGGCCGAAGTGACGCTCCTCGGCCAGCCGTTCGTGCGCGACCAAGAGCAGACGGTCGAAAAGTACCTGAAGTCCAAGGGCGCGACGGTCAAGAGCTTTACGCTTTTCGTGGTCGGCGAAGGGCTCGAGAGAAAAAAAGATGACTTCGCCGCCGAAGTCGCGGCGATGGCAAAGGCCTGACCGCCTGATGAGCACGCCCATCATCGTGCCTCTGCCGAGCAAGCCGGCCACCCGCGCCGAACCGGCGTACAAGCGCGTGCTGCTCAAGCTTTCGGGCGAAGCGCTGATGGGCGACGACGCTTACGGCATCAATCGCGAAGTCATCGATCGTATCGTCGCCGAAATCGGCGAGGTGGTTCGCCTCGGGGTGCAGATCGCCGTGGTCATCGGCGGCGGGAACATCTTCCGCGGCGTTGCGCCGGGCGCAGCCGGCATGGACCGCGCAACCGCTGATTACATGGGAATGCTGGCGACGCTCATGAACGCGCTCGCCCTGCAGGACGCGATGCGTCGTGCGGGACTCGTCTCGCGGGTGCAGTCGGCGCTTTCGATCGAACAGGTTGCCGAGCCGTATATCCGCGGCAAGGCGCTGCGCTATCTCGAAGAAAACAAGATCGTCATTTTTGCCGCCGGCACGGGCAATCCTTTTTTCACCACCGACACCGCCGCGGCGCTGCGCGGTCGCGAGATGGGCGTCGACATCGTGCTCAAGGCGACCAAGGTCGATGGCGTCTATACCGCCGATCCGAAAAAGGATCCGTCGGCCAAGCGCTACCCAAGTCTCACCTTCGACGAAGCGATGGTCAAGAACCTCAAAGTGATGGACGCGACCGCACTTGCGCTCTGCCGCGATCAGAACATGCTGCTCAAGGTCTTCAGCATCTTTGCGCCAGGAGCACTGACGCGCGTGGTCATGGGCGAGGACGAGGGCACCCTGGTGCATTGCTAGCGGGCGCCCGGTGCGAATGCTTTGGCAGGCTGTAGCTTTGTCAGCCGGATCGATTCGGCGCTACGTGCTCAGGAGCTGACATGATTGCAGACGTCAAGAAATCCGCCGAGCAGAAAATGCAGAAGTCGGTGGAAGCGCTGAAAGTCGATCTGGGCAAGGTCCGCACGGGCCGCGCGCACACGGGTCTCCTCGACCACATCAAGGTCGATTATTACGGGTCGATGATGCCCATCAGCCAGGTCGCCAATGTGACGCTCGCCGACGCGCACACGATCGCGGTGCAACCCTGGGAGAAAAAGATGGTGCAGGTAGTCGAGAAGGCGCTGCGCGACTCCGATCTGGGCATCAACCCCGCGACTTCGGGCGATGTCATCCGGGTTCCCATGCCGGCGCTGACCGAGGAGCGACGCAAGGAGCTGGTCAAGGTCGTGCACAAGGAGGCCGAGAATACCCGCGTGGCCGTGCGCAATATCCGGCGCGATGCCATAACCCACCTCAAAGACCTGCTCAAGGCCAAGTCCGTTTCCGAAGACGATGAGCGCCGGGCTCAGGACGACATCCAGAAGCTCACCGATCGCTACATCGGCGAAGTCGACAAGGCCCTGCACGCCAAGGAAGCCGACCTGATGGCGGTCTGAGCTCTTGCTCGCCCCGCCAGCAGCTCATATTGGTATCGCGCAGGAACCGAGCGCATTCACCTTGTTCACCAGTTCCACGCAAGACGTGCCGGAGCCCCGCTCGATCCCGCGACACATCGCGATCATCATGGACGGCAACGGCCGCTGGGCGAAGCAGCGTCTGCTGCCTCGTGTCGCCGGGCATCGCAAGGGAGTCGAAGCGGTGCGCGCGACGGTACGTGCATGCATAGAGCGCGGAGTCCAATATCTGACCCTGTTCGCGTTCTCCAGCGAGAACTGGCGCAGGCCGGCCGACGAAGTGTCGATTCTGATGCAACTCTTCGTACGTGCGCTGGAGCAGGAAGCCGCCAAGCTCCACGAAAATAGTATTTGCCTCAAGGTCATCGGCGACACGTCGCGCTTCGAGCCGAAAATACGCGAACTGATCGCAGGCGGCGAGACGCTGACGGCGATGAATTCGAAGCTGACGCTGACGGTCGCCGCGAACTACGGCGGCCGCTGGGACATCGCGCAGGCCGCGGGCAAGCTGCTGGCGGCCCATCCGGACGCGGCACGCGGATTCACGCCTGAGGCGCTCGACCCGTATCTGGCGATGGCGTATGCGCCGGAACCGGACCTTTTCATACGCACGGGCGGTGAGCAGCGCGTCTCCAATTTTCTCCTCTGGCAGCTCGCGTACACCGAGCTTTACTTCACCGACCTGCTGTGGCCCGATTTCGATGCCGACGCATTGGATACGGCGATCCTGTCGTACCAGCAGCGCGAGCGCCGCTTTGGACGCACCAGCGAGCAGGTCGAGGCTGCGCGCTAGCCATGGCTCAATCGCGATTCGACTCGACGCAGCGTCCCTGATGAGAACGCGCATTCTCACCGCGCTGGTGCTCATTCCGCTGACTATAGCCGCGCTGTTCTTTTTACCGCCCCGCGAGTGGGCTGCAATAACGCTCGTGATCGTGGCGCTGGCCAGCAGCGAATGGGCGGTGCTCACCGGGTATCGCAAGCCGGGCGGGTTGCTGCTTGTCGCCGGAATATTGCTTATTGGCGCCTGCCTGCTCTTCACGCGATGGAGCGGCTTCGACGCAGAGGGCGGGTGGCCGGAACCGCTGGTCGTCTCGATTTGCGGCGCGGCGACCCTGTTCTGGATCGTGATCGCTCCCGCCTGGTTATATTTCGGCTGGCGCATCGAATCGAAAATCGTGCTGACCCTGGTGGGCTGGCTGGCGCTGAGCGCGACCTGGGTCGCGGTCGTGCAGCTCCAGGCACGCTCGCCGGCCTTGCTCCTGGCGCTGATGGCGATCGTGTGGGTAGCCGATACCGCCGCGTATTTCGCCGGGCGGCGATTCGGAAAACGAAAGCTCGCACCGGCTATCAGTCCCGGCAAGACCTGGGAAGGCGTGTACGGGGCGTTGATCGCGGTCGCGGTCTACGCGCTCGCGCTACTGCCCTTCGCGGAGGGCGCGGGATATTCCGCTCCGATTCTTCCCACCAGCGTGATCGCCTGGGTCGCTCTGGCGCTGGCACTCGCGGGCTTGTCCATCGTCGGCGATCTTTTCGAGTCGCAACTCAAGCGCAACCGCGGTGTCAAGGATAGCGGGAAACTTCTTCCCGGTCACGGCGGAGTGCTCGACCGCATCGATGCGTTGTTGGCAGCGCTTCCGCCGGCGGCGCTGATCGCACACTACCTTATTCGCTGATGAGCTCGAAGACGGTGCAAAGAAATGTTGCCGTATTGGGCGCCACCGGATCGATCGGAGCGTCGGCGCTCGATGTCATCGCGCGGCATCCGGACCGATACCGGGTCGGCGCGCTGACGGCCAGCCGGCAATGGGAGGCGCTGCTCGAGCTGATCGAACGCTTCCGCCCGCCGGTCGCCGCGATGCGAGATCCGGAGGCTGCGCAACGTCTCGAGGGCGCACTGCGCGGGCGAGGTTTGCCCACACGCGTTCTTTGCGGCGCGGAAGGTCTGCGCGACGTGGCGGCGCTGCCGGAGGTCGATACGGTGATCGCCGCAATCGTCGGCGCCGCCGGACTCGAGTCGACGCTGGCTGCGGCGAAGGCAGGCAAGCGCATCCTGCTCGCCAACAAGGAAACGCTGGTGCTCGCCGGCGAAGTGTTCATGTCCGCGGTTCGCGATTCGGGCGCGATCCTGCTGCCGATCGACAGCGAGCACAACGCGATCTTTCAGTGCCTGCCGCAAGATAGGAAATCATCGACGGCGGCGTGCGGCGTGCGGCGCATTCTGCTGACCGCGTCCGGTGGCCCGTTCCGCGTTACGCCTCTGGCCGAGCTCGAAAGCGTCAGCCCCGAGCAGGCTTGCGCTCATCCCAAGTGGCGCATGGGACGCAAGATTTCAGTCGACTCGGCCACCATGATGAACAAGGGCCTCGAGGTCATCGAAGCGCACTGGCTGTTCGGCGTCGCGCGGGACACGATCGAGGTGGTGATTCATCCCGAGAGCGTCGTTCATTCGCTGGTGGAATACCTGGATGGGTCGGTGCTTGCGCAACTGGGTAACCCGGACATGCGCACGCCTCTCGCTCAGGCACTCGCGTGGCCGGAACGCATCAGCTCCGGCGTCGCCCCGCTGGAGCTCGCTCGCATCGGCTCGCTCAGCTTTTTCGCGCCCGATCTGGCTCGCTTCCCGTGTCTTGGCGTGGCCTATGAAGCGCTTGACGCGGGAGGAACCGCCCCGGCGATCCTCAACGCCGCGAATGAAGTCGCGGTGGAAGCTTTCCTACAGCGTAAGATCGGTTTCCTCGACATTGCCCGCGCCTGCGAAGCAACCATGCGGCGCGTGCCGGCAACACCGCTGTCGTCGCTCGCCGACGCGCTGGATGCCGATCGCGAGGCGCGCGCCGTGACGCGCGAAGTGCTTCATCTCGAGCAACCGCAACATCTTCCGGCGTGATCGACATGATGCAGAAATTGCTCGCTTTCATCGTAACCCTCGGCGTTCTGGTCATCTTTCACGAGCTCGGCCACTACCTGGTCGCGCGTCTGGTGGGCGTCAAGGTGCTGCGCTTTTCGGTCGGCTTCGGGCGCATCGTGTGGTCTCGCCGCTACGGGCCCGACGACACCGAGTGGGCGCTGTCGGCGATTCCGCTCGGCGGTTACGTCAAGATGGTCGACGAACGCGAAGCCGAGGTGACCCCGTCCGATCTGCCGCGCGCCTTCAACCGGCAGAACGTCTGGCGCCGGATCGCGATCGTCGCCGCCGGCCCGATCGCGAATCTGCTGCTTGCGGTGCTGCTCTTCGCTGGGATCTATATCGTTGGCGTGCCCGCTCAGCGTCCGCTGCTGGCGCCGCCACCGGCGACATCGCCTGCCGCTATCGCGGGTCTTGCGGGCGGCGACCTCGTCACCGCTCTCGATGGTGAAGCGATCGGCTCGTGGCAGGATCTGCGCTGGCGCTTGCTCAAGGCCTCGGGAAGCAGCAGTGTTCGTCTCGAGGTAAAACGTGACGACGGCTCGACGGCAACGCGGCTCTTACCGCTGGCCGCGCTGAATCCCGCCGATTGGGAAGCGAATTTCATGGGCTCGCTTGGGTTGCGGGCCGAGCTCGGTTCACCGGTCGTCAACGAGACGCTGCCCGGAAAGCCCGCTGAAAACGCAGGCATCCGCCCGGGTGACGCGATCGTCGCCATCGACGGTACCGCGGTGCGCTCGCCCGCAGACGCTGCGGCGATCACCAACGCGCATCCCGGCGAGCGAATCACGTTCACGCTGCGCCGCGACGGCGCCGAGTTCCGGACCGATCTGACGCCGGAGTCGAGCGAGCAGAACGGCCATCGGGTCGGCATCGCCGGCATGCGGCTTGGCGTCGATCCGGTTGCCGCCGAGCGCGTTTCCATCATCGTTCGATACGGCGTCGGCGAGGCGCTGGTGCAAGGCGCGCGCAAGACCTGGGACTTGTCGGTGTTCACGCTGAAAATGCTTGGCCGCATACTTACCGGCGACGCGTCGCTGAAGAACATCAGCGGTCCGCTGACCATGGCCGACTTTGCCGGGCAGTCGGCGCAGGCCGGCGCGTTGACATTCATAGGATATCTCGCACTGATCAGCATCAGCCTCGGCGTGCTCAATCTGCTGCCCGTGCCATTACTCGATGGCGGTCACTTGATGTATTATCTTGCCGAGATTATCAAGGGCAGTCCCGTTTCCGACCGCGTCCTCGAGGTCGGCCAGCGCATCGGCATGGCCGTGCTGGCCATGCTGATGGCTCTAGCGCTTTTCAATGATATTTCCAGACTCTTCTGACCGCGCCGCCCCGCGCGGGGCGGCTTCGCGGACGCGTGCGAAGTTCATGACATACCTGGCAGCCACCGCGGCGCTGCTCGCGCTTTCGTTGTCCACGGCGGTGCTCGCTTTCGATCCGTTCATCGTCAAGGATATCCGCGTCGAAGGCGTGCAGCGCACCGACGCCGGAACCGTGTTCAGCTATCTTCCGATCAAGGTTGGCGATCGTATCGACGATGAAAAGGCCTCGGCGGCGGTCAAGGCGCTGTACGCCACCGGTTTCTTTCGTGACGTGCGGCTCGACGCGGAAGACGGCGTGCTGGTGGTCATCGTGCAGGAGCGGCCGACGATCAGCCAGATCGACATCGTCGGCACCAAGGAGTTCGACAAAGACACGCTGAAAAAGGCGCTCAAGGACATCGGGATCGCGGAGTCGCGCATCTTCGATCGCTCCGCGCTGGAACGCGCCGAGCAGGAATTCAAGCGGCAGTACATCAATCGCGGCTATTACTCGATGAAAGTCACCACTACCGCGACGCCGCAGGAACGCAACCGCGTCGCGGTCAATTTCACGGTGGAAGAAGGCGATGTCGCCAAGATCGCCAACATCAATATCGTCGGCGCGCAGGCTTTTTCCGAAAAAACGCTGATTGCCGAGATGCAGCTCTCGACCCCCGGCTGGCTCACCTGGTACACCAAGAACGACCAGTATTCGAAGCAGAAACTGCAGGCCGACCTGGAAACGCTGCGCAGCTACTACACCAACCGCGGCTATCTCGAGTTCGCCGTCGACTCGACGCAGGTGTCGATCACTCCGGACAAGGAGGACATCTACATTACCGTCAACATCACCGAAGGTCCGAAGTACATCTTCTCGGATGTCCGTCTGGCGGGCGAATTGCTGCTGCCGGAAGCGGAGCTGCTGCGGCTGATCACCGCCAAGCCCGGAGACGTTTACTCGCGAGAGAAGCTGACCCAGTCGGCGAAGGCGATTTCGGATCGATTGGGCAGCGACGGCTATGCTTTCGCGAACGTCAACGCGGTACCGGAGGTCGATCGGGCCAACAGGAAGGCGGCTTTTACGTTCTACATCGATCCGGGCCGGCGGGTATACATACGGCGCATCAACATCAGCGGCAACGCGCGAACGCGCGACGAGGTGATCCGGCGCGAGCTGCGCCAGCTCGAAGGGGCATGGTACGACGCGACGCGGATCGACCGCTCCAAGGTCCGCATCGTCAGGCTCAACTATTTCGAGGACGTCAACATCGAAACGCCGGCCGTGCCGGGCAGCCCCGACCAGGTCGATCTCGACGTGACGGTGACCGAGAAGTCGACCGGTAATCTGCTCGCGGGTGTCGGCTACTCCAGCGCCGAAGGTGTCGTTCTCTCCGCGTCGATCTCGCAGAACAACGTCTTGGGCACCGGCAACTCGCTGTCCGCATCGGTTAACACGAGCAAGGTCAATCGCACCATCGCGGTGACTTACGTCGAGCCGTACTGGACCGCCGACGGCATCTCACGCGCAATCGAGATCTACGACAAGAACGTCGACCCTTCGTCGCTTCCGATCGCTCAATACTCGTCGACGACTTACGGCGCCGCGGTCAATTTCGGTGTGCCGGTCACCGAGTCCGATATCATCAATTTCGGGGGCCGCTTTGAGCATACGAATCTGTCTCTGTTCTCCAACAGCCCGCCGCTGTATGTCGACTTCGTCCGCCAATTCGGGTCCACAACGAATACCTATATTCTCACCGCCGGTTGGGCCCGCGACACCCGCGACAGCACCCTCTTTCCGACCAAGGGCCTGCTGCAAAGCGCGTTCGGGGAGCTGGGACTGCCGTTCGGTGATCTGGAATATTACAAGGCCAACTATCTTATTCAGTGGTTTACGCCAATGCCGCTCAACTCGGTGCTGATGCTGCGGAGCGAGGTTGGCTACGGGGGCGGCCTGAGCAACAAAACGCTTCCCTTCTTCAAGGCGTATTATGCAGGCGGTGTTGGCTCGGTGCGAGGCTATGAAACCGCTTCCCTCGGTCCGCAGGATGCGCAGGGAAATACCATAGGCGGCCGGCGCAAGATCGTTGCCAACGCCGAGTTGTTTTTTCCTCTGCCGGGTACGAAACCGGGAGATCAATCGACGCGTCTGTCCGTGTTTGCCGACGCAGGCCAGATTCACGATGCCGGATTTCAGCCAGGACTGGAATCGTTCCGGTATTCCACAGGCGTCGGGCTGGCCTGGAACTCGCCGGTCGGTCCGCTGAAGTTCAGTTATGGTGTTCCGATCAACAAGAAGGTCGGCGACAAGGTGCAGCACTTCCAGTTTCAGGTGGGTACCGTATTCTAGTGTGATGAGTCAGAAGTTATGCTTCGACGCCGCCTGCGGCCAGCCATCCGCCCATCGCGGCCTGTGGCAGGAGAAATTGTGAAACACTTCGGACATGCGTTTTTCATTCGCGTCGGTGCCGCGCTGTTCATCGCGTCGCTCGCAGTTCCCGGATTTGCGCAAGGCGCCGACTACAAGATCGGCTTCGTTAACGGCGAGCGGTTGTTTCGCGAGGCCGCTCCGGCAAAGCGGGCTCAGCAGAAAATCGAAAAGGAATTCGCTGCCCGCGACGCGGAGATCCAGAAGCTCTCCAAGCAGGTGCGCGACATGCAGGCGCTGCTGGAAAAAGACGGCGTCACCATGGCCGAACCCGAGCGCCGCACCAAGGAGCGCGATCTCGCCAACATGAGCCGCGATCTGCAACGAATGCAAAGGGAGTTTCGTGAAGACCTCAATCTGCGCAAGAACGAGGAACTGACCGCGGTGCAGGAGCGTGCGAACAAGGTCATTCAGCAAATCGCCATCGACGAGAAATTTGACTTGATCATCCAGGAGCCGGTCATTTATGCCAGTCCGCGTATCGACATCACCGACCGGGTGGTCAAGGCACTCGCCGACAAGTAAAGCGGGCGCAGCCTGCGCCGCGGCGTGAGCGCATGGAACCCGATAATAGTCGACACGCCACCGGCATAGCGCTGCGCGAACTGGCCGAGCGCTGCGGCGCGGAGCTGGCCGGCAACGGCGAGCTGATGATCCATCGAGTGGCAACGCTCGAAGATGCCGACGCAAGGTCGATTTCCTTCCTCTCCAACACCCGCTACCGCGGGCAGCTCGCGTCAACGCGTGCCGGCGCGGTCATTGTCGCCCCCCGCGATGCCGGGGCAACGCCGCTGCCGAAGCTGGTGACGAGCAATCCGTATGCGGTTTACGCGCGCGTCGCGGCGATTTTCCATCCTCCGGCCGCGGCCGTGCCAGGCGTTCATCCCACCGCGGTCATTGCTGTGACGGCGAAGGTTGCCGCGAGCGCAATGGTCGGTCCCAACGTCGTCATCGGGCATCGGGCCTCCATCGGCGAGCGCGCCCAGATTCATGCCGGTTGCGCGGTGGGCGATGGCTGCTCGGTAGCAGACGATGTGACCCTGTATCCGCGCGTGGTCCTGTATGCAAACTCAGTGCTCGGCCCGCGCACCATCGTCCACAGCGGCGCAGTGATCGGCGCCGACGGCTTCGGCATGGCCGAGCAGGACGGACGCTGGCTCAAGGTGCCTCAGGTGGGCAGGGTGGTGATCGGCGCGGATGTCGAGATCGGCGCCAATACGACCATCGACCGCGGCGCGTTGGGAGACACGGTGCTGGAAGACGACGTCAAGCTCGACAATCAGATCCAGATCGGCCATAACTGCCGCATCGGCGCCCACACTGCGATTGCCGGATGCACCGGGATTGCCGGCAGCACAACCATAGGCCGCAACTGCAAGATCGGGGGCGCGGCGATGATCATCGGCCACCTGGACATTGTCGATGGCACCACGATCTCGGCATCGACCGGCGTGTTCGAGTCGATCAGTACGCCGGGTGTCTATACTTCGGCGTTTCCTGCGCTGCCGCATCGCCAATGGCAATATGTCGCATCGGTCCTGCGCAGGCTGCGCAGCTTTGCTGCACGGGTCCGGGCGCTGGAACGGGTGCTGGAAAATAAGGCGGGCGAAAAGGGGGAGTGACCGTGGCCGAAATGGACATCAAGGAGATCATGGGTTACCTGGCGCATCGGCCGCCGTTTCTGTTCGTCGACAAGGTCATCGAGTGCACCCCGGGCAAGCACATCAAAGCGATCAAGAACGTCACCATCAGCGAACCGTTTTTTCAGGGACATTTTCCCGGCTACCCGGTGATGCCCGGGGTCCTTATCATCGAGGCGCTGGCGCAGGTGTCGGTGATTCTGGTCTATCAGACGCTGAGGCGCAGACCGGACGACAAGTCGCTCATTTTTTTCGCCGGCATCGACAACGCGCGGTTCAAGCGCCAGGTATTTCCCGGCGACCAGCTGGTGCTCGAGGCGACGGAGCTTCGGCTGGTCCGCGGCGTTGGAAAGTTCGCAGTGCGGGCGAGCGTCGGCGACGCGCTGGTTGCCGAGGCGGAGTTGCTTGCTGCGCTGCGCGACTTCTGATGCCCGGTGTTCATCCCACGGCCATTGTCGCCGCCGGCGCGAGCCTTGGCGCCGGAGTCGAAATCGGCCCTTATTCGGTGCTCGGCGCGGGCGTGAGCGTGGGAGATGGCACGACGATCGGCGCCCACGTTCTCATCGCCGGGCAGACCACCATCGGCCGCAAAAACCGCTTGTTTCCATTCTCGTCGATCGGCGATATTCCTCAGGACAAGAAATACGATGGCGCCGTGACGCGCACGGTCATCGGCGACGAGAATGTCATCCGCGAGTTTGTCTCCATCAACGCCGGCACGGCCCAGGATCGCGGCGTTACTACCATCGGCAACGGCAACTGGCTCTTGGCGTACTCGCATATCGCGCACGACTGCGTGATCGGCAACGAGACGATTTTCTCGAACAATGCGCAGCTCGCCGGTCACGTGGTCATCGAGGACTATGCCGTGCTCGGCGGGTTCGTCGGCGTGCATCAGTTCTGCCGCGTCGGCGCTCACGCGATGGTCGCAGCCGGGTCGATCGTGCTTCAGGACGTGCCGCCTTTCGTGACGGCGGCGGGTTATCCGGCGAAGCCACGGGGCATCAACAGCGAGGGGCTGCGCCGTCGCGGGTTTTCGGCCGCCGACATCGGCGCCGTCAAGCGCGCATACAAAATCCTGTATCGTAACCGGCTCGCGCTGAACGACGCGCTCGAGCAAATCTCAGCCGAGGCGCGACAGGTGCCCTCGCTCGGGCTGCTAGCCGCATTTCTGGAGAGCCCCGGTCGCGGGATCATTCGTTGAGGGCTTAGGCGGCATGGCGGAAGAGAACACGGCAAGGCCGGTCACGATTGGCATCGTCGCCGGGGAGGCGTCCGGCGACGCGCTGGGCGCGGAGCTGATCCACGCTGTGCGTCAGCGGATTCCCGGCGCACGCTTTGCCGGCATCGGCGGCGCGCGCATGGAAAGCGCCGGCTGCGCGATCTGGTACCCGATGTCCAAGCTGGCGCTCCGCGGCTACGCGGAAGTGCTGAGCCATCTGCCGGAGCTGATACGCATCAGGCGCGACGTCTTTCGGCGCTTGCGGTCGATTCAGACGTCGCTGTTCATCGGTGTCGACGCGCCCGACTTCAACCTCGGCCTGGAGGCGCGTCTCAAACGCGGCGGCGTGCGCACGATTCACTATGTCAGTCCGTCGGTGTGGGCCTGGCGGCGCAAGCGGATCGATACCATCGCACGATCGGCCGATCGGCTGCTGGCGCTGTTTCCGTTCGAGCCGCCGCTCTACGAGGGGGCGGGCATCGAGGTCACCTTCGTGGGCCATCCGCTGGCCGCGGACGCCGCCAACGCGTCCACACGGCGGGAAACCCGCGAGCTGCTGAAGCTCGAGCTCTCCCGGCCGGTCTTCGCTCTACTGCCGGGGAGCCGCCGTTCCGAGCTCGAAATGCACACCGAGCTGATTTTGAGGGCCGCCGCGGAAATTTTCGAGTCGCAGCCGGAGGCCAGGTTCGTCGTGCCGCTGATCAGTCGCGAGACGCGCGAGTATTTCGAAGGCGTGCAATATCGGCTCAAGCTGGAAGCGCTGCCGATGAAGCTGCTGTACGGACACGCGGATCACGCGCTGCGCGCGGCGGACGTCGCCATCGTGGCCTCGGGCACGGCAACGCTCGAAGCGGTGATGGCGCGCTGTCCGCACCTGGTGTTCTACCGCGTCAACCCGATTACCGCCCGCATCGTCGCGCGCAAGCTTCTGCTTCCCTATGTCGGCTTGCCGAACGTGTTTGCCGGACGTTTCGTCGTCGCCGAATTCCTGCAATGGGATGCGACCGCCGCCAATCTCGCCCGTGCCGCGCTCAATCTGTACGACGACACGGTTACCCGGCGCAGGCTCGAAGCGCTGTTCGCAGGCATGGCCAGCGAGCTCGCCGCGGACACTTCGACCATCGCCGCCGAAGCAGTGGCGACCGAATTGCAGGTGGCGGGGATCACGTGCTGATCGCCGGCGTCGACGAGGCCGGTCGCGGTCCGCTCGCCGGGCCGGTGGTCGCCGCGGCGGTTATTCTTAATGACGTACGGCGGATCAAGGGCCTGCGTGACTCCAAGTTGCTGACGCCGCAAGCGCGCGAAGAGTTGGCGGCCGAGATCCGTTCGCGCGCGATCGCCTGGGCGGTCGCCGAAAGCGATGTCGGCGAGATCGACGCCATGAACATCCTGCAGGCGACGCTGCTGGCGATGCGGCGCGCGATCGAGCGCCTTACCACGGCGCCCGAGGTCGTCTGGATCGACGGCCTGCATTGCCCGCATAGCGACTATCCGATGCGGGCTATCGTCGACGGCGATCGCCTGGTGGCAGCGATTGCCGCGGCCTCGATTCTCGCCAAGACGGCGCGCGACGCGCTGCTGGTCGAGCTCGACCGCAGCTACCCCCTTTACGGATTTGCTCGGCACAAGGGCTACTCGACGCCCGAGCATCTCGCCGCGCTCGCGACGCACGGTCCATGCGCGGCGCATCGCCGCAGCTTTGGTCCGGTGATGCAGATTCGATTCGTATTTTAGAGACGGCGATCGACACATGGCAAGGCGGCCCGAGGTACTGTTGTTCGACGTTTTCGGCACCGTCGTCGATTGGCGCGGAAGCCTCATCCGAGAGTTGAGGCGCGCTGGCCGCCGGCACGGCGTGCGCTGCGACTGGGGTGCGTTTGCCGACGCGTGGCGCTCCGGCTACCGGCCGGCGATGGATAGGGTGCGCCGCGGCGACTCGTCATGGCGTTCGATCGACGAGCTGCACCTGGAAATTCTGAAGCCGTTGCTCGAGCGCGCCGGCTTGCGGCTCCGGCCGGCGGAAGTGCGCGATCTCAACGCTGCCTGGCATCGGCTTTCGCCCTGGCCGGACAGCGCGACCGGGCTCGCGCGCCTCAAACGACACTTCGTCATCGGCACGCTGTCCAACGGCAACATGTCGCTGCTGATCGATCTGGCGCGGGCCGGGCGCCTGCCGTGGGACGTGATCTTATCGGCCGAGCTCTTTCGCCACTACAAGCCGGATCCCGAGGTCTACGCGGGCGCCGCGGCGCTGCTCGGTTTGCCGGCGCGAGCGGTGATGCTGGTCGCAGCGCACAAGGATGATCTCGCTGCCGCACGGCGCTGCGGTTTGCGGACCGCGTTTGTGCGAAGGCCGCTGGAACACGGCCGGGCGTCGGAAGCCGATATCGGCGCCGACCGCCGAGCTGACTTCAATGCCGACGATTTTGTCGATCTTGCCCGGCAGTTGATGTACTGAGTCAGAGGTTCCGAAGATAAAGGAGCGGATGAAAACGGCCGTCAGGCAACGCGCGAGGCCGAAAGCGTACCTTTTGGTGCGGTGAGGCCGAGCAACGCTGCCTGGCGGCCGCGCATTGGCCAATTAGGCCGCGAACTATCGAGCGAATCTCTGACTCAGTACACTGGAACGCCAAGCGCGCTAAAATTGCGCACCCGTCTTTTCGAAGCTTCAGGAGTCCAAAGTCATGATTCATTGCGTGCTGCACGACCCTCGGGATTCGGTCGCGGTGATCGTTGTCGAAGGCATCAAGGCCGGGCAGACCTTGACCGGACTGATCCTCGACGAAGACCGCACCATCACCTTGCCGTGCACCCAGGACATTCCGCTCGGGCACAAGGTTGCCCTCAAGGACATGAGCGTCGGCGAAACGGTCATCAAGTATGGCGTGGACATCGGCAAAGTCGTGGCACCGATCAAAACCGGCCAGCACGCCCACGTTCACAACATCAAGACCAAGCGCTGGTAATCTCTCGGCGGGCGGCGCAACTCCGAGAGGCTGCCGCCTCCGAACCGCAAGTCGCGCACAGCAGCGTCGACTTCGATCGGCGCATTTTTTGGAGTTTGAGCACCATGCACAAAAGTTTCTGGGGTTACCGGCGCGAAAACGGCCGCGTGGGCATCCGCAACCACGTGATCGTTCTTCCGGTCGATGACTTGTCCAATACGGCCGCCGAGGCGGTCGCGCACAACATCAAAGGGGCGATGGCGATCCCGCATCCCTATGGCCGGCTGCAGTTCGGCGCCGATCTCGATCTGCATTTCCGAACGCTGATCGGCGCCGGCAGCAACCCGAATGTGGCTGCGGTTGTGGTGATCGGCATCGAGGAAGGGTGGACCCAAAAGATCGTCGACGCCATCGCGCTCACCGGCAAGCCCGTGGCGGGCTTCGGAATCGAGTTGCACGGCGACCACGACACCATCATGCGCGCGTCCAAGGCGGCGCGCGAATACCTGCAATGGTCCAGTGAAAAACAACGGGTCGAATGCGAGCTCAAGGAATTGTGGGTGTCGACCAAATGTGGCGAATCGGACACGACGTCGGGATGCGGCGCCAATCCGACCGTCGGCGACGCGTTCGACAAGCTCTACGCAGCGGGATGCACCCTCGTATTCGGTGAAACCACCGAGCTCACCGGCGGCGAGCAGATCGTTGCCGCGCGCTGCCGTGACGACAAGGTTCGCGCCGAATTCATGCGCATGTTCGATCGCTATCAGGAAGTGATCAATCGCCACAAGACGAGCGATTTATCGGACTCGCAGCCGACCAAGGGCAACATCGCCGGCGGACTGACCACGATCGAGGAAAAGGCGCTCGGAAACATCCAGAAGATCGGCCGCAAATGCATCATCGATGGAGTCCTGGACAAGGCGGAGATTCCCTCGGGTCCAGGCCTCTGGTTCATGGACAGCTCTTCCGCCGCGGCGGAGATGGTGACCTTGTGCGCGGCGTCCGGCTACGTGGTCCATTTTTTCCCCACCGGACAGGGTAACGTGATCGGCAATCCGGTTTTGCCGGTGATCAAGATTTGCGCCAACCCGCGCACGGTGCGAACGATGAGCGAGCACGTCGATGTCGATACCTCCGGCCTGTTGCAGCGCGAGATCACCATGGACCAGGCGGGCGACAAGCTGCTGGAAATGATGTTTCGCACCGCCGACGGGCGGCTGACCGCGGCCGAGGCGCTCGGGCATCGCGAATTCGTCATGACACGACTGTACGAAAGCGCCTGAAGCGGGTTTCGCCGTTGCGGAACGCGCGATCGCGATATTCAAGCGCTATAGTTGCGCCGATGGTCATGCTCATTGTCGTCGAAGAGCGCTCGCCACCGGAGATCAAACATGGATAAGGCCGTTATCGCCCGACGCCTGCGCGCGCTGCTCGCGGCAACGCTCGTCGCATTGCCCGCATTTGCATCTGCGGAGCTCTCCGAGATCAAGGTCGCGAAGCAGTACGGCATCAGTTACCTGCCGCTGATGCTGATGGAGGAAGGCAAGCTGATCGAGAAACAGGCCAAGGCTGCCGGAGTCGAGGTGACGGTGACCTGGGCGACATTCGCTGGCGGCAACGTCATGAACGACGCGTTGCTGTCGAACAGCCTGCAGTTCGCGTCGGGCGGCGTCGGGCCGCTGGTCATACTCTGGTCGCGCACCCGCGGCAACCTCGATATTCGCGCTGTCGGCGCGTTGAATTCGATGCCGCTGTATTTGGTCACCCGCAACCCTGACGTGAAGACCATCAGGGACTTGACCGAAAAGGACCGCATTGCCATGCCGGCGGTCAAGATCTCGGTCCAGGCGCTCGCCCTGCAGATGGCGGCGGAGCAGGCGTTCGGCCCCGGGCAGCAGAACCGGCTGGACCCTCTTACCGTCACCATGGCGCACCCTGACGCGATGCAGGCGCTGCTCTCGGGACAATCCGAGATCGACTCGCATTTCGGCTCACCGCCATTCCAATATCAGGAGCTCGCCAAGCCGGGCATGCGTGTCGTGCTCAACAATTACGACGTGATGGGTGGGGCCGTGACCTTCAATCTGGCGTGGACCTCCGAAAAGTTCCGCAGCGAGAACCCGAAGCTCTACGACGCTTTCTGCAAGGCGCTCGACGAAGCGCAAGCGATCATCAACCGCGACAAGCGCGCCGCGGCCGAAGCCTACATTCGCATATCGAAGGACAAGGACACGGTCGACAATATCGCGCGAATGATGAACGATCCCCAGATTGTCTTCACGACGACACCGCAGAACGTGATGAAGTACGCCGACTTCATGGCCAAGACCGGCGCGATCAAGGTCAAGCCGGAATCGTGGAAGGATCTGTTCTTCCCCAACGTCCACGGCCTGCCAGGGAGCTGACGTCTCGATGAGCGCGCCGGAGGCAGCAGCCCGCGACATCGAGGTCGACCTGGCCGCGATCCGCACCGCGCATGCGCGCATCGCGCCGCACATCCACCGCACGCCGGTGCTCTCCAGTCGCTCGCTGGACGAGGCGGCAGGGGCCAGGCTTTTCTTCAAGTGCGAGAACTTGCAGAAAGTGGCCGCGTTCAAGGCGCGTGGCGCGTGCAACGCCGTGCTTTCGCTGTCGGCAGCGGAGGCCAAGCATGGTGTAGTCACGCACTCGTCCGGAAACCACGGCGCCGCGCTCGCCTGGGCGGCGCGCTCGCGGGGCATCCCGGCGTGGATCGTGATGCCCTCCAACGCAGCACAGGTGAAGCAGGATGCGGTCAAGGGCTTCGGCGGAACGATCCGGTTCTGCGAAGCGACCGTCGCCGCGCGCGAGGCGACCTGCGCCGCGGTCGAAGCGGAAACCGGCGCGACGCTGGTCCATCCCTACAACGATTGGCGCGTGATTGCCGGCCAGGGAACGGCGGCGCTCGAGTTGCTGGAAGACGAACCCGAGCTCGACGCGGTGATCACTCCGGTGGGCGGCGGCGGCCTGCTGTCGGGCACCGCCATCGCCGCCAAAGGTCTGCGCGCGTCGATCAAGGTCTATGGCGCGGAACCGGCCGGCGCCGACGACGCGTATCGGTCGCTGGTCGCCGGCCGCATCATCCCGCAGACCGATCCGCGCACCATCGCCGACGGACTGCGCTCGTCGCTGGGCGACAAGACATTTGCGGTGCTGCGCTCGACCGTCGATAAAATCGAAACCGCCTCCGAGGAGGCGATCGTGCGAGCCATGCGCCTTCTGTGGGAAAAGCTCAAGATGATCGTCGAGCCGTCCTCCGCGGTGCCGCTCGCCATGCTGTTGGAGCACAAGATTTCGCTGGACGGGCTGCGGGTCGGCGTCATCCTGAGCGGGGGCAACGTCGACCTGGACCGGCTGCCCTGGCAAACGTGATACGCGCACGGGCCGCGATCCAGAACGACGCGGCCTAAAGCTCGAGGAGGGACGATGGAAGCAATCACACCGTTGCTCGACGTGAAGGGCGTGACGCTGCAGTACAAGACCAAGGATCACCTGGTGACGGCCACGTATCGAGTCGATTTTCAGGTGTTGCGATCGGACCGCTTTATTCTCCTGGGGCCCTCCGGCTGTGGCAAATCGACGCTGCTCAAGGCAGTCGGCGGGTACATGACCCCGGTCGAGGGCGAGATCAGGCTCAAGGGTCAGAAGGTCACCAAGCCGGGACCGGACCGAATGATGGTGTTCCAGGAGTTCGACCAGCTTCTTCCCTGGAAGACGGTAAAGGAGAACGTGATGTTTGCGCTGACCGCCAGCGGTAAGCTCAACGGCAAGCCGGCCGAGGACAAGGCGCTCGAGTACATCAACAAAGTCAACCTCACCAAGTTCGCCGACAGCTTTCCCCACACGCTCTCCGGCGGGATGAAGCAGCGGGTCGCGATCGCGCGCGGCATGGCGATGGAGCCCGACGTGCTTCTGATGGACGAGCCGTTTGCGGCGCTCGATGCGCTGACCCGGCGCAAGATGCAGGACGAGCTGCTGCAGCTTTGGGACGACACCCGTTTCACCGTCTTGTTCGTCACCCATTCGATCGCCGAGGCGATCAAGATCGGCAGCCGGATCCTGCTCTTGTCTCCTCACCCGGGCCAGGTGAAAGCCGAGATGAACAGTCTTCCGCGCGAAAGCGACGGCGAGGTGGCGCACGCGCTGGAGCGGAAGATCCACGACATGCTGTTTGTCGACGCCGTCGAAGAGGAGCACACCCATGTCTGAACCCCTCGTCCTGCGTCCCGAAATCTATCGCGACCAGGTGGATTCGACGTCCTTCGGCGTCGTCGAAAAGCCGCTGTCGACCTGGGAGCGCATCTACAACCAGAGCGCGGTGCGCAAGGTGTTCATCCTGATCATGCTCGCGGTTCTCTGGGAGATCTACGCGCGCCTGCTCAACAACGCACTGCTGTTTCCGACTTTCACGTCCACCATCGAGGCGTTCTTCGAAGCCATTGTTCGAGGCGGCCTGCTCGGCAAGGCGTGGACGTCGATCAAGGTGCTGCTGATCGGTTACAGCGCCGGCATCGCGCTGGCGGCGTTGCTGACAGTCGTCGCGATTACCTCGCGCTTTGGAACGGATTTGCTCGAAACGCTGACGTCGATGTTCAACCCACTGCCTGCCATCGCCCTGCTGCCGCTGGCGCTGATCTGGTTCGGCCTGGGCAACGGGAGCCTGGTGTTCGTGCTGATCCATTCGGTCCTGTGGGCGGTCGCGTTGAACACCCATTCCGGTTTCCTGTCGGTGTCCAATACGATGCGCATGGTGGGGCGCAATTATGGTCTGCGTGGACTATCCTATGTCGGACGCATCCTCATTCCGGCGGCATTCCCGAGCATCCTGACCGGACTCAAGATCGGCTGGGCTTTCGCCTGGCGCACCTTGATCGCCGCCGAGCTGGTGTTCGGCGTTTCGTCCGGGTCGGGAGGGCTCGGATGGTTCATTTACGAGAACAAGAATCAGCTCGAGATCCCGAACGTTTTCGCGGGCCTGTTTACGGTGATCGTCATCGGCTTGCTGGTCGAAAACGTCATTTTCCGAACTATTGAAGACAAGACCGTTCGCAAATGGGGTATGCAGAGTTGAAAAATGAGTTGAAAAATAAGCTGAGGACTGAGTTGAGAACCGAGTTGAACACTAAGTTGAACACCGCGAAGAAGGGCGATTAGCACCGTGCGCGTGATCATCAGCGAGTTCATGGATCCGGCCGCGGTCGCGTCGCTCGCGGCCAGATTCGACACGGCCTGCGACGAAGATCTGAGCGAGCACCGCGACCAGCTCAAGCGCCTTATCGCCGACGCCGATGCGTTGATCGTGCGCAACAAGACGCAAGTCGATGGCGATCTCCTCGCCGCGGCGCCGCAATTGAAGGTCGTGGGCAGGCTCGGCGTCGGGCTCGACAACATCGATGTGCTGACCTGCAAATCGCGCGGCATCGAGATCATTCCCGCGACTGGCGCCAATGCGCTTGCGGTCGCCGAATACGTGATCGCCGCAGCGTTGATCCTGCTGCGCGGCGCCTACTCCAGCACCAGCGCGGTTGCGGCAGGCAAGTGGCCGCGTCCCGCGCTGGCGAACGGGCGTGAGCTGGCAGGCAAGACGCTGGGTATGGTGGGCTTTGGGCAGATCGGGCAGCTCACCGGCAGGCTGGCGCGGGCGGTCGGCGTGAAGGTGATCGGGTTTGATGCCATGATTCCCGCAGAGCACCCCATGTGGGCTGCAGAACGGACGACTGCACGCAAGTTCGACGAGGTGCTGCACGAGGCGGACGTCATATCGATCCATGTGCCGCTGACACCGGCGACGCGCGGGCTGATCGATGCGGACAGATTGGCGCTGATGAAATCCGATGCCGTGCTCATCAACACTTCGCGCGGCGAAATCGTCAACGAGGCGGCGCTCGCGGCCGCGCTCAAGTCGGGCAAGCTCGGTGGCGCCGCGCTCGACGTTTTCGAGCACGAGCCGCTGGCCGCAGGATCTGCGCTGGCGGGATGTCCTCATTTGCTGCTGACGCCTCATATTGCCGGCGTTACGCGAGAATCCAACGTTCGCGTCTCGAGCATGATTGCAGAAAAGGTCGGCGCGGCGCTCGAGCGCTATCGCTCGAAGGCCTGATGCCGGAGCCGCGAACCGGCAGGGCGCTGGTCGTCGCCGCCGCGTCCGGCGACAGACGAAGCTTGCTGATCGAGTCATGCCGCGCCTGAGTGTCGGGCAATTGCGCGAGCTTGCGCGATGCGCGCTGGTGCACGCCGGCGCCAATGCGACGATGGCGTCGACGACTGCAGATGCGCTTGTCTACGCCGATGCGCGCGGCCTCGCGTCGCATGGCGTGACGCGGGTCGCGCAGTACGCCGCACACTTGTCGAACGGGCGCGCCGACGGTAATGCACAGCCCCGGATCGTCGCGAGCAGAGGCGGCGCGGCATTGATCAGTGCCGGGAGCGGACTCGCGTATCCGGCGTGCGCGCTGGCGGTGAGAGAGGCGATCGCACGGGCGCGCGAGTTCGGTGTTGCTCTGGTGAGCGTTACCGATAGCCATCATTACGGCGTCGCGGCCTTTCACCTGGCGCCTGTTGGCGCCTCCGGCATGGTCGGCCTTGCCTTGTCGAACTCACCCGCGGCCATGCCGGTCGCGGGCGGCAAGCGCCCGCTGCTCGGAACCAATCCTATTGCCGCGGTGTTTCCGCGCGCGGGGGCCGTCCCGTTGCTGATCGACATGTCCCTGTCGGAAGTCGCGCGAGGCAAGCTCATGATGGCGGCGAAGGACGGCAGGCCGATTCCCCTCGGTTGGGCACTCGATGCGGACGGAAACCCGACGACCGATGCGCGCGCGGGCCTCGACGGCAGCATGCTGGCCGTGGGCGGGACCAAGGGCGCGATGCTGGCACTGGTCGTCGAGCTGCTGGTCACCACACTCACCGGGGCAGCCTTGGGTTTCGAGGCGTCGACGTTCTTTGTCGACGAGGGTAACCGGCCGCGACTGGGCCAGGCGTTTCTGGTCGTCGATCCGGGCGCGCTCGCGGGCCGCTCGGTGTACGACGAGCGGATCGGAACGCTGGTCGCGGCGATGACCGCCGAGGCCGGAGTGCGTCTGCCCGGCGAACGCCGCGAGGCGCTGGCGCGGAAGGCCATCGCCGAAGGCATCGAGATTTCGTCGCAACTGCACGAACAGCTTACCGCACTTGCGGGATGATCGTGACGCATGGCTTGCGACGGTGCAGCGTCGCCCGACCTTCATCGCCGGCGTCAGCCGGGCACGGCAACTATAAGAAGGGGGTAAGGTGGATGTTCGCGCTGCGGTAGCTCATAGCCCAGGGAATCCGTTCGTGCTGGAAACGGTACAGCTGGCCGGACCGAAGGCGGGCGAAGTGCTGGTCGAGATCAAAGCGACCGGCATCTGCCATACCGATGAATTCACGCGTTCCGGCGCCGATCCGGAAGGCCTCTTTCCGGCGATCCTGGGTCACGAGGGCGCAGGCGTCGTGATCGACGTGGGCCCAGGCGTGACGAGCGTCAAGAAGGGCGACCACGTCATTCCGCTCTACACGCCCGAATGCCGGCAGTGCAAATCCTGCCTGTCGCGCAAGACCAATCTCTGTACCGCCATTCGCGCCACGCAAGGCAAGGGCCTGATGCCCGACGGGACCAGCCGATTCTCGCTCAACGGCAAACCCGTGTATCACTACATGGGCTGCTCGACCTTCGCCAACTTCACCGTCCTCCCCGAAATCGCCTTGGCGAAGATTCGCGAAGATGCTCCCTTCGACAAGGTCTGCTACATCGGCTGCGGCGTCACCACGGGCATCGGCGCGGTGATCAACACCGCCAAGGTCGAGCCGGGAGCCAATGTCGTGGTGTTCGGGCTCGGCGGCATCGGGCTCAATGTCGTCCAGGGCGCGCGCATGGCCGGCGCCAACATGATTATCGGGGTCGACCTGAACCCGGCGCGTGAGACCCTTGCGCGCAAGTTCGGCATGACTCATTTCGTCAATCCCAAACAGGTAATGGGCGATCTCGTGCCCTACCTCGTCGACTTGACCAACGGAGGCGCCGATTACAGCTTCGAGTGCGTCGGCAATGTCGACCTGATGCGTCAAGCCCTCGAGTGCTGCCACCGTGGTTGGGGCGTGTCAGTCATCATCGGCGTTGCGGGTTCGGGGCAGGAGATCCGGACTCGCCCGTTCCAGCTGGTGACCGGCAGGGTATGGAAGGGCACGGCCTTCGGTGGCGCGCGGGGTCGCACCGATGTTCCCAAGATCGTCGATTGGTACATGGATCGCAAAATCAACATCGACGATTTGATTACCCACGTCCTGCCGCTCGATCGGATCAACGAAGGATTCGATCTCATGCATGCGGGCAAATCGATCCGGGCAGTCGTCACCTACTGACACTGACGCCTGCGTGAACCTCCCGAACCCAGGCCGGGGAACCCATTGCTGTCGAATCCGTGAGCCTGGCAGTAAACCGCGTAGCGGTTGTTATCTCGATCGAGGAGGAACCTTCGGTTTCATGCGCGCCTGCTGTAAATGCGCGGCCGTCGAGGATTAAGCGCACCGCGTTCATGCGACCTTGACGCCGAGCATCATCCCGCCGTCCTCGTGCTCGAGGTTGTGGCAGTGGAACATGTACGTCTGCTCGCCGGCGAAGGGCAACGTGAAGTCGATCGCGATCTTCACGCTCTCGCCGGGCCAGACCAGCACGGTGTCCTTCCATCCGAGATCCGTCGCGAGCCGCCCGCGATCGTCGACCTTGAGCGCCGCGATCTGCTCGGGACTGGTCTGTCGCTCGAGAACCTGAAAGTGAAATCCGTGCAAATGCATTGCATGCGGCATGCTGTTGAAATAGTTGCGGATCAGCCATGTCTCGACGGTGTTGCGTTTGACTTCGATCGGCGCTTCGCCCATTTCGAATACGCGATCGTTGATACGCCAGCGCGCTTTGGCGAAGCCGAGACGCAACGGGCGTTCAGTAGCGTGCCCGGTGTCGATCGGCACGATCGTCGACAATCGCTGGGGAATCGTCGCTCGATAAGCGATGCGCTCGCGCACCCGCAGCTGCAGCAA
>DATMNH010000344.1:0-21608 GCA_035568975.1 Casimicrobiaceae bacterium
GAGAAACAACTCGAAGTTCTTGGTCGTCGGCGGCCAATCCACGTGGGCGCGGTCGATCTCGTGTCCGACGAACAAATCGAGCAAGCCGTCGTTGTTGACATCGGCCCACGCGGCAGTGTGCGTCGGATAGTAGTAAAGCAATCCCGCTTCCGCCGTGACATCGGTAAACGTGCCGTTACAATTGTTGCGTAGCAGCGAAGGCGGCCACTTGCCCTTATCGTGGAGCCAGGCGCCACGCACCACCAAGACATCGATGCAGCCATCGTTGTTGTAGTCGGCCTGCATGATATTGAGTCCGCCGACGATGCCTTTCAGTCCGGCCTGCTCGGTCATCCGGGTAAACGTCCCGTTGCCGTTGTTGTGGAAATACTCGAGCTGATCGCCGATGCCCATATGCGAGATCATCAGGTCCAGATGGCCGTCGTTGTCGAAGTCTTCCAGGATGACACCACCCGCGGCTCCAAATTCGTTGATGCCTCTGGTGACTGCCACGTCACGGAACTGACCGATGTCGTAGTCCGACTCGAAGGTTTCTGGAGGAATCAGCCAGGCTTCGGGAACTTTGTCCGGATACTGGCCCAATGTCATGTAGCTGATGTTGAGCAGCCAGCGGTACACCAGCACGTTTTCCGGATTGGTTTTTGGGTCGGATAACAACTCGGTGTAAATCTTTGCGGCTGCAGTGGCTCCCTCCTGCTGCTTGTGGACGCCTTCGCCCTGAATCGGGAAGACGCACGAATCGGAGTTATGGTTCCAAGTGCAGTTCTGGGTCTCGCCCATCCGAAAATAGGCAAACGCCATATCGGCCTTGACAATCTCGGCGTACGCCGCGGGCACCGTATCGCCGAGGTCCTTCTGCAGCTCTTCCAAGGTCGAGATGGCGGCCTCGCTGGCGTTCGCAATGACGTACCGCTGTGCAAGTTCGCGCCTCAATTCGAAGCGCTTTTGCGGATTTCGCTCGGCCTTGATCAGTGCTAACACGCCTTGGATTTTCTCTTGTGGCTTGTCCCATTCGTTGTCCCAGGGACCCTCGTTGGCGACAAACTCGGCCAGTTTGGCAACCATATCGAAATGGTGGCGGGGCCACGCGAGATAGGCCAGCAATGCGACGACCGCGAGCCCCACGCTCACGACCGCGGCCGTAGGAATTGTGGCGATCTTCATTCGCATGGCATCAAGGGATTCGCTTTCCGTACAGCCGTCGGGACCGGACGGCCCGCGTCAGGGTGATTTTCCTTCGCCGACCTGAATAAGACAAGGATTTACGGCGCATGGGTACTCGACTTTGGTCTAATTGGCAGCGGTCTCCACGTCGTAAACAATGGCGTTGCTGAAGTTCCAACGACTTCGCGATCGAGACTTGCCGCTTATCGCGTTTGACGACTCGCGGATTCTCGGGGCGAGATGTCCAGCGACTGGACGTTGCGTCAGAATACGCAATGTGGTAAAGGCGATAAATAAAAACAAGTGTTGTTGCTGGCGCGTGCGAACGCTCACCTTGACGGACTCGCTTGATTAAGGTGGGCGCCTAGCCTGCGGTAAGAAAACGGAAGCAACCGTGCGCTGGCACGGTGCTGAAATTAAGGAGGCAAGCATGAGCATCGCACTAAGGGCGGATTGGTATCGCACGTTCGTGACGTTCGGTCTGGTCGCTGCATCTTCCGTTGTGTTGTGGGGTTGCGGCGGTGGCGATGGTGGTGGTTCCTCTCAGCCCCAGGCAATACCTCTGACCGTCCCCAAGGCTACCTGCGGGCCCACCGACAATCCGGAGAGCGGACTGCAGGGTCAAGTACCGGCGGCGCTGAGGGCAAGCGGCTTCAAAGGCTTCAACTGCAACCTGAGCCTCGTGGCCCAGAGCAAGGGCGAGGGCGCGAGCTGGCAGCACGCCTGGTTCCAGGATGGGGCCGGCCACAACTGCAATTACTACGACACATCGAGTCCGGTCAACGGCACGGCCCTTCGAACGAACCTGGGAACGGTCGTCCTCGACACGACGAGCGCGAGCAAACCGACGCCGACGGCCTATCTCACTACCCAATCGATGCTGGATCCCTGGGAGTCGCTTAAGGTAAACGAGCGGCGTCAGTTGCTTGGCGCGGAAGACGGCAGGAACGCCACCGGCACCGGCCAGCTCGATCTCTACGACCTCTCGGGAGACTGCAGGAACCCGCAGCTACTGTCTACCGTCACCACAGGAACAGCCACAAATGGAGATGCGGCGGCGCTTCCAGCGGGGCAGATTTTGGCTGGACACGAGGGTAATTTTGCCCCGGACGGGCTGACCTGGTACAGCGGTGACCGCGGCACGCCCAAGAAGTACACCGCGACGGACATCAGCAATACCACCCACCCCGTGCTCATTGCAACCTGGACGTTGCCGCAGCTGGTGCCGACGACCGTCACCACGCACGGCCTGACGATCAGCGATGACGGAACCCGTGCCTACGTTTCACAGGCTGGAGTACTCGGGAGCAGCGTTGACCTGCTGAACGCACCACCGGCCAACGGGGTGCTGATTTTGGACGTCAGCGACGTCCAGAAACGCCTGGCCAATCCGCAAATTCGGCAGGTCGGCTCGATCCTGTGGAGGGACGGCGGGCAAATGCAGCACACGATCCCGGTGACGATCAATAGCAAGAGCTATCTCGTCGCTGTCGAAGAATCGAGTACGGGAGGTAACAGCATGACCGGGTACCAGGCCGCCTGCACTGCTGGGCTGCCCGTCTTCAACATGGCCCGGCTCCTCGACATCAGCGATGAAACCAGTCCCAAGCTTGTGTCGAGACTGATGTTGGAGACGCACGACCCCGCCAACTGTGCCAAAGTCCTTCCCGATCTCGCCGGCCTGTCCAGCTTTACGTATGGCAGCCACTATTGCAGCGTGGACAACAGGCACAACGCGACGACACTGGCGTGCGGCTACTTCAACTCCGGAATCCGCGTGTTCGATATTCGCGATCCGACCCGCCCGAAGGAGATTGCCTATTTCAATCCGGCAGGTACAACGACCCCCAGCCAGGGGTCCAACCATTTCGCGCGTAGCGGGCCATGGGTTGCGGGAGGTCCCGACTGGTGTAATGCGCAGATTCGCCTGGACGCGGCGACGGCCAGCCTGCAGACCACCTGCCAGGACAATGGATTCCTGTCGCTGAAGTTCACCAATGGGGTGTGGCCGTTCGCCACCAGCAGCACGCCGCCGGGTCTGCAAAACTAGTCGATAATAACGACGCTCGCGCGGGAAATTGCTCAAAGGCTTCGGTGGCAACGCCGAAGCCTTTGCTTTTACTCGCACGTTTTCGACACACGTTCGGCAGCAGCGGTGACGGTTCGAACCGGTTTCTGCATACTTTTGTTCCTGGCCAGGGCAGCGTCTGGAAGTGACACCATTCTTGTCAGCTCAGGCGATTGTGAGTCTGGCGTCCATCTCATCGCTCGCGGTGCGCGGTTGTCCGATGTGCTCCAGCGGCTATCGGAAGCGCTGGGCTTCCAGCTTCAGCTAGCCGGCTCCAGCGACTCCACTGTCGATGTGGACATGTCCAGGCAAGCGCCGGAGCTCGTTGCCAAACTGTCCCCGTTCGACAATCTGATCGTTACACAGGCGCAGGACCCGCACTGCCCGGGACGGCATCGCATCGTCAAGGTCTGGATGTTGCCAAAGGGGAATCAAGTTCCGTTGCGCGCTGTTGTCGGAGCCCCAGTGCCGCGACAACTCACCGAGGCAGAAAGAAAACAGATTCGGGAGGGCGAAGCGATGTACCGGAAAGCTCATGGCATGCCCCCCGGCGGCGACGAAGACGACGCCACGAAATAGCGCTCCGCGGCGCGCGCGACTCGGCCAGCCGCTGCTCGCGGCGGCGGGGAAGTGTCAGCCGCCGGGCGGAGGAGGTTGGACGATTTGTCCTGCCGCGATCGGCAGCGACAGGATCCACAGCCCGGCCGTGGTGAATAGCACCATCAGCAGGAGCATTGGAAGCTGGCTCACGATGGCGCGCCGTGGATTGGAAAAATTCCTGAGCGCTTCGACGTGCGCAAGGTAGACGCCGATGATGTGCCCCAAGAGAATCAGGCCGACCTGCGTGTGCCAGACGCCGCCGGCGTCGAGAACGATCGGCGTGGCAAACAAGCCTGAGGTGCCGAACAGGTTCCAGCCGAGTCCGAACGGGTCGGAGAGGAGGCGCACGAAGTTGATGCCCTGCGACACGAGCAGCGTGTAGTAGTGCGTGATGTTGTACACGAACGCGATCGGCACGAGCGAGAAGGCAAACCGCAACGCCAGCGTGCGCACGGACACAGCACTGCCGGCGGCACGCTTCGCGAGCCAGATGAAGAAAAGGTAGACCGCGAGGTAGACGAACGGCGAGACCACCAGCATCGCCCATTGCCAGTAGTAGTAGAAGTCGATGAGAACGAGGTAAGGCTGGTTTAGTAGCGCGGCGAGCGCTGGATAAATGTCTTTCCAGAACACGCTGACCCACGGCAGCGTTTCATGGATGCCATCGAACGCCGTCGACGAAAGCATGAACAGCACGAACAGCAACAGGCTGCCGTGTTCCGCCGGCTCGTCCAGAAGCCCGACGAAAGGCTTCCGCAAGCGAATGCCGTAGCGCTCTACCGCGCCGACGTCCCTCACGTATTCGACCGGTGCAATCTTCCCGGCGAGGCGGAACATGATGGCGAAGAATTCGCCGTAGCGAAACCAGGCCTCCTTCCCTACGAGCGCTGCGCCCGCGAGATTGATGGCGGTGTACGCGAGCAAAACGACGGCGAGCGAGCGCGGCTGCGTTTGCCCGAATAGCTCAATCCAGATGAAGGCGACATAGAGCAACAGCGCCGGGTAGTACGCGAGTCGCGTCGAATAGGCGATCCGCGGACGAAACGCGTTCGGGAAGGCACCTTCGATGAAGCAGCACAACGCGCGCCAGGGATTGGCGAGACCGTACACATCGCCCACGAGCGCCGTCACGTAGTAGCACCCAAGCGCGAAGATGATCCAGAACAGCGTCATGTTGATGTTCGTGCTGGTGTCCCGCGTCCCGACGAATCCCGCGACAATCGCGAGCGCCAAAGTGAATACGCTCACGATGCGCAGCGGCACCAGCCATCGTCCGCCGACCCGGAACTCGCCCGTGACGGCGCGATCGCCGGCGCTGCGCGCAGCCGCACCAGCCATCGGAACTCGGGCAAAGTAAGCGACGATCACGAACGACACGATCAGTGCGGCCGTGGCGCCGTACGCGTACATCCAGAAAGGAACGGGCAAGTTATAGACCGTGCCGAACGAATGCGCACCGGCCCACTGGCTTGCGCCGTACAAGCCGACCGCGCCGAAGACCCGGAGCGTGTCGCGCAGCAGCGAGCTCAGGACGGGCGGGTCGTCGAAGTCATAGGTTCGCTCGGGAACGATCAGGCGCGGCATGGTCAACTTCCTGGCAGAGATACGCAGAGATAATTCATCCATTCAATCGTACGAGCGCGAGTAATAGATGCCGAATCCGTTCACCAATCCTGCTTCCGCGCGCAGAGTCACCGTTCGGGACAGCACGTACTCGATGCGCAGCGAGTTGTTGGCGAGCGAGAGTCCCTGCTCGTAGATCAGGGACAGCTTGTCGGTCAGTCGTTTGCTGACCGCGACGACCTGGGCCGCGGTGGTGCCGGGGCGTGCGGTGGACGCACCACGGAAGCTGATGTCGTCAAGGCCGAAGCCCTTCGCGACGCGCTGCCCGATCTGCTCGCTTCCGGATCCGGCAAGCGCGGCCAGCGCCGCTTGCAGCGCGACCGATTCGGCGCCGGTCGTGCTGTTCAAGCCGTGACCGAGGACCAGCCAGGCAAGCTTTTCGTTATCCTGTACCGGAGGGTTCGACGTCAGCCGCACCAGCGGTACTTGCACCGTCCCGGTGACCTCGACCCCGGCCTCGACCGGCTGGTTCTTGCGCAGCGCGAGAACGTCGAGGCCGGGATTGTCGAGCGGGCCGTCGAAATAGAGCTTGCCGCGTTCGATCGCCAGCCGCTGCCCGAATGCGGTATAGGTTCCGCGCACTGCGTTGATCGTGCCATTGGCGATCAGCTCCCGGTTGGCCGTCGTCCTGACGTGCAGCTTGCCTTCGAGCCCGCTGTTGAATCCCTGGCCGACAAATGTCAGGTGCTCGCCGAAGTCGAGCTCGACATCGACAGCGAATGGGATGCGCTGCGCGGCGGCGTCCGTCCTCTTTCGCTCGCGCCCACGTATGACGACGTCGTCGCCCAGCGCGTCCGGTCGGGTCGGCGGAAGCTCGAAATAGCCTCGCTCCGCCTTGATCGCACCGGCGAGCGTCACGGTCTTGTTTTTGAGAGCGAGAGTGCCGGCGCCCGACAAGGTGAGCTGCGTATCGGGGCGATTGAAGAGCGCAAACTTTTCGGCGCTCCAGCTGATCGCCCCGGCGGCGGCGCTCGAGCCGACGATGGCCGGCATCGTCCCGCTGGCCAGGAATCGGCCCTCGCCCGCCGTGAACGAAAGCTCGCTTACTGTCACGTTGTCGTCGCTCAGGCGAGCACGAAGGCGACCGTCCTTGACGTAGACGCCGTATTGCGGCGCCTCGATCTTGAGCTCATCGCCCTCGACGATGCCCGAGAGCTGAACGTGTTCCAGCGTTCCGTGGCCGGTGACGTCGAGCTTCAGCCTGCCCTCGACCACTGCGTTGGTCCGGGTGAGCGTTTGCAGCGCACGCAGCGACGCGCTGTCGAGGTGTGCCTTGAGTGAAAGAGGCGCGCTGCTGTCGAAGCGACCCGCGCCACGCGGAGAGGCGCCGAGGTCCGCGGCCAGATCAGCGTCTCCCAGTCGCGAGCGAGCGGTGAGCGTGGCGTGCACCCGATCATCGGTGCTGACCGCGGCGAGGTCGAGGCGCGTGAGCCCGAGGGCGAGCTCGGGAGCGTCGATCGGTGCCAGATCGCCGTCGTCGCGCGAGACCGACAAGGTTCCCGTTACGCGCGGCGTGGCGGAAAAGGCCCAGCGACCGGAGAGGATCAACGTCGACGCGATCCTTGCATCGGCGGCCGAGAACGCAAGAAGCGGCGCCACGGGCAGGCGGCTGAAATCGCCGCGGCTCGACCATCGGCCGTCTTCCCACTTGAGCTCTTCGATTGCGAATCTGCCTCCCTCGAGCGTGCCGAGCGCGCCGGCGAGATGCACTCGCGCGATACCCGCCTCGAGCGATGCCGGTTGGGCCAGCGAGAGTCGATAGGCGCCGCGGTTGTCGAGCGCGACGATGTTTCCCGACCAGCTTCCGCTCGACGCGTCGCCGGACCAGCCTCCGGACAGCCGCGCCGTGACATCGACCGCGGCAGCTGCGGCGTCGCCGGCGGCGCCGGTGGCGAGGGTCAGCGTCGCATCGTGTCTGCCGACCGTGCCCGCGAGGTCGGCCGATGCGCTGCGTACGACCAGCGCGTCGGCGTGGGCGCTGCCGACCGCCACTCGTAGCTTCAGCGGGCGGTCGACCGAAGTGCTGCTTGCCGCGGAGCCGATATCGACGTCTGCGCTCAACGTGGCGGCGCTGAAGCCTGCGCCGAAGCGTAGCGAGTCGCCGCTTGCGGAAAACTGGACGGCAGGCCGGGCCCATGCACCCGCGACGTGCCCCGTCGCGTAGAGGCGGCCGCCTAAGCGCGAGTCGATTGCGGCAAAATCGCGTGCATCGAGCGTGAACGCAAGCGAATCCCCGGAGCGACCGAAGCTGCCGGACAGTCTCAGCCGGTTACCGCCGGCGGCAATATCGACGTCCGCATCGTGGATGCGCTCGCTTTCCACGGTCAGCGCTCCTGCGCCGCTGAGCGGAAGTCCGCGCAGACGACTGCCATCGCCGATCTTGAGCTTCAGTGCCGCCACCCATGTTGGCTTGAGCTCGCCACGGGCGTCGATGGTCCCGGAAATGGATGCCGGCGGAAATTTGCCGAATGCGGCGGGGTCGAGCGCGGTCGCTCTCGCGCTTGCGCTAAACGCCTGAGCACCGTTCGTCGCGAACGTAGCCGTGCCCTCCAGGCTGCCGCCGTGAGCCTGGGCGCGAAACTTGCGAACGTCGATAACGCCGCGACGAACCGTGGTGTCGAACGCCAGCGCGACCGCCGCCTGCTTGAGCTCGCCCGCGACCATGCCCTCGGGTGATTCGGTATCGAGACGCAGCTGCCCCTTGAGGGTGCCGGCGAGTCGCGTCGCGTTGAGGCTGGAAGCGATGCTCCTGAGATCGAGGTCGCGAACGCTCAGGTTCCAGCGCGCTTCGTCGCCGCCCACGCGGACGTTTCCGGCGACGCGACCGCTGCTACCGAGCGTCGCCTCGAGCGCTTCCAGGGTGGCGGTGCCCGCGTCGAATTCGAACGACGAAGACAGCGCCTGGATCGGCAATCGTTTGCTGTCTACCGTTCCGGCCTCTGCGTTGCGCGCCGTCAGTTTGCCGCGCACCTGTCCGCGTTCGCTGCTCGCGCCCTCGGCTGTGATCGAGAGGGCTGTCTTGGGAATTCTCGCATCGAATAGCGCGAGGTCGACGTCGGCGGCCGACAACGCGAACCCTCGCAACCAGCGCTCGTCGAAGGGAGAAATCCGCGCCGTGCCGCCGGCGTGGGCGCCGATGGCGGACACTTCTCCCGAAAGGACGAGCGTCGTCAGGTCACCGGCGATCGAGAGCGCCGCCTTGGCGCGCTTGAGCGCGTCGGACGCGAGGAAGCTCACGATCCCGGTCGTGACAAAGGGAGGAGCCGCGTCGATCGCGAGATTGCCGCTTAAGTCTCCCCATTCGCTGTGGAACGCGAGCTCATCCAACGCGTGCCGCTTGTCGCCGCCTGCGTAACGGAAAGCCAAGCGCGCGAAGCGCCAGCGATTGCTGCCGCTGGCCACGTCCAGGCGCTCGATGAACGCACGCCGCACATCGATCGACCATGGCAGGGCCAGTGAAACGGGTGGCGAGTTGACCTTATCGCCCGCCTTGATATCCAGCGTGACCTGGGAGGCGCTCAGGGAATCGATAACCACGCTGCGCGAAAAGAGCGCACGCGGCGACCACGTGAATTCGACGTTTTCGGCGACGAAACCCAGATCCTTGTCGGTGTAGGTCAGCCGCGCGATGCGCATCGTGCCGGCAAGCGAACCGGCGGTACCCTCGAGCTTCAATTTTTCTCCGGTGCGCGAGCGGACCTCTTCGACGACCCATCGCAATCCGGACTCGCTCGACAGGAACCATGCCGCGCCGCCGATCAGCAAGCCGGTCAGAAGCGCGAGCGCTGCCAGCCCGGCGAAGATGACGATCGCGCCCCGGCGCGCCGCCATCAGAAGAAGACTCCTACCGACAGATGCACGCGCACGCTCTTTGTCGCCTCGCCGTAGGCCAGGTCGAGCCGAAAGGGGCCGATCGGGGTTCGCAGTCGGCCACCCACGCCATAGCCGTATACGGGCTTGAGATCGTGTACGCGATCGGCCGCATTGCCGGCATCGACAAATGCCGCGACGCCCCACGACGCGCCAATCCAGCGCACGACCTCAGCGCTCGCAAGGGCGTAATAGCGCCCGCCGACGGTGGCGTCGCCGACACGCGGGCCAAGGCTTTGGAAGGAATAACCGCGCACGGTGGTATCGCCCCCGGTGCGGAACAATAGCGGCGCCGGGATGCCGTCCGACGTCGATGCGATAACCGCACCGGCCTCCGCGCGAAGCGCGAGTTGAGTCTTGACGTCGAGAGGAATCCATCCCGCGAGTTGCGCGATGCCGCGTCCGAAGCCGCGCGTCGACACGGCCGGCGGACCGCCACCCAGTTGCGCGCTGAACGCGTACCCGTGGGTCGGGGCCCGCAGATCATCGACGCGGCGCCACGCGTGTCCCGCTTCGACGTATAACGCATGCGAATGCTCCAGCACGACGTTGGGCGGCTGCTGCCGCGAGATGTAGTAGAACGTCGAGTAGGTAGCCTGATTGCGCGGATCGGCCGTTTGTCGCGTCCATCCGAAGGCGAGGTCCTTGGTGGTGAGACCCGAGATATCGGTGTGCTCGAGCTTGGCCGTGAATGAATCGGTGTACGCCGGGTCACGCGGGGCCAGCGTGAACTTCACGGTGGCATCCTGTTCCTTCGAGTCGACTCGAAGATCGCTTCGAAACTGCAGGCCGCGCCCGTCGAGGTTGACGTTGTCGAAACTCAGCTGTGCCAGATAGAGCACATCGGTTGCGAAGCCGACACCGCCGCCGAATTTCTTTGCCGGCGCCTCGATCACCGTGACCTTGACCGGAGCGCTTTCGGCAAGCGCCGGATCCGGCGCGAGCGTGGCTTGCGTGCTGGCGAAGTAACCGGTCGCGTTCAGGCGGCGCACAAATTCGTTGAGGGCCTCGGTGCTGTACCAGTCGCCCGGCGCAAAGGTCGCCAGGTTGCGAACGGTCGTGTCGGAGTATTTCTCGAGGCCCGATATCTCGAGTGCGCCGAATCGAAAAGGCGGTCCGCTGTCGATGGTCACGCCAAGATGCGCGGCGTGGGTGTCGGGGTCGATGTCGGCTTCGCTCATCGCAAGCTTCGCCGCGGCATAGCGGCTGGCGGCGAGTGTTTGCACGGCGGCCGCTTTCGCGGCGAACCAATCAGCCTGCCTGAAGACGGAGCCTCGAGGCAGCAACCACGCGGTGCGCATTGCCGCGACCGCGTCAGCGCCGCCGGGTGCCTCGGTCACCGCGCCTGTCACCTCGATGGACACCTCCACGACCAATGTTGGCTCACCGGGCTCAACCCGGATACGCACCGTTGGCGGCGTCGTGGTGTCGTCGAGCGCCCCGCTCACTACTGCCGAGAAGTACCCCTGCGCTGACGCCGCGTCGCGGGCCTGCGCCTTGGCGTCGGCGATCAGAAGCTCGAGCAGCTCCGGGGTCAATCCGGCATAAGTTTGCCATCGCACGAGATCGAGGCTGCGTTCAACCGCCCCTTTGACCGACGAAGGCGCGTCGATTTCGACCCGGTAACGCTCCGCGTCGTCGGCATCGGCGGATGCCGGCGGCGCGGTGAAAAAGGTCAACGATGCGAGTGTCAACCGGGCAACGAACGCCAGTGTGCCTTGAACGATAATGGGCGCAGCGGCATTGCGTAAAAGACGCAATGGGACCACTACGCGCGGCGAATCTGTCGGCGCCCGCGCCGCAATGTTCTGCCGCGCAAGCCGCGATTTGAGCGCTGGACAAAATTGCGCGCGATCGACATTAGGGTCATTGCTGTTGCCTGGTCCGCATTGATTCCGTGGATTATTGCTTAGCAATGGAGCGCGCTTCCGTTGCCCGGTGGCACGGGCCGGTTGTCTCGCGACGGATTGCGCCATCAAGTGAAGCCTGTCGAGCCGGCGGTCCGACAGAGCGGCACCTCGGCGCCGCTCGCCCCCGCGCGAATGATATACCGCGCGCTCGGATCAGCGTTGATTCGTAGGAGCGAAGGGTCCCGTCAAAGTTCCATCCTCGGTGATCGCGAGATATCGTACACCCTGTGAATCGAGAAATGCTTCACCGGCTGCTTCGAGCAACATTGCGATCGTCGAGCAACTTCCCGCGACCACGCAGAGCGGAGCAACGACGCTCACCGATTGCCAGTAGCAGACGGGCCAGCCGGTACGCGCATTCAGCAAGTGACAGTAGCGGCGGTCGTCGATTTCGAAAAAACGTTCGTAATCGCCGCTGGTTGCAAGCGCGCCGCTCGCGAGCTCGACCGTGGCGATGACTTCACCTGTCCGCCGCGGATGACGGATTCCGACGCGCCACGGAGCGCCGCCTTGTTGCGGCCCGGCGGCACGAACGTCGCCGCCAAGGTTGACAAGAACATGATCCAGGCCGTGCTCGAGGCAAAGGGTCGCCATCCGGTCCGCGGCGTATTCCTTGCAGATGCCGCCGAAGTCTATTTCCATTCCCGGGCGCGGCAGACGGATCGTATCCTCGCTCCATTCGACATCGTGCCACCCGATCGCCGATACGGCGGCTTCCAGCTCGGCGCCTGTGGGCAAGCGAGGAGGCGTCCGCCGAAAATCCCATGCGCGGCGCAACGCGCCGGACGTAATGTCGAACACAGTCCCGCTGAGCCGGTAGCATTGGTCGGCGTAGCGCAGCAGCGCTGCCGTCTCCGGGTCGATTGGAACCTCCGCGCGTCCGGCTTCGCGATTGATCCGCGTGACGATGCTGTCGTCGCGGTAGCGCGAGTATTTTGCTTCGATGCGCAGCACGTCCGCGATCGCGGCGTCGGCGCCACGGCGCGCGTCGGTCTCGGCGTCGGCCCAGATCTGCAGCTCATTTACCGAAGCCATTGCGGAAAAACCGAAATGGAACAGAGGCATCGTCGGCCCCATTCTGCCTTGTTCCGGTGCCCGGGCAAATCAGAACGTCTTGCTGATCCCCGTCTGGATCCATCGCGCCGAGAACGGCTCGAGCCCCGGGCTGCCACCGCCTCCGATACGCCAATCCGATCGCTGGCGGTAGAAGTCGAACTTGACGTCGAGGCTCCAGCCATCGGGCAGCCGCTTCGCGATCGACACTCCGGACGTCAGTGCGCCGAATGCCGACAAGCGCGTGTCCGCGGAATAGGACTGCCCGAGGACGAAGCCCTGCGGGAAAGGCGGGTCGAAATAAAAATCCGCGGCGCTCTGGGTGTAATAGCGAAGACTCGGCACCACGCTCCAGCCGTCGGGCAGTGGTTGATTCCAGGCGAATTCCGCGGCGTGCGAACTGCTGCCAAACGAGTCATGCAGGTAGCGGTATGAAAGATTGACGGTTGCGTCGAGCCAGGGCAGATGCTGATTGTAGCGAGTGAGCCACGCAAAAATCCGACGATGATCGGGCCGTACGTCGATCGCCTTGTAGGGGTCCGAGTAATAGCCATGCCCGGACGAATAGGTGAGGGTCGACTGCACGATCGCTTCGGGTGACAGCGCTTGCGTGATGCCAGCCAGGAGATCCAGCGTGTGCCTTTCCTTGCCTTCGGCGACACCGTTCGTGCTGTTGATGCGATCGCTCGCGCCTCCTACGCCAAATGCGAGCGTCCGGTTCCGATCGTCGCTCGAGACGCGCACGTCGAGCGACAGCGCACGTGAGAGGTAGTCGCGTTCCGAAGACACCGCGGCGCCGACACCGACGGCGGCCTGGTCGAAATATTTCGTGAGCTTCGCGTCTCCGGCGGTTCGGTAGTCGGTCACTCCGAGTCCCGACGCTCCGGACAATGTGTTGTGATAAAGCGGCGACGCTCCCGAGATGCTGTCGTAGACGATCGAGCCTTCTGCTTGAAGAGAGTCCGACAAGGGCTTGCGCGCGTAGAACGACGGAGTTCGCACTCGCATGCGATCGCCGCCCGGTTGCCAGTCGCGGTAGTCAAGATATTTCAGCGCGATCAGTCCCGGATCGGGAGCGAGTTGTGCGAGCGCAGTGGCGGGCAAAATGCCGGGGAGGGCCAACGCCGCGGCCAGTAGCGCCCCGGTCGAATTGTTCTTTTTCGGCGCGGTGGCCGACGTTAAAACGCTTAAAGTCGATTCAGTTGCAGCCACAACCACCACCGCCTACGCCGTTGCCGCCGGTCGCCGACTCTTTGCTGTCGTAGATGTGTTGCGTCAGCTTCGCGTCGAGCGGGTTGGCGTCAAACTGCATTTCGGGCCGGGCGAGACGGTCTTTCTCCCACGGTTTGGGCGGTTGCATGGTGGCGCAGCCCGGAAGCGCGAGCGTCAGCGCAAGCAACATTTCCAACAGGTGTCTGCGCATGCGATCGCTTCCGCAGGTCAGCGGCTCGAAAGAAGAGAGCGAATCTGATCCTCGATCGCGCTTTTTCGATCATCGTGGAAGCCCATTTCGACGTCGATGACGGTTCCACGCGCGTCGATCAGATAGGAGCTTGGCATGCCTTTGACCGAGTATGCTTGCGGCGTCGCACCTCGATCATCGTAGGCCACGGCGAAGCGCGCGGTATTCATTTGAAGAAATTGCTCCGCGTCGGCACGGCGCCGATCGACGTTGATGGCGATAATTGTAAGGCCGCGGTCGCCGTAACGCTGCTGCATCTCATTCATCCAGGGGAACGATCGGCGGCACGGCGCGCACCACGAGGCCCAAAAATCGACGTATACGACTCGGCCGCGAAGTTCCGCAAGCGCTATCGTCTCGCCGTGCGCGGTCGTAAGCGAAAACGGCGGCGCCGGCTCGCCGACCTCGGTCGCGCCCGCGACTCCCACGACGAACGAGAGCGCCATCATTCCCGCCACCGCTACAGCAGCAAACCGATTGTGCAAGACGTCATTCCCGAAGCTGATACAGCGGTAAACCGATTCTGCGCGAGCTTATTCCCGCAAGCTGCATCCGACAATGCATCGCTTACTGACATAGGCTGCCGGGGGAGCGAAATACCTCCCGCGTGATGGGTTTGGTCTGAGCAACTCCGTTGACAAGGTAGGCAAAGCCGGCCGTGTTTCCGTCGGAAAAAGTGACGCTTGCGGTACCGACCACGGTGCCGACGACGTTCGATGGGTTGAAGGGAACCGCGTTGAATGCCGGTCCGGTGGTGCGATACAGCGACCCCGAGTACATGCCCGGACCCGTGCGCCGCACACCTCCGGATCGGTCAATATGGCGGTGATCACCGCTTTCATGTCGCCGCGTACGCCTTGACCGTTGTTGGTGAATACGGCGGCGCTTGCGTGCCGATACTCTGCACGTGCGCCAGCAGCGTGTCGTTCGGCCCGAACGTCGATTGCTCCAGAAGGCGGATCGCATCGGCCTGCACTTGCGCCGACGATAGAGGAGAGCACATGACCGGGCCTTCGAGAATGGATGAGGCGGCCATGTGCTTGAACATCGTCATGTCCGGGAGAAAGCGATGGTTCGTCCCGGTACGCGGTAATGAAGAAATGATCCAGCGACGCGTTGTAGTACCCGATGACCTTGGCCGTTGGTTCCATCGCGGCGGCGCCTCGCGCGAAGAGGGCGCCTAAAGCGGCTGTCGCAAACGCGAGCGTCTTCGGTGCGAACGGTGGAAATGGCATGGCTTTCCTCCTTGTGTCGCCCACTCTTGCTGACCGCGCGGCGCGGACGCAATTCGCCCCTACCCAGAATAACGGAGCAGTACGGGGGTCGTTACCCCATGATGTGTAATGTTGTGTGTGAATGGTCTCAATGACGCGAAATCGGCCAATGTGATGCCGTTGGCATGAGAGCCGCGGGTAGGGTGGGCACGCGAAACCGGGGTCAGCGGTTCAATAGTAGCGCACCAGAGATTCAGCACGTTCTTGGCATGTACTACGAAATTACCTGCGATGCACACGCTAAGTGTCTATTTCGCATATCATTTCACCATACATACAACAAGGAAGCTAAGTCTTTGTAAGCAAAACGAAAGTGTGTTGACGTCCCAGCCCTGATTCCTTATAGTGACGAACGGTGGTAAAAAGTGGGCCAAAGTGGGCGCTAACGAGAAGGAAAGCGTCCGGAGGAGAGGGCGGTGTTTCGAGGGGTCACGCATCTAGCGCTCGACAACAAAGGGCGCTTGGCTATTCCTGCCAAACATCGCGAGGCGCTGTCGGCGCGTGCCGACGGACACATGGTGTTGACCGCAGATCCGAGCCGCTGCTTGCTGCTCTATCCCTTTCCCGAGTGGGAACCGATTCAGCAGCGCTTGATGGCGCTGTCCAGCTTCAACGACAAGATTCGCGCGCTGCAACGCCTTCTGGTCGGTCACGCCGACGACGTGGAGCTCGACGGCGCCGGCCGTATTCTGGTTCCACCGGCGCTGCGCCAATTCGCGACCCTCGACAAACGCGTGGTGCTGGTCGGACAAGGCAACAAGTTCGAGCTCTGGGATGAGGAGCAGTGGCAGGGCCGAACCGCGCAAGCGGTCGCGTTTCCGGCCGGCGGCCTGCCCCCCGAGCTCGACGGCTTTTCGCTCTGATGCCCCATGGCGATCACGTCCCGGTCCTGCTCCAAGAAGCCGTGGCCGCGCTGGCGGTCAAACCCGACGGTATCTACCTCGACGCAACCTTCGGGCGCGGAGGACACGCTCTGCGCATTCTGGACGCACTGGGGCCGCGTGGCCGGCTCATCGCTCTCGACCGCGATCCATCCGCGGAGGCGGTGGCGCGTCAGTGGGCCGATCCGCGCTTTCACTTTCATCGTGCCTGGTTTTCAAGGCTGCCCGACGTGCTCGCAGGCGACCATGTCGATCGCATCGACGGTGCGCTCTTGGATCTGGGCATCGCGTCACCGCAGATCGACCAAGCGGAACGCGGATTTTCGTTCCGCGCCGACGGCCCGCTCGACATGCGCATGGACCCATCGCGAGGGAACAGCGCGGCTCAGTGGCTCGCTTCCGCAAGCGAAGGCGAACTGAAGGGAGTGATCGCGGACTATGGCGAAGAACGGTTTGCTCAACAGATTGCAAGAGCGATTGTTGCGGCTCGCGCGCACGAACCCATCACACGCACGCGGCAACTGGCCACGATCGTGGCAAAAGCCGTCGGCGCGCGGGCGCGGGGTGATCGGGGTCAGGATCCGGCCACGCGGACCTTCCAGGCTGTACGGATTTACGTCAATCAGGAGCTACAGGAATTGTCGCTAGCGCTCGAAGCCGTCTTGCCATGCCTTGCTCCCGGGGCCCGCTTGGCTGTGGTCAGCTTCCACTCGCTCGAGGACCGGCTGGTGAAGCAGTTTTTTCGTCGTCATAGCCTGCCGTTCGAGGGCGACGCGCGACTGGCGAGATTGGCCATCGCCAGCGATGCTCTGCCGCAGCCGCCGCTGAAGCTCGTCGGGCGCGCGGTCCGCGCCGGCGAGGTCGAGGTCGCCGCCAATCCGCGCGCACGCAGCGCCACAATGCGTGTCGCCGAGCGCACCAAAGCAGCGCTGACGTGATCACGCGTATCAACCTTCTCTTGCTGGCGGCGCTCGTGGTCTGCGCGCTGTCCCTGGTCACGTCCAGGCATCATGCGCGCAAATTGTTTGTCGATCTCGAGCGAGAGCAAACACTGAGCAGAGCGTATGAAGTCGAATTCGGTCAGCTTCAGATCGAGCAATCCACGTGGGCGATGCCTGCCCGAATCGAGAAGATCGGCCGCGAGCAGTTGCATATGCAGCTTCCCGCGACCGGGCGCATCGAAGTCCTGGACCGGGACCGCCGATGAAGTCGATGCGCGCGACGCACTTCCGCGCGACCGCGACGCCGAAGTTTCCGCGACTTCGCGCGCCTCTGGTTTTCGGCGGCTTGCTTGTCCTTCTGGTCGGTTTGCTTGGCCGCTCGCTTTACCTGCAGCGCATCGATAACGCCTTTCTGCAGGAGCAGGGGAGCTCGCGCTACAGCCGCGAGATCGACGTCCCCGCGCATCGGGGCCGCATCGTCGACCGTTTCGGCGATCCGCTCGCGATCAGCACGCCGGTGAAGGCGGTCTGGGCCTGGCCGGATCAGGTCGTGGCGACCCCCGATCAGTTGCGCGCGCTCGCGGCTGCGTTGGAGATGACGCCTGCGGCGCTCAATCAGAAACTGGCGCAGGGCGGCGATTTCGTCTACGTGAAAAAACCGGTCGCACCCGAAGTAGCCGACCGCGCGGCCGCGCTCAAGATCAAGGGCGTGCATGACGAGACCGAATACTGGCGCTATTACCCCGGTGGGGAAGTCATGAGCCACATCGTCGGTTTTACCGGCGACCATGACGTGGGCCAGGAAGGCCTCGAGCTGGCGCAGCAGTCCTGGCTCGGCGGCAAGCAAGGAAGCCGGCGCGTGATCATCAATCGCCGCGGCGAGATCGTCGAGGACGTAAAGAGCATTCGCGCGCCGCAGGAAGGGCGCGATCTTGCGTTGTCGATCGACAGCCGCCTTCAGTATCTTGCGTTTCGCGAAATCAGGGCGGCCGTGGAGGCCAACAAGGCACGCGCCGGCGCCGCGGTCATGCTCGACGTAAAGACCGGCGAAGTTCTGGCGCTCGTCAATTGGCCGAGCTACAACCCGAACAATCGCATTCGCGCGACGCGCGACAAGATGCGCAATCGCGCGCTGATCGATACCTTCGAGCCCGGATCGACGCTCAAGCCATTCACGATCGCCGCCGCGCTCGACGCCGGCAAGGTTCGCCCCAGTTCGATCATCGATACGGCGCCGGGCACGCTTACGATCGGTCGCGCCACCATCCACGATGCACACCGCGAGGGAGCGCTGACGGTCGAGCAGGTGATTCAGAAATCGTCGAACGTCGGAGCCGCTAAAATTGCGCTGTCGCTGCCGGCCGAGACGATGTGGCAGACGCTGTCCGCAACCGGCTTCGGCGCCGCGCCCATGACCGGTTTCCCCGGCGAAGTCTCGGGCCGGTTGCGGCCGGCCAAGAGCTGGCGTCCGATCGAGCAGGCGACGATGGCCTACGGACACGGCATTTCGGTCAACCTCGTGCAGCTCGCGCGCGCGTACACGGTGTTCGCGACCGATGGCGAGCTGAAGCCGGTGTCGCTGCTCAAGGTCGATGGCGCGATCGCCGGTCGGCCGGTGATCAGCGCCGACACCGCGCGGGCGGTTCGCCGCATGCTGGAAATGGTCGTGTTGCCGGGCGGGACGGCGCCGAAAGCGCAGGTCGCAGGCTATCGCGTCGCCGGCAAGACCGGCACCGCGCACAAGCTCGAGGGACATTCTTACGTCGACAAATACGTGTCGTCGTTCGTCGGGTTCGCGCCGGCGTCGAATCCGCGCCTGGTGATCGCGGTCATGATCGACGAACCCGCGGGCGGACAGTACTACGGGGGAGCTGTCGCCGCGCCTGTCTTCAGCAGCATCATGGGCGCCGCGCTTCGCCTGCTCGGCGTGCCGTTGGATGCGCCCATCGACAACGTCGTGTTGCCGCCCGACGGCACCGATCTGCGCGAAGAGACATGAGCAGCGCAGTCGCAACGGATGCCGATCTTGCCGCACTGCTGGCGCGGCTTGGCACCGAGGTGCGGCGAATCACGTCGGACAGCCGTGATGTTCGCGAGGGCGACGCGTTTGCGGCGTATCCCGGCACGCGTCATGACGGTCGGGCGTTCATCGCCGACGCGATCTCGCGCGGCGCCGGCGCCATTCTCTGGGAGACCCGTGGTTTCAATTGGAATCACACCTGGAAGCTTCCCCACTTGCCTCTCGAGGACCTCAAGGCGAAGCTTGGGACGATCGCCGATTTCATCTATGGCCATCCCTCGCGTGAGCTGTGGATGGTCGGCGTCACCGGCACCAACGGCAAGACCTCGTGCGCGCACTGGATCGCCAGCGGCCTCGACGCCGCCGGCCGAAAGAGCGCGGTGCTGGGGACGCTCGGCAACGGATTGCTCGGCTCGCTTTCGCCGGCCAGCAACACTACCCCCGACGCGGCCTTGCTGCATGAAACGCTGGCCGCCCTGAAGGCTGCCGGCGCCGAAGTGGTGGCGATGGAAGTTTCGTCGCACGGTCTCGACCAGGGCCGCGTGAACGGGGTCGCTTTCGATGTCGCGCTATTCACCAATCTTTCGCGCGATCATCTCGATTATCACGGCACGATGGGTGCCTATGGCGCTGCCAAGGCGAAGCTCCTGGCGTGGCCTGGCTTACGCGTGGCGGTCATCAATGCCGACGACCCCTTCGGCCAAAGCCTGATCGAGTCCGCGCGCGCCAAAGGGCGCAAGGTGCTCACCTACGGATTTGGCGCGGCGGACGTCAGTGGTACGCGGCTGACGCCAACGTCCTCGGGACTTGCATTCCACGTCGAGACTCCGTGGGGCAAAGGCGAGGTCAAGACCGGATTGGTCGGCGCCTTCAACGCGTCCAATCTGCTTGGCGTACTCGGGGTTCTGCTGGTCAGCGGCGTCGAATTCGAGCAAGCGCTTGGTTTCGTCGCACGCGTCGACGCACCTCCGGGACGCATGCAGCGCGGCGGCGGAGGTCGTGCGCCGCTGGTTGTCGTCGACTATGCCCATACACCCGACGCGTTGGAAAAGGTATTGACAGCGCTGCGTTCCGCTGTCGTCAGCGGCGGCGAACTGGTGTGCCTTTTCGGCTGCGGTGGTGAGCGTGATCGCGGCAAGCGGCCGGAAATGGGACGCGTTGCGGGCGAGCTCGCCGACCGCGTCATCATCACCAGCGATAACCCGCGCAGTGAGGACCCGGAGACCATCGCCAGCGAAATCGTTCACGGCATCCGCGAAACCGGGAACCGCCGCTACGGCGTACAACTGGATCGTGCCGTCGCAATCGCCGGCGCGATCAGTCACGCTCATGTCGGCGACGTAGTTTTGCTCGCCGGTAAAGGACACGAGACCTATCAGGAAGCCGCAGGCGAGCGCCAACCATTTCTCGACTGGGACCACGCGACGCGCGCACTCGCGGCGTGGAGCGGGCGATGATGGACGCTGCGACGGCGGCGCGGGCGATCGACGGCGCGCTGCGCGGTCCGAACGCCTGGTTCAGCGGCGTTTCGACTGACTCGCGCTCGCTTGCGCCCGGCGACTTGTTTGTCGCCATCAAAGGCGACAAGTTCGACGGTCACGACTTCGTATCACAGGCGTTCGACCGCCGCGCGGCGGCGGCGATCGTCGCCGTCGACCGCGCGGCGGAGCTCGCTCCCGCAGTGCGCAATAGGGCGGCCGAGACGATGCTCTGTGTCGCCGACCCGATCAAGGCGCTCGGCGCGCTGGCGAAGTTCTGGCGACGCCGATTCTCGCTTCCCGTTGCGGGAATCGTCGGCAGCAATGGCAAGACCACCGTCAAGGAAATGACCGCAGCGATCCTGCGGACCGAATTCGGCGCCGACCATGTGCTCGCGACGGCCGGCAACCTCAACAACGAGATCGGCTTGCCGCTGACCATGCTCCGCCTGCGCTCGGCCCACGCCGCCGCGGCAATCGAGATCGGCATGAATCACCCCGGCGAAACCGCGACCTTGTGCGCGATTGCCCAGCCCACCATCGGAGTGATCAACAACGCCCAGCGCGAGCACCAGGAATTCATGAAGAGCGTCGCAGACGTCGCCGCGGAGCACGCGTCCGTGCTCGGCGCACTGCCCGATGAGGGCTGCGCGGTGATCAATGCCGACGACGCCTTCGCGGTGTTCTGGCGCGAAGTCGTGGCACGCCGCAACGCCGATGGCGCGTCGCTGATCGTGCGCGATTTCGGATTGCACGCACCGGCGGCGATCAGTGCGCGCTGTGAAACCCAGGCATGGGGGAGCAGCGTAGAGGTGACCACTCCCGAAGGTCGCGCGACCTTCGAGCTCAAGGCTCCCGGTCGACACAACGTCTCCAACGCGCTCGCGGCGATCGCCGCGGCCACGGCGGCGGGCGCCGGGATCGACGCCGCGGCGACCGCGCTGACCGCGTTTCGACCGATCTCAGGCCGATTGCACCCGCGTACCGGAGTCAACGGTGCGACGATCATCGACGACACCTACAACGCCAATCCCGATTCGGTCAAAGCGGCGATCGCGGTGCTCGCACAGGCGGCCGGCGCGAAATGGCTGGTCCTGGGCGATATGGGGGAGGTCGGCAATCAGGGTCCGGCATTTCATCGCGAAATCGGCGAGTACGCGCGTGCCGTCGGTGTCGATCGACTGCTTGCGGTCGGAGATCTGGCGACGCACGCCGTCGCGGCATTCGGCGTGGGCGGAAAACACTATGCCGATCAGGATTCGCT
>DATMNH010000345.1:0-17410 GCA_035568975.1 Casimicrobiaceae bacterium
GATGGCGAGAAACGTCAAGAAGTACAGTATTGTCAGAAGAGCGCGACGCCCGATGGTCTCGTTCCATGTTCCTCCGTACACGCCCTTAAGCGCGACCGCGAAGTAAACGATAACCCACAGGGAAGCGGCGTCGCGAGCGCCGGCGGCAGTTTTGCCTCAATGACGAGTATCAACAGAGGGAAGCTGTGCGTATAGAGACCAAATACCAGATGTGCCCCGTTATCGCCTGTGACGAGTGCGGTACGCCCATTGCTGCTGCGCCGCGTAGACGGGCACGAGGCCGAGCGCGAGGTACGGTAGATAGTGAATGCCTCGCTCGCGCGTCACCTTGAGCTGTTCTCAGGCGTTAAGCTTTGAGGCGCCGAACGCCTGGTGTATCGACATACTCGTTGTTAGTGAGAGTGCAGGCGACGGTGTCCGCGTTGCTTGACCCTCTTAAGGCAGTGGCGTAGCGTCGGCATATCCAGTTTGGGCATGCCGCTCAGAGGAGCCAAGGTGCTGCGTGCGGACGAGGTCATTCAGTGATGGACCGGCGGACGTTCATGATTCTGACCGGCGGGCTCCTTGCAGCGCTTCGCCCGGCACACGCACAGCGACCAACTAGCATTGCTCGAATTGGTTTTCTGCATCCGGCGTCCGCGCAAGGTTTCGATGTACTGCTGCAAGCGTTTCGAGATGGGCTACGCGAATTGGGCTATGTGGAAGGGAAAAACCTTCAACTTGAGGTTCGCTGGGGGGAAGGCAAACTCGAACGGCTGCCGGCCTTGGCCGCTGAGCTGGTTCAGTTGAAGGTGGATGTTATTGTCGCAGCGAGTTCGCCATCAGTCGTCGCGGCCAGCCAAGCGACGCGGACGATCCCTATTGTGATGCCCGTCAGTTCCGATCCGGTCGGGGACGGGTTGGTCGCAAGTCTTGCACACCCGGGAGGTAATATCACCGGCCTGTCTCTAATGGCTCCTGAATTGGGCGAAAAACGGATTCAGTTGCTCAAAGAGATGTTTCCCAAGGTTTCCCATGCCATGGCCGTTCTCTGGAATCCGGACTACGTGGGCATGCGCGCTCGGTTTGAGCAAGCTCGGGTAGCAGCTCCTGCGGTAGGTTTAACCGTTCGCTCAGTGGAGGTGCGAGATACACGCGAGCTAGACGCGGCTTTTGACGTCATCATCCGTGAGCATCCTGAGGCACTTTTACTACTCGCCGATCCCCTTACCATCAGTCAGCGATCGCGCATCGTCGAGTTCGCCGCTGAGCAAAGACTTCCAGCGATATACGAAACTAGTAATTTTGTCGATGTTGGTGGCCTCATCTCCTATGGACCGAGCATTTTAGATCAGTATCGCCGTGCGGCCACCTACGTAGACAAGATTCTCAGGGGTGCAAAGCCAGCAGATCTCCCTATCGAGCAGCCAACCAAGTTCGAGTTGGTAATAAACATGAGAGCTGCGAAAGCGCTCGGTATCAAATTCCCCGACTCGATTCTTCTGCGCGCCGACAAAGTAGTCGAGTGACGGGTCTTAGCCAGCAAGCACCAGAACCGGGAGCTCGCTGCGGTGACGCGAGGCATGGAGCGACTCTACGAAGGCATTGAGCAGGGCGTGCTCAAGCTTGGCGATACGCTACGCCAACGCACCGACAAGCTGCAGGCGCCGCGCCAGGCCATCTTGACCGACATTGCCAGGCTCAAGGCGAAGGCCACGGTGCCAGCGCACATCCTGCAGCAAAAACACATCGACGCGTTCACCCGGTTGGTACGCGAAAAGCTCCTGCAGAACGGGACATTCGCCAAGGAATACCTGCGCCTGCTGGTGCATGAAATCCGAGTGAATAAACGGGAAGTGCAAATCACCGGCAGCTACGCCGCGCTCGCGCAAGCGGCAGCGGGAAATCCGGGCGACTTCATGAGCGTGCCCAGATTTGCCTGCCCTTCCTGAGACAAGGGTAACACTTCATTCCGGACACATAGGTAACACTTCAGGCCTTTGGGGAGACCAAAGTGCCGTGGCAGGAGTGTTACAAAATGGACGAACGTCTGCGGTTTGTAGCTCGATGGCGAAAAGATGGCTGCTTTGTGCCGCGAGTTCGGTGTCTCGCGCAAGACCGGCTACAAGATCTTCCAGCGATACAAAGATTGTGGACTCGAAGGACTGACCGATCGCAGCCGACGACCTTATCGGCAGGCGAACCAGCTGCCGTTCCAGATCGAGAAGCTGATCGTTCAGCTCAAGCGGGAGCGACCGAGCTGGGGCGCGCCCAAGATCCGCGAGAAGCTCAGGCGGCTCCATAGCGATATTCAGACTCCGGCGATCAGCACCGTCCACGCAGTGCTCGATCGCCATGGCCTGGTCAGCCACGGCCGCAAACGACGCTATAAGGCGCAGGGCACGACCCTGTCCAAGCCCGTTCGGCCCAACGATCTGTGGTGCGCCGATTACAAAGGCGAGTTCATGCTCGCTGACAAACGCTATTGCTATCCGCTCACCATCAGCGACTTCGCCAGCCGCTACCTTTTGAGCTGTGAAGCGTTGTCGACCACCCAGGAAATCTACGCCTTCACCGTCTTCGAGCGGGTCTTCAAGGAGTTCGGCTTACCGCAAGCCATCCGCACCGACAATGGCGTGCCTTTCGCCAGTCCTCATGCGTTGTTTGGCTTAAGCAAGCTCGCCGTATGGTGGCTGCGGCTTGGTATCCACATCGAACGCATCAAGCCCGGCCATCCCCAGCAGAATGGCCGCCACGAGCGCATGCACCTAACCTTGAAGAAAGAAGCGACCAAGCCCGCCGCCCACAATTTTCTGCAGCAGCAGGCCAAGTTCGATGACTTCATCGAGTGCTACAACCAGGAGCGGCCGCACCAGGCGCTCAACATGAAATATCCCACCGAGCTCTACCGACGCTCACCGCGCCCGTATCGCGGACTCAGCGAGCTTAAGTACCCGTTTCACGACCGCACCATCACCGTCACCCAATGCGGCCGCATCTGCATCGGCCGGCGCAAGATCAATCTCAGCACCGTGTTCGCCGGTCAAAACGTCGGCGTCAAGGAAATAAGCGATAAAATCTGGCTCGTTACCTTTATGGATTACGACTTGGGCTTCTTCGATCACGAAACGGGTCGCCTGGCAAGCGCCGACAACCCGTTCGCCGCGAAAGTGTTACCCATGTCTCCGGTATAAACCGTTACCTATGTGACCGGAATAGACCATTGAATATTGGCTCCCCGACCAGGGCTCGAACCTGGGACCTGCGGATTAACAGTCCGTCGATTCAAGTGTCGAATTAATGCCAACAGTCAACCGCTTATACGTTTCTCAGTGGGGTCAGCGTTTTGCCACTTAGCGGGACTTAGCTCCCCTGAGCGGTTAGATATGTCGACTTCATAGACCCCGCTTTGAATTGGTGTAGACGGGATTCCCTAACGATGGTTCTAGGCGTGACGGCCGTCTCCGCCCAAAGCGGGCCGCTGTCATGCAACCGATCGGCCAGCGTGTAGCATCGCGGGAGACTTCACGAACCCAGGGGGTCCAAGTGCCTGAACGAACCGACCACGCGCCACGGTCGGCTGGCTCGAACCCGGTACGGCTGCGCTTTGATCGATTCGAGCTGGACGAAGCGAATGCACGCTTGCTGCGCGACGGAACGCCGGTCGCTGTCGCGCCGACGCCCTTTGGCGTGCTGTGCGCGCTAGCGCGGCAGCCGGGGTCCCTACTCACTACCAACGCCTTGCTCGATCAGGTGTGGGGCCACCAGTTCGTCACGGACTCGGTGTTGCGAACCGCGATCAGCGAGCTGCGGACGGCGCTCGACGACGACGCCCGCAAGCCGCGTTTCATTGAGACGGTATCGCGGCGAGGCTACCGTTTCATCGCGCCAACTAGCGCGATAGTCGCTGTGCCACCGGTCGCAGCAGTCGTTCCGCAAGACCGTTCCCGCGAGTCACGGTCATTTATCGGGCGCACGGAAGCGCTTTCGCGGCTGCGCAGCGATTGGGATCTCGCGTGCACCGGCAGACGCCAGATCGTATGGGTTGTGGGTGAACCGGGTATCGGCAAGACGACATTGATCGAGCATTTCATTGCCGGTCTCGGCGATGTTCTATGCATCCGCGGCCAATGCGTCGATCAATACGGCAGCGGCGAGCCATATCTCCCCGTCCTCGAAGCCCTCTCAGAGCTGTGCCGCATTGACAGCACGATTGTCCCGCTGCTGCGCGCGGTCGCACCGACCTGGCTCTTGCAGCTACCGTGGTTTAGCACCGCTGAGGAGCGCGACGCTCTGCGGCAGGAACTCGCTGGTGTCACGGCGGACCGCATGCTGCGCGAGATGGGCGAGCTTCTGGACCGATCGGGCGAGCGACGGCCGCTGTTGGTTGTCACCGAGGACCTGCATTGGAGCGACCGCGCGACCATCCAGCTGATCGACTACGTCGCGCGACGACGGGGCAACGGGCGCCTCATGTGGCTCGCAAGCTTTCGCCTCGCCGAGGTCGTCGCGCTTGATCATCCGCTTAAACCGTTACGGCGCGAACTGCGGCTGCACGGCCTGTGCGAGGAGATCGTTCTAGACCCGTTCTCCGAAACAGAAGTTGCGGAATATGTGGCGAAACGATCGCCATCGGTCGCCAACGACGAAGGGTTCGTGCGCGCGCTGCACGAGCGCACCGATGGATTGCCGCTCTTCGTCGCATCCATCATGAGCGAGATGAGCGCGCGCGCCGCGCAAGGCAGCGGTCGCGTTGCGCCGGAGCAGCTGGCGAAAGTCGCCATTCCCGAGAACCTCGCGGCGATCATCGAGCATTACATCGCCAAGCTCGTGAACGAACAGCGGACAGTGCTCTCCGCGGCCGCCGTTTGCGGCGTCCAGTTCCGCGTTAACACCATCGCGGCGGCGCTCGAGCGGGACGCCGCCTGGGTACACGATATCTGCGACGAGCTCGCGCGCGAGCAGCTATGGCTCGTCGCCCTGAGTGCGGACGAACGCAGCGGCGACGCAGAGCTGCCGTATTCGTTCAGGCATGCACTGTTCCGCCAAGTGCTGTACGAGCGCACGTCACCATCGGCGCGGACACAGCTTCACCGGAAAATCGGCGCGGCGCTCGAACGAGAGCGCGCCACACGAGTGCCGATCACCGCCGCCGAGCTTGCCACCCATTTCGAGCGAGGCGGGGAGGCGACGGCCGCCGCGCGCTACTACGCGGAGGCCGCCGACGCCGCTCTCGCGCACTTGAGCCCTGAAGAATGCATGAGGATCATCGAACATGCGTTGCCTCTGCTCGAGCAGGCGCCGGACGGTCCTGAGCGCAACGCGCTCGAAATCACCATGGGAACGCTTCACGGTCTTGCCGGTATCCGAGTGCTTGGCGCGGGCACCGAAGCAAAGAGCGCACTAAAGCGAGCGTACTCGCTGCTCGACGAAGCTCCGCAGCATCCCATCCGGGGTCGCCTGCTGCACGGATTCGGGTTCATGCTCACGCTACGTGCCGAATATGCCGAGGCGCTTGCCGTTGCCGATCGGGCGGAAGCGCTCGGATCGAGCACGAACGATCCGGTGCTTCTGGCGAGCGCGTGCACCGTGCACGGGCAGGTCGATCAGCTTCAGGGGCGATCGCGGGCCGCCCGGACATGGCTGGAGCGCGGGCTCGCCCTTGCCGAGCGGCTGGACGTGGGTCCTGGAGAATTCTTGGTGGATCCTCATGTCGCGCTGCTCGCGTTGCTGTCGATTCCGCTGCTTCATCTTGGCATGGTCGAGCATGCGCGCACTTGCCTGCAGCGTGCACATTCCCGCGCTCTCGATCGGAGATGGCCAATGGCGCGGCTCGTCGCAATCTGGTACAGCGCGCTCTTCGAGGTCCGGCTCGGCAACACCGAGCGCGTAGCCGCTCTCGCCGACGAGATGCACGCGCTCGTGGACGAATTCGCGCTCGCGCACGGTCGAACTGCGTGTCGGTGGTTTCGTGGTTGGGCGGACGCACGAATGGGGGCGCCGCGCGACGGTTATGAACGGATTCGGGGCGCGTACGAAGACAACGCGCGTCTTGGGATGCTCGCAGGCGCAAGCGAGATCCTCGGGTATGCGACCGAGGCGCTGCTCCTCGCAGACGACCTCGACGCAGCGCAGAAGCACCTCGAGGAGGCGCTACACATCGCCGACAAGCTCGGCGAGCGTGTGTATCTGCCGCAGCTCTTCTTGATGGAGGCTACGATCGCTCGTGCGCGTGGCGAGCGCAAAGGCGCCGACGCCTCGGTTCGGCGCGCGATCGCGGAGGCCCGGGCGCAGGAGGCGCCGTGGCTCGAGCTGATCGCGTTGACCGAGCTCTGCGAACGCGACCGCGTGAGGCCTGAAGACCGAAGCGCACTTGCGGCAGTTGTCGATCAGCTTCCGGAAGCGAGCGGCACAACTGCAGTCGCGAAGGCGCGCGCGCTGATCGAGACGACGAGGCGCGCGTGACGCGCGGCTCGCTGCGCGTCCTTGATCCCGCAGGCCGCGTCTTGAGCGATCCCCGCGAGATCTCCTGCACCCGGATTCCCACGGGCCCGCTCTACACGAGGTAGCGGCAGCACCTCCAAGGCGGCCTTGACGGGTCCCCCCACGCTGTAGGCGGCGACCACCCGGGTCGACCTTGGCACGCTCGTGCGGATCGAGGTTGTCAGGAATGGCAAGCGCGAGGCCGTCGACGTGAAGCTCGCGGCGATTCCGCCGCAACCGGCCCCTGACTCGAAGCGCCGAGCACAGCCTCATCTCTGCCTGACTGCAGCCATCGGCATCCAAGTCCGACGAAACGCAGACGTTTCGCTGACAACCTGCGACCGCTGCGCCCTCAAACTGCGCCGCATCCACTTCAACGTTACGTCAACGGCCCCACTCTCGGGGACGCACGAAGCGATGATCGAATGAGGGCTTCACTACTATGACGCTGAATGCTGAATCGAAATACCCGACGCGACGAGCCTACGTTGTGAAGGTGCGCGGCGACGCGAAGGCCGATGCGCTCGCTGGCCGTATCGAGAACCTCGTGACGGGCTGCCAGCACGAATTCGGTTCCGCTCGCGAGCTGATCGAGTCGATCGCGAGGGACCTCGACGTGCCGCCCGCGTAAGCCATGGACAGCGCGATCGTCCCCGCGATGGCAGGTGTGCTCGGATCCCTCGTCGGCGGTTCCGCGACCTTCGCGACCGCCTGGATCACGCAGAAGGCGGTAAACAAGCGCGAGCTTACGCAGCGCGAGATGCGAAAGCGGGAGACGCTCTACGGCGAATTCATCGCGGAATGCGCGAAACTCGTGATGGATGCATTCACGCACACGCTGGACACGCCGGAGAAATTACTGCCGTTGTACGCGATGCTCAACCGCATCCGCCTCTCCGCCTCGCAGCCGGTTCTCGCCGAGGCCGACCACCTGTTGACGCGGATCGCCGACCAATACTTCTCGCGAAACCTGACTCTTGACGAGATACGCGACCTCGCGCGTTCGGAAGGTGCCGATCCGCTGAGGACGTTCGGCGAGGCGTGCCGGGCCGAGCTCAAGTCGATGCGTGCGGCAGCGTAATGGGCTGCAGCATCGCGCGCGGAATTCCGACGTACCGATTGCGAGGCCGCGGCGAAGACCGTTCGGAACGACCTCTTCCGCGGCTCACCAAATCCCCACGGAATGCCGACAGTTCGCTCACGACTCCGCCGGACGGTTCCCTTACGCTGATCCCATATCAAAGCTGACTGAGAGCCAACCCAAATGGCAATACCTGCACCGCTTGGTTACCTATACTCGTTCGCCGAGCGAGACCGTCGTCTTGGCAGCCCGACGGGCACCGCACGGGGCGAAATGGGCGAGTCGATCGCATGCGACCGCCCCTGCGCGACGCCGAACGCGGTTCCCGATGGTCGCAGGTCGAGGCGCGACATTGCCGCCATGCTTGCGGCGTCGCTGGCATTCGCCTTGGTCGGATGCGCAACGCCGGTCCTTCAGCCGTCCGTCGACATGCCTCCACGCTTCGCCGCAGCTGCGACGACCGACGCTGAGGTCGAAACCGCGTGGTGGGACAGTTACGGCGACCCCGTCCTGTCCGACCTCGTTCGCCGGGCCGCGCGCGAGAACCGCGACGTCAGGATCGCAGCCGAGCGCGTTCGCGCGGCGCGAGCCGGCGAGACGATCAGCCGCTCATGGCTGTTTCCGAGCATCGGCGTTCACGGCGCAGGCTTCGATCACCGAACCGGGTACGGCTCCGGCGTCAAGCAAGTCGTTCCGGAGGCGGCTGACACGAAGGGTTGGCAAGGCGGCGTCGACGTCTCCTGGGAGATCGACATCGCCGGGCGCCTGCGTGCCGGCGCCGCTGCGGCCGCCGCCGAGACGCTCGCGACCGAATACACGGCGAGGGGCGTTCGACTGCTGGTCGTGAGCGACGTGGCAACCAATTACTTCACGTTGGTCGGCGCGCTGCGCCAGCTCGACACTGTCCGCGCGATTTCGGCGGCGTACGACGAAACGCTGCGCCTCGTATCCGCGCGCCAACGGGCTGGCCTCGCGACACCGTTCGACGTCGAGCGCGCGCAGACCGACGCGTTGAGAGCGCGCGCCGCGATATCGCCCCTGGAAACCCTGGCAGCCGTGTCGCGGCATCGCATCGCGGTGCTGATCGGTGACCAGGCGTTCAACGCGTCGAGCACCGCCGTCTCGCGCAACGACGTGACTGCCCCGGCCGCGCATGCCGGACAACCCGCCGCCCTGTTGCAACGCCGACCCGACCTGCTCGCTGCGAAGGCGCAAGTCGATGCCGCCAACGCGCGCCGCCAGCAGGCGATGGCCGAATGGTTCCCGCGGCTCGTGCTCGGTGCCATGTTCGGCAGCGAGGGCCTGAGCGTCAACGGCATGGCCCTCGGCGCCGCGCGCTTCAGCAACGTCGCCGCATTGCTCGCGATGCCTGTGTTCAACGCCGGGCGCACCCAGGCGATCAACGACATCGCGGAGAGCGGCCAGAAGGAGGCGGTCCTTCATTACGAGGACGCGATCGTGCGCGCGCTGGAGGATGTCGAGAACGCGCTCGTCGCGCTCGACGACGAGCGACAACGCGCGCAACTGCTGCAAAGTGCTGCGGCTTCCGCCGACGCCGCACTCGGCCGCGCGCAATCGCTGTACGACCGCGGGCAGATCGACCTCCTGCCACTGCTCGACGCACAGCGCGTGCGCCTGACGGTGCGCGTCGACGCAAACGACGCGAACACGCAAACGCTGCTCGACAGCGTCCTGCTGTACAAGGCGCTCGGCGGAGGTTGGGAAGTGTTCGAGCCCGTTACCGACGCGCCCGCAGCGCGCCGCGCGCTCGCCCAATTCGTGAAACCTTAGACCGCTACGAGGAAACCCGTGAAACCCCATCTCAATCTGTCCATTCTGGTCGTTCCGATCGCGGCGCTGCTCGCGGCCTGCTCGTCGAAGCCCGTTCCGGAGCCGCTTCGAACGGTCCGCACCGCCGAGGTCCGCTACGACAAGACGCAGGAAACCGATCGTTACTTCGGCTCCGTGCAGGCGCGCTACGAGGTCGACCAGGCGTTTCGCGTCGGCGGCAAGGTTGTTAGCCGCAAGGTCGACGTGGGGCAGAAGGTGCGGCAAGGCGACGTCATCGCGGTCCTCGACGACACCGATTACAAGCTCGCGGTGGAAGCCGCGCACCAACAGCTTACCGCTGCGCAGGCGCAGGCACGGCAGGCGGAGTCGGATCGGCAGCGGTTGAACGCGCTGAAGAGCGACGGCTCGGTCAGTTCTTCTGACGACGAGAAAGCGCAGAGCATGGCGCAAACGACGCGTGCCACCGCCGAAGCCGACGCGCGGAAGCTCGACCTCGCGCGCAATCGCCTCGAATACGCGACGCTGCGCGCATCGCAGGACGGTGTCGTCACCAGCCTGAAATTCGAGGTCGGCCAGGTGGTGGCCGAAGGGCAGCCAATCGTCTCGATCGCGAAGGACGTCGAGCCGGAAATCGTCGTCAACGTGCCCGAGGATCAGTTGTCGGCATTCAAGGCGTCCCGGTACAAGGCCGTGCTCACGAGCGCACCCGACCAGGAATTCGATGTGGTGCTGCGAGAACTCGCACCGCAAGCGGCTTCGACAACACGGACGTTCCGCGCCCGCCTGAAGCCGCCGACACCGCGCGCGCTGCCGCTAGGCGCGAGCGCAAGACTCATTGTCGAGCGCGCCGTCGCGGACGCGGCGGTAGCCGCGATCCCTGCGTCGGCCATCACGCAGAACAAGGGCCAGCCGGCGGTCTGGATCGTTCGCCACTCGGGTACCGATCCTATCGGAACCGTGGACGTGACAAACGTCGTCGTCCACGAGTACCGCAATGACGAGGCGCTCATTTCCGGGCCGAACGCCGGGGAACTCGTCGTCACCGCGGGCGTGCAGAAAATGGCGCCCGGCTTAAAGGTTGCGCTTTCCGGCGCGACGCCCAACCTCGACACTAAGCAGGCCTCACGATGAAATCGTTCAACCTCACCGACTGGGCGCTCAACCACCGCGCCATCGTCCTGTTCCTGATCGCGGTGATCGCAATCGGCGGCGTGCTGGGCTTCACCAAGCTCGGCCAGTTCGAGGACCCGAACTTCTCGGTGCCCTCGATGACCGCGGTCGTGATCTGGCCCGGCGCCACCGCGCAACAGATCCAGGACGAGGTGCTCAACCGGACGGAGAAGAAGTTCGAGCAGCTCGACCACTTCGAGAAAGTCGTGACCTATGCACGCCAGGGCTACGGCGGCATGACGATCACGCTGAAGGGCGGCACCTCGCACGCGGACCAGCGCGAGGCGTGGTATCAGGCGCGCAAGAAGTTCAGCGACATCAAGCTCGATCTGCCCGAGGGCGTCATCGGTCCGATCTTCAACGATGAGTACGGGGACGTAACCGGGCTGCTCTACGCCGTCAAGGGTGACGGCATCAGCCAGTGGGAGCTTTCCGATGTCTCGGAAGACATCAAGCGGCGCCTCCTCAAGGTGCCGATGGTCAAAAAGGTCGACGTCATCGGCAAGCAGGCGAAGAAGGTCTACGTCGAGTTCTCCAACGAGCGGCTGGCCGCGCTCGGGATCACACCGCTCATGATCGCCGAAAGCCTGCGCAATCAGAACAGCGTGCTCGCGAGCGGCCAGGTCGACACCAACGGCGACCGCGTGATGGTGCGGGTGAGCGGCCAGTTCAACGGTGTGGACGATATCCGCAACGTTCCGATCGTCGCCGCCGGCCGGCTGATCAAGCTGGGCGACATCACGACGATTGCGCGCGGTTACGAGGATCCACCGCTGTACACGGTGCGCCACAACGGCCAGCAGGTCATCATGCTGGGCATCGTGATGACCGACGACGGCAACATCGTCGGGCTCGGCAAGTCGCTCGAGAAAGTCGTCGCCAACATCCAGGGGGAGCTGCCTTTCGGCGTCGAGCTCGAGCGCGTGGCCGACCAGCCGCAGGTCGTCGGCGAATCGATCTGGGAATTCGAGCGCTCGCTGATGGAAGCGCTCGCGATCGTCCTCGCAGTATGTTTGCTAAGTCTAGGCTTTCGCACCGGCATCGTGGTCGGGCTTTCGGTGCCGATCGTGCTCGGCGTCGTCGCGCTGGTGATGCTCGCCGCAGGCTGGAACCTCGAGCGCGTGTCGCTCGGGTCGCTGATCATCGCGCTCGGCCTGCTCGTCGATGACGGCATCATCGCAGTCGAGATGATGGTCGTGAAGATGGAAGGGGGTTGGGACCGCACCAAGGCGGCCGCCTTTTCGTATTCGGCTACCGCGATGCCGCGGCTAACGGGCGCTCTCATCACGACCGCCGCCTTCATGCCGATCGGCTTTTCGAAGTCGACGACCGGCGAGTACGCGGGGGGCATTTTCTGGATCGTCGGTACCGCCGTCGTGTTCTCGTGGGTCGTCTCGGGCGTGATCACGCCCTACCTCGCGGTGAAGATGCTGCCGGACGTCAAGAAGCATGACCACGGCAGCGACCCCTACGACACGCCTTTTTACCGGAGGCTCCGCGGCTGGCTCGACTTCGCCATCGAGCGGCGCTGGTTGGTGATCGGTGTCACCGTGGCCGCGCTAGGCGCTGCGATTGCCGGAAGCAGGTTCGTGCCGCAGCAGTTCTTCCCCAACAGCTCGCGGCCCGAGCTCGTCGTCGAGTTGCGACTGAAGGAAGGCTCTTCTGTTGCGGCGACGGCCGAGCAGGTCAAGAAGATGGAGGCCGTGCTGGCGAAGGACGAGGACGTCAAGTTCTACACCGCGTACACCGGCGCCGGCCAGCCGCGCTTTTACCTCGCGCTCAATCCCGAGCTGCCCAACCCTGGCTACGCGGTCTTCGTCGTCATGACCAAGGACATGGAGGCCCGCGAACGGGTGCGCTCGCGGCTAATGGAAACGGTGAATGAGCAATTCCCTGGGGTATGGGTGCGCGTGACGCGCCTCGAGCTTGGGCCGCCGGTCGGCTTCCCGGTCCAGTTCCGCGTCGTCGGTCCCGACACGCAGAAGGTGCGCGAGATCGCGCGCGACGTCGAAGCGGTGGTCGCGTCCAGTCCGAAGGCGCGCGACGTGCAGCTCGACTGGAACGACCCGGTTCGCGTGCTCAGGGTGGACCTCGATCAGGACAAGGCGCGCGCGCTTGGACTCGCTCCGGCCGACGTGGCCCTGGTGACGCAAACGTTCCTGAACGGCGCGACGCTATCGCAGTTCCGCGAGCATGAAGACCTGGTCGACATCGTCGCACGCGCCGTGCCTTCGGAGCGTCTGAACGTCGACACGCTGAAGAACATCAACCTCTACACACGCGAGGGGACGGTGGTGCCGCTGTCGCAGGTCGGGCGCGTGCGCTACGAGCTTGAGGAGCCGGTGCTGTGGCGGCGCAACCGGGACATGGCGATCACCGTGCGCGCCGATGTAAAGGACGGCGAGCAGGGCGTGTCAGTGACGCAGGAGATCCGGCCGCAGTTGAAGGACATCGAGGCAAAGCTGCCCTCGGGTTATCGTATCGACGTCGGCGGCGCGGTGGAAGAAAGCGACAAGGCGAACCTGGCGCTCGCCGCGATGTTCCCGGTGATGCTGGTCACGATCCTCACGATCCTGATGCTGCAGCTGCAGAGCTTCTCGCGCATGTTCATGGTGTTCCTGACCGCGCCCCTCGGACTCATTGGCGTCGTCGCGGCGCTGCTCGTGTTTCAGGCGCCGCTCGGCTTCGTCGCGATCCTCGGCATCACCGCGCTGAGCGGGATGATCATGCGCAACTCGGTGATCCTCGTCGACCAGATTCAAAACGAGATGGAGCAAGGCATCGACCCGTGGAATGCCGTGCTCGACGCAGCGGTCCACCGCACGCGACCGGTCATGCTCACGGCGGCGGCCACCGTGCTCGCGATGGTTCCGCTTGCCCGAAGCATCTTCTGGGGGCCAATGGCGATCGCAATCATGGGCGGGCTCACCATCGCCACCGTGCTGACGATCTTCTTCGTGCCGGCGCTCTACGCCGCCTGGTTCAAGGTCGAGCGCGCAGCGGCGGCCACTCCCGCGCCCTCGACGGCGCCGGCAGCGGCATGACGACGGAAAGCCGGCTCGGCATGTTCGCACAGGCGTTTCGTTGGCTGGCGTTGGCGCTCGCATTCGCGCTGACCGGTTGTGCCACCAGCCACGTCATGATGCCAACCCCGGTGCTTTACACGGGACCGAATGCCAGACCGCTGCTCACCGATCCGCCGGTCGACAACCGGCCGCCATCACTCGACCTGCTATTCCTCACCGACCGCGCGCCGGCGCAGCAAGCGGACGGTTTGCGGTATACCGCAGCACGGTCGCGCTCGATTGCATTCGGATCGGCGACCGTCGAGTTCGGCGAAGGCCTTAGCTGGGGTACTTTGATCGACGAAAGCACCGCGGCGCAGCGCGGAACTCGGCTGCAGCTCAAGCTCGGTTCTACCATGGAGCTCGGTCGCTTTCCACCGATCCCTTACGAAGTGGCCGTACTTCCGGACGGCGTCAGACGCGCGCGTGCGGTCGTCGACGCGTATGAAAAGGCGAAGCGGGAGCTGCAAGCCGATATCGCGCGGCGACTCACGCTCGCGCACCGCAAGGAAGTCGTGCTGTTCGTGCACGGCTATCACTCGAGCTTCGAGACCGCCGCGCTGACGATGGGCGAGCTCTGCCACTTCCTCGGACGCGACTTCGTGTGCGGGATTTTTACGTGGCCCGCCGGAGGCCAGGGCGGCGGGCGGTTCGGCTACGACGTCGACCGCGAGTCGTCGGAATACGCGATCGAGGATCTGGTGAAGTTAATCCGCATCATCGGCCGGACGCCGGGCGTTGAAAAGGTCCATCTGATCGCGCACAGCCGCGGCACCGACACCCTCGCCTCCGCGCTTGCCCAGCTCAGCGCCGAGGCGTACACGCTGCGAAGCTCCCCCGAACGCGAATTTCACATCGGCAAGGTCGTGCTCATCGCGCCGGATCTCGACGGCGACGTCGCGGTGACGAAAATCTTCAAAGTGTTCTCGGATCCCGACTTGCCGTTCGGCGGCGGCCCGGATCCAGAGGCCGTCATCCCTCCCGCGCCGGGGCTTCGCGTGACGCTCTACGTTTCGCCCGACGACAAGGCGATTGCGATGGCTGGCTGGCTGTTCGGCAGCGTCGCGCGGCTCGGCCGACTCGACGCGACGATGTTTACTCCCGAGCAGATCGAAGCGATCGGCATGTTGCGCGTCGTCGATATCGTCGAGGTACGCGGGACGACCGATTTCTTCGGCCACGATTATTTCGTCTCCAATCCGCAGGTGAGCGCAGACATCATCGCGATGCTCCGTTACGACCTTCGACCGAACGAGCCGGGGCGACCGTTGGACCACGTTGCAGGGCCGTTCTGGCGGGTGCCCGCACTTAGCGCCCCTGATGCACCGAAAAGCGAATAGGCAAATGGCCGACGCGGCGACGCACAAAGCCGAAACGAGGGGTTACCAGACGCGCAGCGTGTCGCCGCATGCCGTCAACTTCGCGAAAGGTGTGCTGATTGATGGGATCGTGGTGATGTCGTTCTGGTGCTGTTCGGCTGATCAAAGCTGACCAAATCGCGATAGTTCGCTGACAACTCTCCCTTCGGTTCCTCATATCCTGATGGCAGATGGAGACGACACTCAATGCGTACCTTGTCCAATGAGTAATTACCCGATCCGGCGCCTGGCTATCGCCCTGCAAGGTGGCGGCTCGCACGGCGCGTTCACCTGGGGTGTGCTCGACCGGCTGCTGCAGGAACCGGGATTCGAGATCGTTGGCGTCAGCGGAACGAGCGCCGGCGCGATGAACGCCGGCGTTCTCGCCGATGGCCTGCGGCGCGGCGGCGCTGCCGAAGCGCGAAAGGCGCTCGCGCGCTACTGGGAGGAAGTGGGCCGCTTCACGGGCTATGCCAGCTTCGCACTGCCGGCGGTGCCGGGCGCGCCGCGCACCTGGAACCTGGAGCGCAATCCTGTCTTCCTGTGGCAGGAGATGCTGACGCGTATCTGGTCGCCATACGAGACCAATCCGCTCAACTGCAATCCGCTTCGCAGCCTCCTCGAGCGCATCGACTTCGACGGTCTGCGTCAGGATCCCCGGGCGGCGCGCGTATTTATCTGCGCGACGAACGTTCGCACCGGCTTGCGGCGCGTATTCGAGAACCAGGAACTCTCGGCCGATGTACTGCTAGCCTCTGCCGCCCTGCCGCAGGTCTACCAGGCGGTGGAGATCGACGGCGAGTACTACTGGGACGGCGGCTACACCGGCAATCCGGCGCTGGCACCGCTTTACCTCAGTACACAAGCGAGCGACTTGATCGTGGTCGGCATCAACCCGATCGTGCGCTCAGAAGTCCCGCGTACCGCGCGCGCTATCACCGACCGCATCGGCGAGATCAGCTTCAACTCAAGCTTCATGGGAGAGGTGGCGGCGATCGCGTTCTTCGAGGAGCTGATGCAGTCGCGGCCGGCGGATCGAAGGTTCAGACGTCTTTTTGTCCACGGCATCGGCGACGATGCGCTCGGCGCGTTCGGCGCATCGAGCAAGATGAACAACCATCCCGACTTCCTCGCCCATCTGCGCGAGATCGGCACGCGCACGGCCGACCGCTGGCTCGCGGATCACCGCAAAGCCGTGGGCAAGCGCTCGACGGTCGATCTGTCCGGGCTCGTTCCGACGCGGCACGGCTCGCTCATCGGCCCATCCATCATTAAACAGCCACTCGAGGTTCAAACATGAAGATTGACGACGTCCGGCGCGCCCACGCGATGCCATTGACCAGTCCGTCGTTTCCGCGCGGACCGTACCGCTTTTTCGACCGCGAATACCTGATCGTCACCTACCGCACCGACCCCGACGCCTTGCGCGCGGTCGTACCGGAGCCGCTCGAGATCACCGAGCCGCTAGTGAAATACGAATTCATTCGCATGCCCGACTCGACCGGATTCGGCGACTACACCGAATCCGGCCAGGTCATTCCGGTGCGCTTTGCCGGCGAGGACGGCGTGTACGTGCACTCGATGTATCTCGACGACGATGCGCCGATCGCCGGCGGCCGCGAGCTGTGGGGCTTTCCGAAGAAGCTGGCGAACCCGAAGATCAGCCACGAAGGGGAGGTGATAGTCGGCACGCTGCACTACGGCCAGGCGCTGTGCGCGCTCGGCACCTTCGGCTACAAACACCGCGCGGCCGCCAAGGATGCCGTACTGAAGAGCCTGCGACAGCCGAACTTCCTGCTAAAGGTCATCCCCCATGTCGACGGCACGCCGCGCATCTGCGAGCTGGTGCGCTATCACCTCGAGGACATCGTCTTGAAGGAAGCGTGGAACACGCCGGCCGAGCTCCAGCTCTTCCGTCACGTCATCGCCGACGTCGCGCGGCTGCCGGTGCTCGAGATTGTGTCGGGACAGCACTTGGTCGCGGACCTCACGCTGGGGCTTGGCCAGGTCGCCTTTGACTACCGCGCCGAAGACAGCGCGCGCGCTGCCGCGCGCGATCCCAAATACCAACGGGAGCTCGCGAATGTTTAAGGGTAAACCAGCAGTCGTTACGGGCTCGACCAGTGGCATCGGGCTGGGCATTGCCCGGGCGCTCGGCGCGCAAGGCGCCAACATGAACGGGCTCGATACGTGAACCCAGGAGGTAGTCTCGGCGCGCTCATGTTGAGGCGAGCGCGGAACTCACAACGAATTGCGAAATGGCTGTGATCGGCGCACGTCGGAGGCACTGCACCTGTGCACCGCATCGACCGGAATTCGCGGACCCTTGTAATCGAGTCATGCCAGGCGCGACCTCGCCGGGAGAAATGGGAAGCTTCGCTAAAGACAATTTCACGACGCGTCAAAAGGCATCGATACGCTTGCATAAGATCGGACTGCGCACCCGTCGCGTCGCACATCTGCGCGATTTTGACCTGGCTGCG
>DATMNH010000346.1:0-9260 GCA_035568975.1 Casimicrobiaceae bacterium
CGTCGATCCCGATCCCGGCAAAGAATCGCTCGCCGTTCCTGGTGAGTTGCAACCCTTCGCTGCCGGTTCCCATCAAGCGCCGTTGCTCGAGACCGTCGAAGACGAGCACACCCAGCTCGCCCGCAAGATGGTCGTAGCACACGCGGGCCTTTCGAAGCGCCGGCTCGCGCGGGCTCGCGCGAAGGCGCACCGCGCCGGTTCGATAGGCGACGCCCATGAGGCTTTCGAGGAGTTGCGCCACGTCGCGATTGTCGAGGCGGAAATAGCGGTGCCGCCCCTGGTTTTCGACGGCGACCAATCGCGCCTCGAGCAGCTTGGCAAGGTGGGCACTGGCCGTCTGCTTGGTCACCCCGGCGACTCCCGCGAGCTCGGTGGCGGTCAAAGCCTGGCCAGCGGTGAGCGCCGTCAGAATCTCCGCCCGGGCGTGGTCGCCGATCAGGGCCGCGATGCCGACGATGTTCGGGCCATCCTTCATGGTTCGATCTTAGTCGAACCATACCAGTGACGCAAGATGCTATCGTCGCAACTGATCATTGAGCAACCAAGCGAGCTTAAGCGAACATGACCATCACCTGCTTCATCCGTTACGAAATCGATCCCTTCCAGCTCGACGCCTTCAGGGAGTACGCCAATAACTGGCGGCGCATCATTCCGCGTTGCGGAGGCGATCTCGTCGGTTACTTCCTGCCTCACGAGGGGACGAACAACGTCGCCTGGGGATTGATCGCATTCGAGAGCCTTGGCGCGTATGAAGCATATCGGGCAAGATTGAAATCCGACGCGGAGGGGCGCTCGAACTTCGCGTTCGCGCGGGAGAAGCGGCTGATCCTGCGCGAGGAGCGTACGTTCCTCGAATCGCTCGGGGGCGGCTTGCGTGTCGCCTCGACTGACCAGGGAGAGCGCGCATGATCGCGGTGATCTTCGAAGCAGAACCTCATCCCGGCAAGAAAAACGCCTATCTGGATGCGGCGGCAAGCTTGCGGCCCCTGCTCGCCGATATCGACGGCTTCGTCTCGATCGAACGCTTCGAGAGCCTTACCCAGCCGGGAAAGATCCTCTCGCTCTCGTACTGGCGTGACGAGGACGCGGTGCGGCAGTGGCGCAACCTGGAGGCGCATCGACGCATCCAGAGCGCGGGCCGCAACTCGATCTTCGCCGGCTATCGGCTGTGCGTCGCAGAGGTCATCCGCGACTACGGTATGGACGATCGCGCCGAGGCACCGGTCGATTCCCGGCAGGCGCATGGGGCTGACTAGCAATGTGGACCCTAGGATGGTCACTCCCGCGGAAGTGGGAATCCATTGGTCGTTTCGACCGTCGCAAAATGGATCCCCGCCTTCGCGGGGATGACGCAAGTTTGGATCGGCGGGGATGACGCAAGTTTGGATCGGCGGGGATGACGAGATTCTTGCGGAAGCTGCCACACATTTCGCTAAACTTTAGTTTCCCACCTGTTCAGTACCGCGCATTGCCCGGCGTCCGCGGAAAGGGAATGACATCGCGCACGTTGGAGAGCCCCGTCGCATACGCGACCGTGCGCTCGAAGCCAAGACCGAATCCCGCGTGCGGCACCGTGCCGTAGCGGCGCAGATCGCGATACCAGCTGTAATGCTCCTTGTCGAGCTTGGCCTCTGTCATTCGCGCATCGAGTATCTCCAGCCTCTCCTCGCGCTGACTGCCGCCGACGATCTCGCCGATGCCGGGCACGAGCACGTCCATCGCCGCAACCGTCTTGCCGTCGTCGTTGAGGCGCATGTAGAACGCCTTGATCTCCTTCGGATAATTCATGAGGATCACCGGCTTGCGGGCGTGTGTCTCGGAAATGTAGCGTTCGTGCTCGGACTGCAGGTCGACGCCCCAATGGATCGGGAATTCGAACTTCTGCTTCGCCTGCTCCAGGACGCGAATGGCTTCGGTGTAATCCATACGCACGAATTCGCAGTCGACGATGCCCTGCAGTTTGGCGATCACGCCTTTCTCGATGCGCTCTTCGAAAAAAGCCATGTCGTCGGCACGTTCGCTTAGCACCGTCTTGAAAATGTGCTTCAGCAGGGCCTCCGCCAGCGTCGCATTGTCGGCCAGCGCCGCGAAAGCGATTTCGGGCTCGATCATCCAGAACTCCGCCAGATGCCTGCTGGTGTTGGAGTTTTCGGCGCGAAACGTGGGCCCGAAGGTATAGACCTTGGACAGCGCCATGCAGTAGGTCTCGACGTTGAGCTGGCCCGAGACGGTCAAAAAAGTCTCACGCCCGAAGAAATCCTGAGCGAAGTCGATCTTGCCGTCGGGGGTGCGCGGCAGATTCAGCAGATCCAGCGTGGAGACGCGGAAGAGCTCGCCCGCGCCTTCCGCGTCGGAGGTCGTGATGATCGGCGTGTTCACCCAGACGAAGCCGTTGTCGTGGAAGAAGCGATGAATGGCCTGCGCGATAGTGTGGCGCACCCGCGACACGGCGCCGATGACGTTGGTGCGCGGCCGCAGGTGCGCGACCTCGCGCAGGAATTCGAGCGAGTGCGGCTTCGGTTGAATCGGATAAGAATCCGGGTCCTCGACCCAGCCAACGACATGGATTGCGCTCGCCTGCATCTCGAATGGCTGCCCCTTCGCCGGCGAAGGCACGATAATGCCGGTCGCTTCGACCGCGCAACCGGCGGTGAGGCGCACGACCTCGTCGTTGTAATTGGCAAGCGTGTTGGGGGCGACGACCTGAACGGGATTGAAACAGGAGCCGTCGGAGACATTCACGAAGGAAATGCCGGCCTTCGAATCCCGCCGCGTGCGCACCCAACCCTTTACGGTGACCGGCGTGTCCTTGGGCGCACGGCCAGCGAGAATAGCCGCGCAAGTGAGAGCCATCATCTGCAACCTCGGTTCAAAAACGAATTGTTTTGCAACGCGCAGGCACCCGTGCGGTCACTCGGCCGTCGCGCCCGACTCGCGCACGACCAGCTTCCACTTCTCGTATTCGCGCCGCACGAACTGGCCGAACTCGGCTGGCGTACCGCCGACAGGATCGGCTCCCTGACTGATCATCTGCTTCTCGATCGAGGGCAAGGCGAGGATCTCGTTCACCGTTCTGTTGAGCTGGGCGATGACGGGCTCAGGAGTGCCCTTGGGTGCGAAGAAACCAAACCATGACCCGGCCTCGAACCCGGGCAAGCCGCTTTCAATGACCGTCGGCACGTCCGGCAACGAGCGCGACCGTTTCGCGCTGCTCATGGCGATGGGTAACAGCTTGCCGCCGTGAATCTGCTGAATGACCGATGGAATCGTCGCGAACATGAACTGCAGGCGGCCGGCCAGCAGGTCATTGAGAGCGTCGGCGCCCTTGTACGGGACATGCGTCACCTCCATCCCCAACCGCTTGCTCAGCATGTACCCGGAGAGGTGCGACGAGGTTCCAATGCCGGTAGAGCCGTAATTCAACTTGCCGGGGTTGGCTTTGGCGTAGGCGACGAGCTCCTCGAAATTCTTCACGCCGAGAGAGGGATGCACGACGAGCACATTGGGCACATCGGCAATCTGCACGATCGGAACCAGGTCGGTCAGCGGGTTGTAACTCAGCCCTTTATAGAGCGTGGGATTGACCGCGATCGGACCGACCGAATCGACGATCAGCGTGTAGCCGTCCGGTTGAGACCGCACGACGATTTCGGTGCCGATGTTCCCGCCGGCGCCCGGTTTGTTGTCGATGATGAAAGGCTGGTTCAGTCGCTCGGTGAGTCGCTGTCCGACGCTGCGAGCAAGGATGTCGGTCGTACCGCCGGCGGTGAATGCCACCACGATGCGTACCGGTCGGGTCGGGTAAGCCTGCGCGTGCGAGGTGACAGGCAGACTCGCGAGCCATGCGACCGCGAGACCGCCGAGAAATTGTCGACCGAGCCTCGCGGTGCCAGGCGGCTCATGATCGCGTTCAAAAGCATTCATCTCGGCACATCCTTCACGCTCAATTTCTGTAAGTCGCATCGATGCGGTCGAGCTTTCTCAGCAGCGCGGGCCATTCCATGACGCCGTAAGCCCTGCGCGTCTGCGGTTGATAATTGCTCCACGTCTCCTCGAGCACCGCTTGCGACACAGGGATCAGCTTGGTATTGCACGCCATTGCCGCGAGTTGCGACCGGCATGCCAACTCGAGGCGATGCATCCAATTGAACGCCTCGCCGATCGTGAGGCCGACGACCAGCGCGCCGTGATTGCGCAGGATCAACGCTTCGCCGCTGCCCAGGTCACGAACCAGCGACTGCTGCTCGTCGAGCTTCAATACGACACCGCAATAGTCGTGGTAACCAATCTTGAGAAAGCGCATCGCAGTCTGCGTCAAGGGCAGCAGGCCGCATTCGAGCGACGATACGGCCATCGTCGCCCACGTGTGCGCGTGGATCACGCAGGCTACTTCAGGCCGCGCAGCATGCACCGCGCTATGGACAACGTAGCCGGCCTTGTTCACGCCGTAGTCTAGGGGTCCGAAATCGGGCGTGCTGAGAATCTTGCCGTCGTGGTCGACCTTGATCAGGCTGGACGCGGTAATCTCCTCGTACAACATCCCGTAGGCGTTGATCAGAAACGCGCCCGACTCACCGGGCACGCGCGCCGATATGTGGTTGGCGATCATGTCGGACATGCCGTAGAGCTCGACCAGGCGGTAACACGCCGCAAGGTCGACGCGCGTCTTCCATTCCGCCTCCGAACATGCTCGTTCCATCACGGCAGCCGCGCTGTCGGCCGGATCGGTGTAGCCATGACTTTCACTCCTCCTCGTATTTGTCGCGCTCGGGCCGTTTGGGTAAGAAATTCGCCAGTTGCTGCCCGCACCCGGACTATATAACTACCCCGCTCGAAAAGCAGTGCCTCGACTCCGTGGCTCGTCGAGGCGGACTCGCCCCTGCCACGCCTTGACCAGCCTGCGAGCAAAGCAACCACCTCGAACGCCGGATTTGATGCCTTATGGGCAAAACTGGCGCAAACGCGTTAAAATGCCAAGTGTGTCCCATGTTTGAAGCAGACATGGCGCAGATAGCTGGCTGTTGGCTGGGGCGCGATAGCGGCATCAGAAACAAGAGTGACAGGCGGTGAGTGAACGATATTGCACCGGTCACCATTGTCGTACGCCCTTCCGGAGCTTTTTTGCACACTTTGAAACAGGAGATGAATAATGAGTAAACTGATGCTTACATTAATGGCGGGCTTGTTCGCGATGTCGGTGAACGGCGTTGCTGTTGCGGCCGATGCGGCTAAAATGGACGCGAAGTCGATGCAAGCCCAGGCGGAAGGCGATTACAAGGCCGCCAAAGCCAAGATCAAGGGCGATACCGAAGCCGCCGAAGCACAATGCAAGAAAAAGACCGGCGATGAGAAGAAGGCCTGCAAGAAGGACGCTGAAGCCAAGGAGAAGGCCGCTAAGGCCGATGCCAAGGCCACTTACGACAAAGCCAAGGCCGATGCCAAGGCGATGAAGAAATCGTAATTACCGCGTGGTAGTGAAAATAGGGGGCGCAACGCGCCCCTTATTTTTGTGGCGTTCCTTGTGGCATTCCTTGGTAGCATTCCTTTGCTGCCTTCACCGGGTTGCTTCTCGCTACTGCAGAATACGGACTTTCTCGACATCGGAAAAGCAGCCGGTGTCTCGGGCGGCGATCTGGAATAGGAGAAACTGCGTCAGCGTGTCTCCCATTGGCGGTTCCTCGGCCGTTACGCGGGTATCGGTGACCACGACGCGCTTGAACCCCGTATAGCTACCGGCCCGGTTCTTCGCGTTGAACTCCGCGCACATGCCATTTTGTTTCGGGCTCAACTCCACCTTGCGAACCTGAGCGGAAGCCGGATCGTTGACGGTTTGCATCAACCGGTCCGTGTATCTCCGCAACGCAGCGGCACGTTCGGCCTGCAGCTGCTCCGGTGTGGGCGCTACCTGGAGGGCGGTCGCCGCCTTGGCAACTTCGAGCTCGTGTTCCGCAGTCTCGCGTGCGATGCGCTCATTCACCTCTTCCGCGGCGGCATCACGCATCCGCCGGTCTTTTGCGCGCTCTTCCGCGATAGAATCCTCGAGCGCCTTTTGCATGGCGACTTGACGCGCCACTTGCTCCCGCTCCGTCTGCTCGCTCGATTTGCCGCAGGCAGCCAGGCCTATTGTTGGTAGAAGCAGGACTACAAGCATAGGACAGAGCTTCATCGTTTCGGATGAATGGCGAAAAACGCCCACATCAAATCGGTCGCCGACACCTCATGGCTTGGCTCGTCCAGGACCGGACTCATTCGCTCACCGCCCGGCCACGCATGACCACCGTTCTCAACGATGTTCACGGTTATACCCGTTCCGTCTTTACATTCCGTGTACGCCTCCGTACGCAAGGATGCGGTCCGTTGATGCAGCCGTTGCCCGGTGCAGCCATTTCGCGCCGCCCAGAAAGACGCCGCGTAGGCGACTGAGCGGTCGGTGCGCAATGGCCCGAAGTGTTTGCGCGGTTCGCCCCCGTCGAGGAGAACGTTCTGATCCTTCGTGCCATGAAAAATGATCACGGAGACCGGCCCTCCTGCCGGACATTCGACATTTTGCGCGCCGGCGACGGGCGCAATCGCCGCGATTCGATCGGACATCTCACAGGCAAGACGGTACGCCATCATGCCGCCGTTTGAAATGCCGGTGACAAAGATTCGCTTCGTGTCGATTGCATGGTCGCGCTCAAGGCGGTCGAGCATTGCCCGAATAAAAGCAACGTCGTCCACTTTGGCGTTCATCGCATTGCCGCAGCAGTTGCCCGAGTTCCACGTCAATAAGCGAGTCCTGAGAGGGCCGGTCCCGTCCGGATAGACCGCGAGGAATTTTTCTCGGTCGGCCTTGGCGCTCATTCCGGTCAGACGCACCGCCCCTGCGCCGCTACCGCCACCCCCGTGGAGGACAATCACGATGGGCAGGGCAGCCTTGCCGTCGTAGCCGGACGGAGCGTGAACAAGATAGGTCCGCTCGCGTCTGTCGACGTCCAGGTGACCAATGCTATCGCCGGGGCCGCCTTCGGCGTGGACAAGCGGGACGTGCAGAGTCGCGCCGCCGGCCAGGAGCGCGATCGACAGGAGGTGCACCAAGGATGCCATGCGGGTGGTCGCGACAGATGCATTACGAGTCAAGTTGATCGGACTCGTAGCGTTCATAGCGATCCCAGGCGATGCAGCTTTAACCAGCCCAAAGGAACCGGCGCCGAGCGGACGGCGCGCCAGCACCGCCGACGTTAGGTCCCGGCTGCGCATGGCATGCGCGCACATTGATCGGCCAACAAACCATTGGCTGTCGTTCGGACTTCCGATAGCAACGAGCGGAGAGCCTCATTGATCCGCAACTGGTTCGGTCCGCTGACCTCGGACACGTTCCGCGCGAGATCGGCGATGGCGTAATCCAGCTCCCAAAGCACAAATTGGGCTTGGTCCCGAAGAGCCGTTCTGGTCATCTCTTCATCCGAGTCCGACGCAGCCGCGACCGAAAGCCGCAAGAGCGTCTGCAAGAAATCAACTTGCGTCCAGGCGCCCGTCAGATGATTGTACGTCCAATACAGGTCGAAGCGTTCCTCGCCGGAAGCTGCCTCGATCAGAGGCAGGAACTCTTTTTCCAGCCCGATGACAGCGCGCGCATATCGTTCAAGTTCGTACAAATATGTGGCTTCTCCAACGCGTTCGGCGCCGTGCGCCATCGGCAAGCAGAGCGCGCAAGCGAACAACAACAATAGCAAGCTCAATCGAAATGCCATTTGGACTGCTACGTCTGAATGCACGTCTGACCTTCGACAGGAGCGGCATGTCCACTCGCCGGCGGGACGGACGCCCGCACGGAAAAGTTAGACGGCAGGATCGCTGTCACTGCGTGTACTCGCCCCGGCCTTTCGGGTACTGGGCCTCCCATTCGCGACCGTTGAGCGAAGTAACCGTCAACTCCTCGATCGTTTGAGAATCAATGCACCGTGCGTTCACGCTGATCCCATCCGGATGAGAACGCGGGACATAGAACGATTTGATGCCGCACACGGAACAAAACAGATGCTTGGCTGTGTGAGTATTGAAACTGTAGGTCTTGAGTGTGTCGCCGCCACTCAGCAGTTTGAATCGATCCGCCGGGACCACCAGGTGCAGGAAACCTGCCTTGCTGCAAATGGAGCAGTTGCATTCCGATACGCTCAGTCGCTTCGGCGCGATGACCTCGAATCGGACGCGGCCACAGTGACAACCCCCGCTGTGCTTAACCACTGGAGCTCCTTTCGTCTAAGGAACCAAACTAAGCGGCGCAACGGTGCTGCGCGTGACGGTGCGGCGCGCCAAGCTGCTCGAATATCCGGGCCAGGCATCATCGCTCGCTCGCAGCCAACCGCAGACCAAGTAGGACGAATAGCGTGCCGCTAGCCCGAGAAAGGTGAGTAAACGCGCGTGGATGCTGGACGAAGAATCCGCGAATATGTGAAGCAGCCACGGCCAGCAACAAACACCACAGCGTTCCCGTCGCAACAAACGTAAGGCCCAGAGCGAGAAATGCGCCGACCTTGGTCGGACTATCGGAATCGATAAACTGCGGCAGGAGCGCCAGAAAGAACAGGGCGACCTTCGGGTTGAGAACGTTCGTCAGAACGCCTCGGCGAAAGGCCAGTCCTGTGGGCATCGAGGCAGGCTGCTGCAATGGCGCAAGGGGATCGGCCCGTGCTGTAAGGGCGCGAATGCCAAGGTAGATAAGGTACGCCGCACCTGCAAGTTTCACCGCGATAAATGCGGTTGCCGAGGTCGCAAGAATCGCCGACAGACCGAGCGCTGCGGCGAGCGTATGCACAATACAGCCAGCGCTGATTCCCAAAGCGGATGCGAGACCTATGCGTCGCCCGTATGCAATGCTGGAGCCGAGAATGTAAAGCGTATCCTGCCCTGGCGTGAGATTCAAAAACACGCCCGTTGCAACGAACAGCCAATAATCGTGGATTCCCAGCATCGGTAAGGACACCCAACTTCCCGTTCCGCTTCAGCACCTTGTCGGGCAAATGTGACCCTAGAACGAGCGCCGTCAACCGGCACCTTCTAGAGTGAAGACAGCTCTACGCCCTCTAAGCAACGCACATTGATCCCTGCCGTTGCAGCCCCCGAACGCAGTGACAGCCACCGTTGTAGTTCATTGGCGTGCTCCAAAGTAAGACGCTCAGTCCAGCTTGCTAATCAAGCGATAGACAGCAATTAGAATTCCGAATCCGACATACATCGCCAACAAGGCAACAAGCATCAGTTTCGCCATCGCGAGGCTT